>CAJMHU010000001.1 GCA_905213305.1 uncultured Anaerostipes sp.
AAGTGGAAGAGGCTTTGAGGGAAGATTAAAGCAAGATTGTGAACTTGCTATTTCCATGCGAAGGGTATATAATATCTCAAGAAAAAGAAATCAAAGAGCTTGTGTAGCAGGCTGAACGGGAAACTGTCTGTCAGTTTCCCGTTTCTTTACGGTAGTAGGAAGGTTTTCCGTTCCCTACACCGCTTTGTTCGCGACAGATTGGGGGCACCACCTTCTGCCGCTTTATAAAAATAATGCAGATCAGATGAGAGAAAGGAAGAGAGACATTATGAAAACAGCATTATCAATCGCCGGAAGTGATTCTAGCGGAGGCGCCGGAATTCAGGCAGATTTAAAAACAATGACCATGAATGGCGTGTTTGCCATGAGTGCGATTACTGCCCTAACGGCACAAAATACCACAGAAGTTACAGGAATTTTAGAAGTAGAACCTGAATTTTTACAAAAACAGATCGACGCGGTCTTTGAGGATATTCGTCCGGATGCAGTGAAAATCGGCATGGTCTCTTCGATCGAATTAATTGAAAGAATTGCCGAACGCCTTACATTTTATCAGGCAGATCAAATTGTGGTGGATCCGGTGATGGTTGCAACCAGCGGGGCGCGGCTTTTGGATGAGGATGCCGTAGAAACTCTGAAGAAAAAATTACTTCCGATGGCCTCTGTGATTACTCCAAATATTCCGGAAGCGGAGATTTTATCAGAGATGGAAATACATACAGAACAGGAAATGACCATTGCGGCAGAAAAGATTTATAAAAATCTTGGCTGCTCCGTATTATTAAAAGGCGGACACAACGTCAATGATGCCAATGATTTGCTGTTTACCGACCAAGGCGCCTTTTGGTTTATGGGAAAAAGAATTAAAAATTCCAATACCCATGGAACCGGATGTACATTATCCAGTGCCATTGCCGCAAATCTGGCAAAAGGGTTTGATTTGAAAACCTCGGTTTACAATGCAAAAGATTATATTTCAAGAGCACTGGCAGATATGCTGGATCTTGGAAAAGGAAGCGGACCGATGAATCATGCATTTGATTTAAAAGATGTATGGAAAAAGGAGGCGGGAGAATCATGAAACGAAAAACTTCCGTTTTTGAAAATGGACTGATCTGGTTTGGAGCAGGGGTTTCGCTGGCTGAAATTTTGACAGGAACATATTTTTCCTCGCTGGGATTCCAAAAAGGCCTTCTTGCAATTTTAATCGGACATGTGATTGGATGTGCTATGATGCTGTTTGCAGGATTCATCGGAGGAAAATCAAGGAAAAGTTCTATGGAAACTGTAAAGATGAGCTTTGGAGAGAAAGGATGCCTGTTTTTTGTTGTTTTAAATATTCTGCAATTGGTCGGCTGGACTGCCATTATGATTTACGATGGCGCGCTTGCGGCGGAGGGCATCTGGAAAAGCAGCCACTGGATTTGGTGTCTGCTAATTGGCGGATTAATTCTATTTTGGATTTTTGTCGGTGTGGAAAACCTAGGAAAAATCAACACCGTTGCGATGACAGCATTGTTTATCTTAACGATCATTTTAAGCTATTTGATTTTTGGCGGAGATACGATGAGATCTGTTTCAAACGACGGTTTTACTTTTGGAGCGGCGGTAGAACTTGCCGTTGCAATGCCGTTATCCTGGCTGCCATTAATTAGCGACTATACGAGAGAGGCTGAGAAACCAGAAAAGGCTACGATAGTCAGTGTCGCAGTCTATGGTCTTGTCAGCTGTTGGATGTATGTGATTGGAATGGGAATTTCGATTTTTACAGGGACATCAGATATTGCGCAAATCATGGTAAAAGCAGGTCTTGGGATCGCCGGACTTTTGATTATTGTATTCTCGACGGTGACAACGACTTTTTTGGATGCATGGTCAGCTGGAATTTCCAGTGAATCCATCTCTAAAAAAATAAATGGGAAATGGGTTGCTGTGGCAGCGACAGTGATCGGGACCGTTGGAGCCGTATGTTTCCCGATGGACGACATTACAGATTTCTTATATTTCATCGGGTCTGTGTTTGCACCAATGATTGCGATTCAGATTGCAGATTTCTTTTTCCTAAAACAAGATTTCACAAGAAAAACCGTTTGTATCAAAAATATGATGCTTTGGGTGGTTGGATTTGCGATTTACCGTTGGCTCATGGGAGTGGATACCATCGTTGGAAATACCTTGCCGGATATGGCAATCACCATCTTTCTTTGTGTCATTTTAAATTTATTGATTGGAAATAGAAATGGAAACAAATATTTTAATCGTAGAGGATGATGCTGATATTCATCAGCTTTTATGTACAACACTTAAGAATGCCGGATATAAGGTTATTGGAGCATATTCCGGAACAGAAGCGGAATTAATTTTGAGAATTCAGGGCAAGCAAATAGATCTTGTACTATTGGATTTGATGCTTCCTGGAATTTCGGGAGAAGAAGTACTCCAAAAGATTCGCAAAATGGGGAATCTTCCGGTGATTGTTATTACGGCAAAGGATGAACTGGATGAAAAAATTTCTCTTTTGACTTCTGGAGCAGATGATTATATTACCAAGCCCTTTGAGCTGCCTGAGGTTCTTGCAAGAGTTCAGATACAGATTCGCCATGCGTCGGCTGGAAAAGAAGCAGATGCAAAACAAATTGTTTATCGGGATTTTATGTTAGATCCGGCAACTCATCATGTTTGGATCGGAGAAAAACGTCTTCCGAATATGACAAAACAGGAGTTTGCGATTCTAGAACTGCTTCTTAGACATCCCAATCAGGTATTTGCCAAAGAAGATATCTTTGAATATGCATGGGAAGAACCATATATGGGTGAGACAAAGACGCTGGATGTCCATATCAGTCATATCCGTAAAAAGATAAAAACTGTGACCGATGAAGAATATATAGAAACCATCTGGGGAATCGGTTATCGGATTGGCGGATAAATCTTTACTCTTTTTTTACTGTTTCTTTGCGTTTGATTAGGATTTCCCTGATACAATGATCTTAAATCAAAAAAAGGAGTGAGAAACCATTGAGTGAATTACTATTAGAGACCAGAGGATTAACCAAACAGTATGGTCATCAAAAAGCAGTAGATCACATAGATCTTCATATACCAAAAGGTGCGATTTATGGATTTATCGGAAGAAACGGAGCGGGAAAAACAACATGCCTTCGTATGATTTGCAATCTCTCCAAACCAACCGGAGGGGAGATTCGTGTGTTTGGATACAGCGGCAGGGAGCTGCGTTCTATGCGTTCAAGAATTGGCTGTTTAATTGAAAATCCCGGATTATACGGAAATATGACAGCCTATGAAAATTTAAAAATAAAATGTCAGCTGTTCGGCATTCATAAAAAAAATTATATTGAAACGATTTTAAGTCAGGTTGGATTACAGCATACCGGAAGAAAAAAAACGAAACATTTCTCACTTGGTATGAAGCAGCGTCTGGGGATCGGACTTGCACTGATTGGAGAGCCGGATCTCTTAGTTCTTGATGAACCGATTAACGGTCTGGACCCTCAAGGGATAGCCGAAATTCGGGATATTATCAAAAAACTGCAGGAAGAACGAAATATGACCATACTGATTTCCAGCCATATTTTAGAGGAACTTTCCAAAATTGCGACACATTATGGGATCATTCACAATGGAATGCTCTTGGAAGAATTGACGAGAGATGAGCTGATGAAGCGATGCAGTGAGAGAATTGAAATTTCATTAAAAAATCCCAACAAAGCACTTCCGGTTTTGGATCAGCTGGGGTTTTCCAACTATCAGGTGGTGGATTCAGAACATATTTATGTATTTGAACGGCTAAATGAGAGTGCCGCGCTGAATATGGAACTAGCCAAGAATGGAGTTTTGGTGGACGGAATTTCCATTGTCAGTGAGGAATTGGAAACCTATTTCTTAAAATTGACAGGAGGTGATTTGAATGCTGAACATCGTTAAAATGGAGTTGTATCGACTGCTTCATACAAAATCACTTTATATCATATGGATTGTTCTCGCGGCTGCCGTTTGGTTTAGCACAGCCATGTCCAAGGAAGACTATAAGATGATGCAGAAGGAAACTTCCGCGCAGACGGTTCAGGAAGAATCAATAAATCTCGGAATGAGCGTAACTCTGCCTACAAAAATCGGACAGAAGGTAACTTTCTTTGATCAGGTTTATGCGAATTTGCAGGGAAAATTTGTTTCTTTATTTCTTGTAATATTTGCGGTGATTTTTTCTACCGCGGATTTCAAAAGCGGATATATAAAACACATTGGAGGTCAGATTCACAGGCGATGGTATCTGATTCTTGCAAAATCAATGGTACTTATGGTTTATACGGCCTGTTCTATGATTTATTATCTTCTGGTGCAGGCATTGTTTCAAAGGATTTATTTTTCTGCGTGGGAGTTGGGAGATGTATCGGATTTTTGGAGCTATGTTGGAACACAATTTCTTCTTAACACAGCCCTGGTGTTCATCTGTATGGTGCTTGCAATACTCCTTGCCTCCAATGTATTTAGTATGACGTTGTCGGTATGTCTGTGTATGAATGTGCTGATCATTTTATATAGTGGAATTGACAAAATTCTGATGGCTGTAGGAGTAAAAGATTTTCATATGATTTATCACACGGTAACCGGAAAAATGTCATTGCTGCCAATGAATGCCGGGGCTTGTGAGTTGTATAGGGCAGTGGGGACAGCTCTGGTATTTGGAGCGGCGGCAATTTGTTTGTCCTGTATTGTATTTGAAAAACGGGATATTCGGTAAAGGTTTTGGGTACGATGATAAGGAACAAGAGGAAAGACAATGAAATTTTGGATTGGATTATGTTTGATTGTGATCATCATACAGTGGAGTATCTGGATTCAATACCGGCGGCAGATAAAAAAAATCTGCCGCCAAATGTCGTTTTTAAAAAAACATGACAGCAACATGTTGATTCAAACGGAAATTCGTTGGGGGAATCTGGGAGAACTGTCAGATCAGCTCAATGAACTTTTGGCGCGGCAGCGAAAGGAACATCAGGAATATTTAAAAAAGGAAGCTATGATCGCCGATACGTACACCAATCTTTCCCATGACATTCGCACGCCGCTGACATCTCTGGACGGATACTTTCAGTTGTTGGAGGAAACTTCTTCAAAAGAAGAACAAAAGAAATATTTGCATATGATTCAGGGGCGCATCCATAGTCTTAAAGAGATGCTGGAAGAACTTTTTTTATTTACCAAAGTAAAAAATACGGCATATCATTTGGAGTTGTCTGAGGTATGCATTGATTCCCTTTTAAAACAGACGATTTTCTCTTATTATGATGAGTGGACCAAAAACAAAATTCATCCTGAAATAGATCTTCCCAGTCATCGGCTGTATGTAATTGGAAATGAGGCGGGTCTTAGAAGAATTTTTGAAAATGTCATTAAAAATGGTCTGGATCACGGCATTCATCAGATTCGGATTCGGATGCGTGAAGATCAAGACCATGTTTATTTAAAAATCAGCAATGAAGTTCAGCGTCCGGAAGAAATTGATATTTCTCAGGTGTTTGAGCGGTTTTATAAGGCTGACGCGGCACGGAGCAAAACGTCCAGCGGGCTGGGGCTGTCCATTGCCCGGGAATTGGCGGTTCGGATGCAGGCAGAACTTTCTGCCGGGATGGAAAAGAATGAATTTTACATTCAGGCAATGTTTCAAAGGATTCGTCATAAGAGATCTGAATTGACGAATTGCAGCGATTAATGGTATAGTAGTTCTAACAAAAAAAGGAGGTCTGAACAATGGAAATGGAGAAAATATATTTGACGATGAAACGGACAGGGGCAGGAAATATTGTCTTGGGAGTTCTGTCCATTAGCGTTGGAATTATATCCGGGGTTATGCTGATTATATCCGGCGCAAACCTGTTAAGGAAAAAGAAACATTTGAGTTTTTAGGATGAAACTTACAAAATGTGTTTCCTCTTGTATAAGGAGGCATCATGGCATTTGAACAGATTCCGGTTTTGGAGTTATTATGGAATTTTATTCGACGAAAAACTGAAAATATCAGCAGGGTTACGTATTTCCCGCAAAAACCTGTGTTTCCCGGGGCGGAAAGAGAACAGGAAAGCCGCAACACATCTCCGGAGTCGCAGGGAGTGGAATCTCGAAGGCTGGAGCAGATGCTTGTTGAACTGGAGAGAGAAGAAGAGGTGAAAATGCATCAGATCACGGTAATGCGCCATGGAAAACTTTTGATGCAATGTGGATTTGCTCCGTATCACGCCAATCTTTGGCATGCTTCCTATTCTCTTTGCAAATCCATTACAGGACTTGCAATCGGAATGCTGATAGATGAGGGGCGGCTTTGTCTGGAAGATAAACTTTTGGATGTGATGAAAGGACCCAAAAGTTTGATGGGGTATGTTCGTCAGAGGGAAATTCGAATCAAACATTTACTGACCATGAGCAGTGGAGTGGCATTCAATGAAACCGGAGCTGTTTCCGGGAATGATTGGGTGAAAGGATTTTTAGAATCGCCTCTGCATTTTTCACCGGGAAGTTCTTTTGAATATAATAGCATGAACAGTTATATGCTTTCAGCCGTTGTCACTGAGATCACCGGAGAAACAATGATGGAGTACTTAAAACCAAGACTTTGGGAGCCTCTTGGAATAAAGGAGGTTTTCTGGGAAACCTGTCCCAGGGGGATCACCAAAGGAGGATGGGGGCTTTTTCTTTGTCCTAAGGATGCGGCAAACATCGGACAGTTGTTTCTTCAGTATGGAACATGGAATGGGAAATCTCTTGTTTCCGAGGAATGGATCAGGGCTTCAACATCGGAACAAATTCAGGTTCCCGATCATATGGGATATTCGGGATACGGTTATCAGATCTGGATGGGAGAGCGAAAGGGAAGCTTTGTTTTCAATGGAATGTTAGGACAAAATGTTTTTGTTTATCCGGATCTGGATATGATAATTGTGACCAATGCAGGATCTGGAATCCTGTTTCAGAAGTGCAGAATGCAGGAAATTCTTAAAAAATATTTTCCTTTAGAAGATTCTCTTCATAAAGTTCTTCCGGAAAATCCATCGGCATACAAAAATTTAAAGCGAACCATTCAAAGGATGGAAAAAGGAAACAGTCGGCCTTTGATTCAGAAAGATTTTTTTGCCTGGCGAAGATATGGTAAAAGAAAAAAGCATTTGATAAATTTATGTCAAAGACTCCATCAAAAAACATATCAGCTGAAAGAGCAGAATGTGGGAGTTTTTCCTTTGATGATGCAGGTATTTCATAATAATTATACGGATGGCATTTTAAAACTGGGATTTGAATTTTATGATTCTGATTTTTATGTAACTTTCTATGAGCGAGGACAAACCTATCGGTTCCCGGCAGGACTCATGGAATGGCGAGAAAGTACGATGGATTTTCATGGCGAGAAATATCATACGGCAGCCATGGTACAGGCGGCAACGGATGAAGACGATCGGGAAGTTCTGAAAATAGAAATTGCATTTTTGGAGGATGCCGGAAACCGCAATTTAAAAATTCATTTTACAGGAGAATCCTTATCGGAAATCTTAGTGTACTGGAATGAAACTCCGGGATATTCCTTAATTTTAAATGGATTACATTCTGTTTTGATGTCTGCCGGAGAATCTTCATTTATGAAAAATCTCCAGAAAAAAGGAATTACAGATGTTTTGTGGATGTTAGTAAAACAAACGATGGAGCCGGTGACCGAAGGAGTTCTGGAAACTGAGGAGGTCATTGAGAAACGGCTGTAGGTGGGGAAGAACCATTTACAGCCGTTTCTAAGCGATCCTAAACTATACGCGAAATACTGATTTAAATTATAGTTTAAGAGAAATCAAAGAAAAGCTGAGAAATTTCTCAGCCTCTCTCTGATTTTATAACTCTTTGGACGGGATTTGCAGCAAACAAATTCCTACAAAGAAAAAAGAAATCACGGTTAAAATCACTGGGAACATTATATTTTCTCTCAGAGAAATTCCCCCGATGTTTCCCTGCAGAAGGAAAATTAATAAAAACGATACAATGACTGCAGATTTGGAAGAGTTTAATTTTAAACCCACTGCCAGCGCAAGAAAACTAATGCTGATGGTGGCTGCGGATTGTAAAAGCATGATTCCATAAAAATGTAGGTCTGTCAGACTTACATCCATAGGAAACGCCGGATTTTCAAAAAATAATCCTCCTAATGCAATGCTTCCGTAACAGGCAATCTTCGCAATGATTAGTCCCCAAAAACAAAAAATCCAGACTGCCATCATCTGAGATGCAAGGATTTTTCTGCGATCTATGGGATAAGAAAACATTAATTCCATAGTTCGATTTTTTCGTGTGCTGATAATAAATGTTCCGTGCATGACCGCGGAAAAAATTAAAAAAGAGATTCCCGACAGCAATTCTACATTGGATGAAACTCCCATGTTGGAAAATGCCCGATCAGGGACTCCGGTATCCGGATCATTTGCGATTCCTAAATACGTCATGGCGAAATTAAAGCAAACCAGTATAAGGATTAAAATTCCTGCATTTCTTATATATTTCAAGATCTGGTGTTTTTGATATTCTAATTTTATTAATTGTATCATAACAGCTTCTCCCCCATTCTCTGTTTGGCGCCTGTGATCGTCAGGAAATAATCTTCTAAAGATTCATGAATTTTTTGCAATCCCTGAATATCTATGTCATGTGCCGCAAAATATTTAGAAATTTCGGATGGCTGTGCGGTTGTATCATAGATTCGGAAAGTTTCATGATCCATCAATTTAAAATTTGAGAAGTTCATTTGATCGGAAAGCAACCATGCAGCCCGCTTGGTATCTGTTGTTTTCAATTCCAAATAGGTCAGACTTTTTTTGGAAATTTCATCCATCGACAATTCATCCGCCATGGTTCCCTGATAAATAATTCCAATCGTATCTGCCAGATGCTCTACTTCTGATAAAATATGACTGGACATTATGATGGTAATGCCATATTCCGTACACAGGCGTTTCAAAAGATCGCGGATTTCTTTGATTCCGGAAGGGTCTAATCCATTGTAGGGTTCATCCAGAATCAGTAATTCCGGTTTCGTTAGAATGCTTCGGGCGATACCGAGTCTTTGGCGCATTCCAAGGGAATATTCTCTTACTTTTTGGTGGGCTGCATGAGTCAAATTAAGAAGTGCCAAAGCTTCCTGAATACCTTTTGGACGCTGGTATCCCATATATTCGCAGTGGAAATATAAATTTTGACTTCCGGTCAAGTCCTCGTAAAATACAGGAAAGTCGACCATACACCCCATTCTTTGCAGCAGGGAACGGTTGTTGGACAATGGTTTTTCAAATAATTCGATGACCCCAAAATCCGGTTTCCAAAGACCTGTCAACAGTTTCATCGTAGAGCTTTTTCCTGATCCGTTTGGACCGAGAAATCCGTAAATTTCTCCGGGTCTGACATGCATATCTAATGAGTTCACAATGGTTTTGGAATGAATTGTTTTTGTAATCCCTTCGGCTTTTACAAGATACTTCATAGATTTCTCCTTTTTTCTTTTTACAGAGATCATTTTTCAAAACTCTTGAATAAATCTTACGTTTTTCTTTCTTGGGAGAATCTATCGGGCAGCTCTCTTTAACTTTAGAAGGAAGCTTGTTTTCTGATTCGGGATACTGGATACTTCAAGATCCCCCTTCATCTCCAAAGCCAGAGCTTTGGAGATTGCAAGACCCAAACCACTTCCTCCCGATATTGGGTTTCTGGAATCTTCCATAACATAAAGGCGGTCAAAAATATAAGGAAGATCTTTAGCAGGAATTCCTTTTCCATGGTCAATTACTTCTAAAAAGACAGACGCTTCTTCTTCTCTGATGAAAAATCCCAGATAGTTTCCGTCAGCGCCATATCGCAGTACGTTGGTCACTAGATTGCTTAGAATACGTTTGACTGCATCGGGATCTGCGGAAACAAAAATGGGCGTTTCCGGGATGATAAGATCAACCTCAAAGGATTGTTTCGTGAGAATTTCATAAAAATCAAGAAGCGTTTGACGGCAGAGCTCGCAGATGTCTTGTACAGAAATCTTTAAATTTGCATCACCGGACTCCAATTTGGAGAGCTGAAAAAATTCATCGACTAACTGATAAAGCTGCTGTGATTTCTTTTGAATTTTTATTAAATTGGGTGTTTGAGAAGACGATTCTCCGGTTAGAAGTTCTAAATATCCTAAAATAACAGTGAGCGGAGTTTTGATGTCATGAGAAATATTAGAAAGCATTTTTTGGGAAGCATCCTGGGATTTTATAAACTCAGCCTTGATTTTTTGCCGATCCTCTAAGATATTATTTAATTGACCAATGAGAATCTTGATTTCTTGTGCATCTGTAAATAACATGATTTTTTGGCTGGTCCGATTTTTTGTGATTTCGGAAAGCTGTCTGCTGAGATTTTTCAAATTGCTCTGGTACTTCTTCTTTTGATGTATTTGCCAGAGTAAAAAAAGCAAAAGAATTCCGAGAATCAAATATAACATTGGATCTATCATAAGTTTTCTCCTAATTTATATCCGATTCCCCATACCGTTGTGATATAGTGTGGGTCTTTAATTTTATTGCGCAGACGGCTGATGTGAACATTGACTGCATTTTCATCTCCGAAGTATGTGTCGTTCCAAACCAGAGAATAGATTTCTGCCTTTGTAAATACCTTTTTCGGATGGCGCAGAAATAACTTTAAAATCTCAAATTCCTTCTGCGTTAAATCAATAAATTCTGAGCCCTTAGAGACGGTATGTTCTTCAAGACTCATAACAAGAGTTCCTGCTTTCAGGCATTTGATTGTCTGGGAGGGGGGAGAGGAATATTGAGTATTCCGCCGGATATTGGCACGGATTCTTGCCAGAAGTTCTGTCATGGAAAAGGGCTTTGTAAGGTAATCGTCGGCTCCCAATCCCAAACCGAGACTTTTGTCAAGATCTCCATCTTTTGCAGAGAGGATCATAACAGGAACGGTACTGGTTTCTCGGATTCTTGAAATAACCTCCATTCCATTTAGTTTTGGCATCATCAAATCCAAAAGAACCAGATCATAGGGCTTCTCAGTAAATTTTTGAAGCCCTGTTTCTCCGTCCAACACAAAATCCAGTTCAAATGCTTCTTTTTCTAAGAATTCCTGCAGCATCTCACATATTTCGATGTCATCTTCGATCAAAAGAAGTTTCATTCATTCTTCCCCCTTGTGTTTATGATAAAATCGCACTTCCGATCTGATAGATCAGAAAGGTTATAATCCATGCAGTTGCCAATTGAAAACAGGCAGTCAAAATCATCCATTTTGTGCTGTTTGATTCCCTGCGAATGGTGGCAAGTGTTGCCGCGCATGGGATGTACAGTAGGCAAAAAACCATAAGACAAAATGCATGAAGCGGACCGAAGCCCTTTGTTCCGAGTATTTCAGTTAAGGCCTGCATGCCGGATGCGGAGTTGATATTGGAAATTCCAAAGAGAACTGCAAAGCTTGAGACTACCACTTCTTTTGCCGAAATGCCAGCAATCAAAGCAACCGTAATCTGCCATAATCCAAGCCCCAAAGGTGCAAAAAACGGTACCAGAAATTTCCCGATGACTGCGCCGAAGCTGTCAGCCATATTTGCTGTATAGCCATGAACTCCGAAGTTTAGGATCACCCACATGAGAATAGAAGCAATAAAAATAGTGGTCCCTGCTTTTGTCAGGTAATCTTTGATTTTTTCCCACACATAAATTGCAACCGTTCTGGCGCTTGGCGCCTTATATTCCGGAAGCTCAATCAATAAATAATTTGGTTCTGCTTTTCGGTCTATGAAATGAAGAATTGCTGCAATCAGCACCGCCACAATTAACCCGATAACGTACATAGAATAGGCTGCCAGCATTGCATACTGCTGAAAAAACATACCGGAAAACAAGATGTAAATGGGAAGTCTCGCACTGCAACTCATAAATGGAGTAATCAACATCACTTTATAGCGGTCTCTTGGGTTTTCCAATGCTCTGGAAGCCATAATTGCCGGTACCGTACATCCAAATCCCAGGATCATAGGAATAAAGGCGCGTCCGGAAAGTCCAAGTTTACTCATAATTCCTTCCATAACATAGGCGACTCTTGCCATATAACCGCTGTCTTCCAGAAAAGCCAGCGCTAGAAATAAAATAAAAATATTCGGCAGAAATGTCAGGATTCCACCGACACCTGCAATGATTCCGTCAACAACGAGAGATTGCAGCACATTTCCCACGTGGGCCGCAGAAAGTCCATGAGAGACGACATTTGAAAACCAATCCAGCCATAGTTCAAAATAACCTTTCATCCAGTCTCCAATTACAAATGTGAGGCAAAATACCAATGCCATAATTCCAAGAAAAACAGGAACCCCAAAAATCCGATGAGTTAAAATATGATCAATTTTTTCCGTCAAGGCTTCCTGCCGGCTTTTGTTCACAAGAACTTCATCAATGATTTCCTGAATAAAGTCATATTTTTCATTGATGATATCTGATTCATAATTACGGTCTAAAACTTCCGGAAGATTTAGGGGATATTTTTTTATAATTTCCTGATCCTGCTCTAACTGTTTTAATGCCAGCCACCGATAATTCTCCAATCCAGGATACATCGCCTGCATATGCTGCATGACCGCGTCAATTTTATCTTCCAGTTGATCAGAATACACCATAGCAAAGTCTTTATGATGATTATGTATATGCCCGAAAGAGGGATGATCATGGTGATTGTGAATCAAAATATCAGGTTTCACGGCGTTGCGGTGATGAACCGCCGCGTGTAAGAGAATATCCAAACCGGTTCTGTTTCTTGCAGACACCGGAATCACTGGAATACCAAGCATTTCCGGGAGTCTGTGGGTATCAATTTCCATACCGCGCTTTGCCACAATATCCATCATATTCAATGCTAAAACAACTGGTTTTCCAAGTTCCAGCAATTGAAGCGTCAAATAGAGATTTCGCTCCAAAGAGGATGCATCCGCTACGTCTACAATTACATCCACTTCATCACTTAAAATAAACTGCCGCGATACCTGTTCTTCCATTGTATAGGAAGTCAAACTGTAGGTTCCCGGAAGATCAACGAGACGAATGTTAATGTCGTGGTCTTTGATGGCGCCCTCCATTCGCTCTACAGTAACTCCCGGCCAATTGGCAACCTTTAAGTTTGCTCCGGTATAAGCATTAAATAACGTTGTTTTTCCACAATTTGGATTTCCAATAAATCCGATGGTTAAATCTTCTTTCACTGCTCACACCTCACTTGTATGTTCTTTGTAATATTTTTTCCCAATGCGAATCTGGTTCCGCGAATTTTTACTATTAAAATTCCGTGATGTTTACTATTTAAAACAGTAATCGTGGTCCCCTGTGTCATTCCCAGCGCTTCCAATCGCTTTTCTATTTTCAAAGGAAGATGGAAGGACAGGACCCGATAGTCGGCTCCAATCCTCCCATGGCTCAGTGCTATTGTTTGCTTCAAAATTTCTGCCTCCTAACAAATTAAGATAAACTAACTGTATTATATCAGATTTCGGCAATAATTGATAATTTTTTTCAGTGATTAAGGAGGATTTTGACAATCAATTTAAAGAGTATAAAAGAAATTAACTCTTCTATACTCTTCATCTGCCTTTTGATTCACAGCACGTTGATAAATAAAATATAACAATTTTGATTTTATCTTGTCTGTTTTTGTTTTAAAATCTTATTTTTTATAACAATCATTGTAAATCCTAATCAGACGATTTTGGAACGGAAATCTTTTCTACTATGGTTCCTTTAATTCGATGGCCGGATACCTCGCAGATTTTAATTTTAATATTTTCATATTCACATTCAAAGGATTCTCCGTCATCCGGCACCCTTCCGATCAGTCCGCATAGAAATCCGTTGTAGGTGTCATATTCTTCAATTGGCATCGGCACCCCGACTTCTTCCTGGACATCTTCCAGATCTGCTGTTCCCTGAATTTGCCACTGGCTGGCGCTCATCCGTTCAATTTCAATTTCATCGTCATCAAATTCACCTACCAGTTCTTCCATCAAATCATGTAGTGTGATAATTCCGGTAACCCCACCGTATTCATCCAGAACGACCGCAAAGAAGTGTTGATTTCTTTTCATATTTTGAAACAAAATATTTGCCTTCATATTTTCCGGAACATAAAAGGCTTTTTCAACGGCTTCGCTCATAATCGTTTGTTTATCTTTTTGATCTAATCGAAAATAATCTTTTGTATTTAAAATCCCCAGAATGTCATCTTGATTTTCACCGCAAATCGGATAATATGTATGTCGGCTGTTATGAATATCATTTTCCCAGACCTCCACATCATCTTCATTGCGCAAGAATACGACTTCTTTTCTGTGCGTGCAGATTTCTTCTAAAGAAAGATCGTCAAATTCAAAAATATTTTGAATCATTTCGTTTTCTTCTTTTTGAATGGTTCCTTGTTTCTTTCCTTCTGCAAGCATCATTCGGATTTCTTCTTCCGATATGGTCTCATCTTCCTGAGTTGGATCAATTCCGAACAGTTGTAAAATCCCATTTGTGGAAATTGTCAGCAGCCACACAATCGGTGCAAAAACTTTAGAAACCGAATATAAAACTCCGGACATTCCAAGCGCTAATGTTTCTGCTTTTTTCATAGCAATTCGTTTTGGAACGAGCTCGCCGAAAACCAGACTGAAATATGCCAAAATCAGTGTGATTGCAAAAACAGAGATGGTATTTAAAATATGTTTTGGAATCGAGGCACCGTGGTCTGTGAAAAACTGTACCAGCGGTTCCGCAAAGTTATCTGCGGCAAAGGCACTTCCTAACAATCCTGCCAGTGTGATGGCAACCTGTATGGTTGCGAGAAATTTAGCGGGCTGCTGTATAAGAAGGTTTAATTTTCTTGCTTTTTTGTTGCCCTCTTCTGCCATATTTTTCAATTTTGTTTCATTTAAAGAGATTACCGCAATCTCAGCGCTAGCAAATGCAGCGTTTAAAAAGATTAAAAGAATTTGTAAAATGATTGCTCCGATCATAATGTGAATTTCCTCCATAAAAAGTATGATACATAGTATAAAAGCATGAAAGGGTACAGTCTGCATAAAATACAGACTGTACCCTCTATTGATTCATAATACTACATGGAGCCCATCTCATGGTCGAGACAGTATCTGTCTCGTCTTTTCTGTTGTCTGCCATGTATTTCATCACATCCTTCCTGTCGATGTGATTAAGATAACATATTTTATAGTTAGAGGCAAGAGATTTTTGCATGACGGAATCATTGAATTTTCAATACGTTATAATCTTTTTCTTCCACCGCCTTTTTTAACTCTTCATTGGAAACTTCTGCAGACATCTTCACTGTGGCAATTCCGTTTTCATGGCTGACAGACGCTGTTTCTACGCCGGTTAATGCCTCCAGAGCCTTTTTGACCGCTGCTTCGCAGTGTGCACACATCATTCCTTCAATTTCCATTGTTTTTTCCATAAGAAAGTCCTCCTGTTTTGTTGAATTGTTTTTATTGTTTTCCTGAATTTGTTCAAGATCTTTCAATGTAACGCCATGTTTTTGTTTTTTGTCCTTCTTTGCATTGTGTATTTGAAACAGATTTAGTCTTAAAGCATTGGTTACAACACAAAAGCTTGAGAGACTCATGGCTGCCGCGCCGAACATAGGATTTAGTTTCCATCCAAGTAAAGTATACCACACACCCGCTGCCAGTGGAATTCCGATGATGTTATAAATAAATGCCCAAAATAGGTTCTCATGAATGTTTTTCAAGGATGCCCGGCTCAGGCGTATGGCAGCCGGAACATCACTCAGGCGGCTTTGCATTAAAACAACATCTGCCGCGTCAATGGCAATATCGGTTCCGGCGCCAATGGCGATTCCCATATCTGCTCTGGTAAGCGCCGGCGCGTCATTGATTCCATCGCCGACCATTGCCACTCTTCCGATTTCCTTTAATTTGCGAATGATTTTTTCTTTGCCTTCCGGCAAAACTCCGGCAATGACTTGATTTACTCCCGCCTGTCTTCCGATTGCTTTGGCAGTCCGCTCATTATCTCCAGTCAGCATTACAACTTGAATTCCCATTTCCTGAAGTTCTTTTACCGCCTGAGGGCTGTCTTCTTTGATTATATCTGCGACAGCGATGATTCCTAAAAATTCGTCTTTCCGACTGAAAAATAAAGGAGTTTTTCCTTGCTCAGCCATGGCAGCTGCGGTTTCTTTCGCTGTTTCTGGCACAGAAGCATATTGCTCAATATAGTTTAAATTTCCGCCGTACATCGACATGCCGTCAAGAAACCCGGATAGACCGTTTCCGGGAACTGCCTGAAAGTTAAGAATTTCTTTGGAAGTTTGTATGCCGGCCGCTTCGGCTTCCTGCAAAATGGCATGGGCAAGGGGATGTTCACTCTTTCGTTCCAGAACATATGCCAACGCTAAAAATTCTTCTTTGGAAAGATCTCCGGACGAAGGCAGAATATCCGTAACCTGAGGTTTTCCGCTGGTGATTGTCCCTGTCTTATCCAGCGCCACAATCTGTGTTTTCCCGGTTTCTTCCAGAGAAACCGCAGTCTTGAACATAATACCATGTTTTGCACCCATTCCGCTTCCAACCATAATGGCCACCGGAGTTGCAAGCCCCAGAGCACAGGGACAGCTGATCACAAGAACGGAAATTCCTCTTGCAAGAGCGAACCCGGCGGTCTGTCCTGCTGCCAGCCATATAAAAACAGTTGCCAGAGAGATGGCGATCACGGTTGGTACAAAGATTCCAGATACTTTGTCTGCAACCTTAGCAATGGGAGCTTTGGTTGCCGCAGCATCACTGACCATCTTAATAATTTGAGAAAGTGTCGTATCTTCTCCGACTCTTGTTGCCTCACATTGTAAGTATCCAGAAGTATTTAAGGTTGCTGCCGAAACCAGATCGCCTTCTTTTTTGTCGGCGGGAATGCTTTCTCCGGTTAATGCCGCTTCATTGACGGCACTGTTTCCTTTTACAATAACGCCATCAACTGGAATGGTTTCTCCCGGTTTTACGAAAAAAAGATCTCCGATTTTTACCTGTTCAATTTCAACCTCTGTCTCCATATTATTTCGCAAAACCACCGCAGTTTTCGGAGCTAATTTCATAAGACTTTTTAGAGCATCTGTAGTGCGTCCTTTTGATCTTGCCTCCAGCATTTTTCCAAGTGTAATCAATGTCAGAATCATTGCGGCAGATTCAAAATAGAATTCGTGCATATAAGCCATAACTTGAGTCATATTTCCGCGCATCTGCGCATCAGTCATCGCAAACAAGGCGTAGACACTGTAGCCATAAGAAGCACCGGCGCCAAGAGCTACCAGAGTATCCATATTCGGAGCACGATGCCACAGACTTTGAAAGCCGCTGATAAAAAATTTCTGATTTATAAGCATTACAGCTGTTGTAAAAAGTAATTGAAATAATCCCATTGCCACATGATTTTCAGCCATGATTTTCGGCAGAGGCCAATTCCACATCATATGTCCCATTGAGACATACATCAGGGGAACTAAAAAGCAGAAAGAAAATGTCAGGCGTTTTTTTAAGACTGGCGTCTCCCGGTCCTTTAATAGATCATCATTTGATGTTGTCTGTTGTTTTGTTCCTTTTTTTGAAGCGCCATACCCTGCTTTTTCTACGGCAGAAATAATGGCAGCAGGCTCCGCGCTTCCTTCCACTCCCATTGAATTGGTTAATAGACTGACCGAACAGGATGTAACTCCTTCCACATTGGAAACCGCTTTTTCTACGCGAGTGCTGCAGGCAGCGCAACTCATACCTGTAATTTGATACTGTTCCATTGGCTTCCTCCTTTTTCTATTTCATTAATTTTTGCAGAACTTTCACAAGTTCATCCACAGTTTCTTCTTTTCCCGCGCGAATATCATCAGATACGCAGGTGCGAATGTGGTTGGCAAGAAGAACTTTATTAAAGCTATTTAACGCTGCGTTCACAGCAGAAACTTGAATTAAAATGTCGGTACAATAAGTATCGTTTTCTACCATCTTTTTTATTCCTCGGACTTGACCTTCTATTCGGTTTAGTCTGTTTATTAAATCTTTATACTCTTTATCAGGGCGTTCTTTTGATTTATGCGAACAGCAATGTCTTGTATGATTTTCCATAAAAATCTCCTTTCTATGCGATATTATATACCTTGGCGGGGTATAATTCAATAGAAAAATATTAAATGAAAAAAATTTTTATTTAGAGTCATTTTTTATCAATTTTTAGTCATCAAAGAATGCAAGAATTAATAAGAAAAGTTTTAAGTGTATACCTTATTTATAAAGAATTTATAAAGAAAAGACCAGAAGATTATCTAATCTTCTGGTCCTTGGTTTGAAGAATTAGAGAAGATACACTTAAGTGCCTCTCTAAATATATCTTTTTGTGTTATATTTCAATCGTCACAAAACAAAAATACATAAAGGAAAGTGATTTTATTAGTTTTCTTCTTTTTCGATCGGTCGGCGTTCCTTCTCCTCAATTTCCTTTTGAATAGAATTTAAGAAATCCTTCAGCTTCATCTGACCTTCATCCCCTTGAAAGCGGCTTCTGACAGAAACGGCATTCTTCTCTTCTTCTTTCTCTCCGACAATTAGCATATATGGAATCTTATGAAGCTGTGCTTCACGGATTTTATATCCCATTTTCTCTGCGCGCGTATCAATTTCCGCACGAATTCCAGCAGCTTTTAAAGTTTCCAGCACTTTCTTTCCATATTCCAGATGTTTGTCGGAAATCGGGATGACTTCTACCTGAACCGGAGACAGCCATGTCGGGAATGCTCCTGCAAAGTGTTCAATTAAAATACCGATGAATCGTTCAATTGATCCAAATGCAACACGATGAATCATGATTGGGCGATGCTTTTCTCCATCTGCTCCGGTATAGTGGAGATCAAAACGAAGAGGAAGCTGGAAGTCAAGCTGAATGGTTCCGCACTGCCAGGTTCTTCCAATGGAATCTTCCAGATGAAAATCAATTTTTGGTCCATAGAATGCGCCGTCTCCTTCGTTGATGACATAGTCCAGTCCGAGATCATCCAGAGCGCCTCTTAAAGAATCTGTTGCAAGATCCCAGTCTTCATCGCTTCCCATACTGTCCTCCGGGCGAGTAGAAAGCTCTACATGGTATTTAAATCCAAATAGGTTATAAACCTGATCGATCAGTCCCGCAACGCCTTTGATCTCATCTTTAATTTGATCTGGCGTCATAAAAATATGTGCATCATCCTGTGTAAAGCAGCGAACACGCATCAATCCATGTAACTGACCAGATTTTTCATGACGATGAACCAGTCCAAGTTCTCCCATGCGCAGCGGAAGATCACGATAAGAACGAGGCTCTGACTGGTAAACCAAAACTCCTCCCGGACAGTTCATTGGCTTAATTGCAAAATCTTCTTCGTCAATGACCGTTGTATACATATTCTCTTTGTAGTGATCCCAATGACCGGATGTTTCCCATAAATGCCTGCTTAACATAATCGGAGTTGCAATCTCAACATAGCCTGCTTTGGTATGAATTTCACGCCAGTAGTCAAGCAGCGTATTTTTCAGAACCATTCCTTTTGGAAGAAAGAATGGAAATCCAGGTCCTTCTTCCCGCATCATAAACAGACCCAGTTCTTTTCCCAGTTTTCTATGGTCACGTTTTTTTGCTTCTTCCATCATTGTAAGATATTCTTTTAACTCTGCTTTTTTTGTAAAAGCAGTTCCGTAAATTCTGGTCAGCATCTGATTGTGTTCATCACCGCGCCAGTAAGCGCCGGCAATGCTGGTCAGCTTAATTGCTTTGACGGGTTTTGTACTCATAAGATGTGGTCCTGCACAAAGATCCACAAATTCACCCTGCTGATAAAAACTGATGACAGAATCTTCTGGAAGATCTTCAATCAGTTCTACTTTATAAGGCTCTTTGCGTTCTTTCATAAAAGCAATCGCTTCTTGTCTCGGTTTTGTAAAACATGTAATTTCCAGATTTTCCTTTACAATTTTTTTCATTTCCGCTTCGATTTTTTCCAAATCATCCTGTGTAAAAGGAGTATCCTTTTCCATATCATAGTAAAATCCATTGTCAATGGATGGTCCAATGGCAAGCTTTGCTTCCGGATATAAACGTTTGACCGCCTGAGCCAAAATGTGAGACGCTGTATGGCGGAACGCATGTTTTCCTTCATCGGAGTCAAAGGTTAAAAGATTCAACTCGCAGTCCTCTGTTAAAATGGTTCTTAAATCCACAACCTCTCCGTTAACCTCACCTGCGCAGGCAACTCTTGCAAGTCCTTCACTGATATCTTTTGCGATATCAATGACAGACATATTGTTTTCATACTCTTTTATAGATCCATCTTTTAATGTAATCTTCATTTTTTTCATCCTTTCTTGATATACAACGTTTTACTTCATCCTCCAAATAAGGAAATCTGGACTTTAGCTCATTGCTAACATAAAAAATCCCATGGATTCATTCAAAATCCATGGGACGAGTTATCGCGGTTCCACCCAATTTACCTGTCTTTGATAAAACAGATCGCTCATTATGACAATAACGGCGTCAACCGGGCTGGTTTGCAGCCACTTGGAGGTGGTCTTCCCATATCCCGATACTTAAGATGCTCGCAGCAACTGCATCTCTCTCTGAAAGCCGCAGATAAGGTACTCTTCTCTTCAACGTTTTTTCTTATTTCTAAGTTATTATAGCAAAGCTGTTTTGTAAAATCAATAGGAAGATGCAAAAACTACAATACTTTAAAAACAGATGCCTGATGGTTCATTGGATTTCGTTTTTGATAGTCAAACAAAAGAATGGTTTCCTTCTGTCTGAAATCTCCTGCCACATCGAATGAAAATCGTTCCATATGGATCATTTTTTTCATATGCTTTTGTGCATAATGTTTCAGGGTTGCATGCTTGGGAAGAAAACTTTCATAAAGCCCCCTCAGATCTTCTTTTTTCAGAGAATATTCTCCTGCAAATGCCGGACGGTTTTTAACATTTTCTCTTAAATAAAGGTCATAAGTCAAAAGCTCACGATAGAGAGCTAAAGTTTCTTTTCTGCCGCGATACTGACAAAGAAATTCATAAAGGATTTCGTACCGGGCAATTCTTGTATGCTTCACTTTGTCATATCCCTGTTGTTCATAAAATTCTCCCAGCGTGCGATACATGGAAAATGCCGATGGAAACTCGTGTTCCATCTGACGGATCGTATGGGTAAATTGTCCGCTGTTGTAATAAACCTCTACCATTTCTTCTACTTTTTTTAAGATTAGCACATCGTCGTAGGACAACCATTTTGTAGAAAGGACTTCGTAGGGAGGGGTGTCTTTGCAAAGCAATCCGTAAGCTTCTTTTTGCTCTTCTATATAGGAGCCTTTTAGAACTTTTAAAAATCCAAGCTGCAGCTGATCCGGTTCGGCTTCGTAAACATCCTGAAAAGAACGTTCAAAGCTTTCAAGATCTTCATAAGGAAGTCCGGCAATTAAGTCTAAGTGCTGATGAACATTTCCATTTTTATGAATTCTTTTGACAATTTCAGCCACTTTTGAAAAATCCATTTTTCTGCGAATTTCTTCGATGGTGTATGGATTGGTGGACTGAACTCCAATTTCCAGTTGAATCAATCCGGGACGCATCTTGGCAATTTGCACAAGTTCTTCTTCGTTTAACAAATCTGCCGCAACTTCAAAATGGAAGTTGGTCACTTGATTATCATGTTCTGTGATGTAATTCCAGATTTCCATTGCATGACGATGATTACAGTTAAATGTCCGGTCGACAAATTTTACCTGGGGGACCTTGTGATCCAGAAAAAATTGCAGTTCTTGCTTTACAAGAGAAAGCTTGCGGAATCTTAAACATTTGTCAATAGAGGAAAGACAATAGCTGCAGGAAAAAGGACAGCCCCGGCTGGATTCATAATAAATAATTTTATGCTGAAATTTTTCAATCGGTTCATAAACAAACGGCACTTTGCTTAAATCCATGACTTTCCGCCATGGAAGTTCCAGAATTCTGTTATTTTCCCGGTAACTAATTCCCTTGATTTTCCTAAGGGATGGTATGTTGCCATGGTAATAATCCAGAACCTCCCGAAAGGTTTCTTCTCCCTCTCCCTTCATAATTCCGGTGACTTGAGGAAGCTCTTGCAAAATTGTCTTTGCATCATAAGAAACCTCCGGTCCGCCAAGCCAGATCGGCGTTGACGGAAATAGCTTTGCAGCTTCCCGAAGGATTCGCTTTACAGATGAAATATTCCATATATAACAGGAAAAACATAAAAGCTCCGGCTGCCTCTTGTATAGATCCATCAAAATTTCATTTTCCTGTTGGTTGATCGTATACTCCGCAATGGAAATTTCCGATTGATAAGGCTGCGCGTAAGCCTTCAGACAATACACTGCCAGATTTGAGTGAATATATTTTGCATTGATTGCGGCTAAAACAATGTTCATCTCCGGTTATCCTTCTATAGCTTCTCAAAGTCTTCTGCACCATGCTTGCAGATTGGACAAATAAAATCTGCCGGAAGTTCTTCCCCCTCATAGATATAGCCGCAAATTTTACATCTCCATCCAGTCTTTTTGGTTTCCTGTGGCTGCGGTTTTATATGTTTATGATAATATGCATAAGTGACCGAAGGAACATCATTTAATAGATCTCCGTCTGTAACATCCGCAAGAAACAGCGTGTGACTTCCAAGATCTGTGGTTTGTGAAACCTTAGCGCTGATATAGGCGTTTGCGCCTTTGGTCAGATAAATAATACCGTTGTCTGCACGATCATAGGTTTTCAGACCTCCCATCTTATTTACATCCCGGCCGCTTTGGAATCCAAAATGCTGAAAGATATCAAAACCGGCGTCCTCAGACAAAACAGATGCATTGAACTCACCGGTTTTTAAAATCATATCATGGGTATAATTTCCTTTGTTAACTGCCACAAGAATCCGGTTCGGAGAAGTTGTAACCTGTTGGACTGTATTGACAATACATCCGTTATCCTTCGTTCCGTCCTTAGCGGAAAGAACAAAAAGACCATAACTTAATTGGAACATCGCTGCTTGATTTTTCATAATTGCCTCCTTTTGTGCAATGCACGTTGATTTGTAGGTTTCTTTTTTCTGCTATGAAAATAAAGAAATGAATCCGCCGCATTGAGAATATCCTGAAAGTCTTCTCTTGGCGCCGTTTGAATATATCTCTTTAATATTTCCTTTTCTTGCTGTTTGTAAGGTCCGTAAAAAATATCGAATAAATTATGACCTCTCAGATAAATTTTTATTTCTTCGATATGCTGCTTCATATCTTCCGGTGATTGAAAATCTCTCCCCAGAATTTTCTGAAGGTGCTGACCGCTTCTTAGACGGTGAAGGTACTCCTTCCATTTTTCAAATAAGATTTCAAAAAATGAATCTTCCGAAGACAAGATCCCAATTTTTGTCATCACCGATGGGTTTAAAAAATAATTTTCAAAAGAATAATACTTTAAAATCAGCACATTTTTTCTTGTAACCTTCGGAAGCTGATCCGGATCTGTTAAATTTCTCTCATCGTAATAGCGGCAAAGTTGTTTTCCAAGCTCTTCCGGGTCTTTTCCGTCACTGTCCCGAATCATTAAAAACTGATCCTTCATATAGATCTGATTCATATATTTCAGATTAGCATAAGTTTTAATATTCGTACAGCTATTTGTAGTAATAATTGCGATTCGGTTTAAATTTCCTTGCTCATCGTACATCTCCGAATAATAATGATTTAAAAGCATTGGAAGTCGATATTTATCTTGCTTCCCTTCCACAATAAAAACAAAATTTACATTTAAAAGATCTGCAGCGCTATAGCCAAGATCGCAAAGAATTGCGCTAAGATCTGTTTTTTGTTTGGCAGTGGAACAGAAATTTTCATCCAGTACAATTTGACGTATTTGGCGGCTGTTAAAATTCGACAGCAAATGAGGCGAGTGGGTGGTAAAAATAATCTGGTTTTTTTGAGACAGACGATAGAGAATATCACTGGAGGTTTTTTGAAGCTGTGGATGAAGGAACATTTCCGGTTCTTCCATCATAAGAATGGACGGAAGACGGTTTTCATCGGTTACATAAGCTTCCAGCAATGAAAGCATATAAATGCTCTTCATGCCTCTTCCGAGACGTTCCACCGGAATGGAGCTGTCTTTTTCCTGATTATAAGCGTCTGCATTGACTTGGAGCATTTCATTGACATCGCAGTTCATGGAGAAAAGAATATCTTCATACCCACCGTTTTTATGAAAACTTTCGTTGATTCTTTTTTCAAAATAATCAATGTTCATTCGGTAGAGTTTATACTCAAATAATTTTGCAGCTTCAAAAGCATTGAGCTCCTGAGGGGTCTTTTGATTAATCAAGCCGATACAGTGAAAACAGTGCCTGCATGGTTTTGCTTGATCAAACATACAACAGTTGGTTCGCATGATTTTCAGAAGATTATTTTCCTGTAATAAAAAAAGATCGTCCTGAATTTGTTTTAAATTCCTTTCAGTACCGATAAAATATATGGTTGGAAAAATTTCCCGAATGTATGGATTGTGTTTTCTCGTCCCATCATGAAATCGTTGTTTGCCTTCTTTATTCGCGATAAAACAAAAGGAAAGGACACCGTCTCGATAGGACGGCAGTTTCGTGCAGAAATCTTTCTTCCAAAGGTCATATTTTTTATATTGACTGACAAAGCCATTTTTGTGAAGAATCTGCAAGTCCTCTTCGGTAATGGATAATTTTACTTCAATTTCGATATTTTGCATGGTCTCATTAAAGTCATTATGAGTAATCTCATAAGATCCTTCGACTGCCCGAAGAGCATGCAGAATGGAAGATTTCCCGGCGTTGTTCTTTCCGACTAAAATTAAAGCATTTTCAATGGAAGAAAGCTCCAAAAAGTGTATGGATTTGAAATTTTGAATCGAAAGATAGGCAAGTTCCATAAGAAGCCTCCTTTTCCGGATATTTATGTTATTTTCATTCTCTCATATTTTCATAGGATATTCAAGTAACAAGGAGCAACAAAAAATATTGCGTTCATCCAGCTGTATTTGATACAATAGAAAGCAGAATAGAAAGAAATCAGGTGAACTATTTATGAATTCATTATCATATTATGATGCTTTAACTGCAAAACAGACCTTAAAACTTCGAGAGGTCTTAAAGACACTTCCTCCGTTTGCAAAGGATTTCTTCCGTGCCATTGATTCCACGACTCAGGTGCGAACCAGAATTGCCTATGCTTATGACCTGAAAGTTTTTTTTCATTTCTTGATGGATGAAAATCCCGCTTACCGAAATTATTCCATTCAGGATTTCAAGGTTACAGATTTAGATTGTATTGAATCTGTGGACCTGGAAGAATATATGGAATACTTAAAAATTTACCAGTCAGATGAGAAACATATGCAAAATACAGAACAGGGAGTTTTCCGAAAAATGTCTGCGCTTCGTTCCTTCTATGCTTATTTTTATAAACGTCAAATGATTCAGAAAAATCCAACCTTGTTTGTCGATATGCCCAAAATCCGCGAGAAAGAAATTATTCGTCTGGAGGCAGATGAGGTGGCTCTGCTTTTGGACTATGTAGAACATGCGGGGGATCAATTAACCGGTCGGCAGCGTTCTTATTACGAAAAAACCAAAGAACGAGATTTTGCCATTATCACATTGCTTCTGGGAACGGGGATTCGTGTTTCAGAGCTAGTCGGATTAAATTTGACTGATATTGATTTTAAAAATCAGGGACTGCACTTGATCCGAAAAGGCAGGAAAGAAATGACCGTTTATTTTGGAGATGAGGTTGCCGATGCATTGCTTCAGTATATTGAAGGAAGCAGAAGTCATATCATTGCTTTGGAGGGACATGAGGATGCCTTGTTTTTTTCCATGCAACGAAAAAGGATCGGTGTGCAGGCGGTACAAAACTTGGTAAAAAAATATGCCAGGGCTGTAACTCCTCTGAAACGAATTACACCTCATAAACTACGCAGTACTTATGGAACCGCACTGTACCAGGAAACAGATGATATTTATTTAGTTGCGGAGGTACTGGGACATTCTGATGTCAACACCACAAGAAAACATTATGCGGCGATGTCAGATGCCAGACGCCGTCAGGCAGCAGGAAAAGTCATTTTGCGCGAAAAAAAATAGGCAGATATTTATCTGCCTATTTTCTGCCCTAACTCTCAGCCTTGCTTATTTTCCGGTATCTCTCATGGCTACAACCTTCTGAATCAATTCAACGCTGCCTTCAATGCCAAGATAGCTGCTGTTGATGCACAGATCATAAGATTTAGCGTCTCCCCATTTATTAGAACTGTAATAATTGTAATAGCTGGAGCGCTGTTTATCTTTTTTCATAAGCATTTCTTTGCTTTTTTCCTGCAAAATTCCGTATTCATTCTCAATTCGTTTGATTCTGTCTTCAAATGGCGCATGAATATATACACTTAAACAGTTGTCAAAATCTTCCAATGCATAATCCGCACATCTTCCAATGAAAATACAGGGACCTTTGGATGCCAATTCTTTGATCGTATCAAAGGCAGCTAAAAATACCTTATGATTTAATGGGAGATCAAAAGAATTTGAATTATATCCCAGTGAATATGGGTCCATAACCAACGAGTAAAGAAAGCTGGTCGTTGGTTTTTCATCAAAGCTTTCAAAAATCTCTTCACAGATACCACTTTCCTTTGCGGCAACTTTGATCAACTCACTGTCATAAAAAGGGATCCCAAGAGCTTTGGAAAGTTTCTCTCCGATGACATGTCCTCCACTTCCATATTGCCTCTCAATTGTTATAATTGTATTTGTACTCATATGAATCGCTCCCTTCCCCAAAAGGGTAAAATCAAGATATTCCTTGTTAATATTAGTATACAATATTTTTTGTTTTTGTACAAGGAAATAAAAGAATCATGAAAAATGTTTTTTTACATAAGTTCTTGCAAAATCAGCATCTTCATGCATTTGTCGAGCTAAGGAATCCAAAGAATCAAATTTCATTTCCGGGCGTTTATAGTAAAGTAGCTCCACTGTAAGCTCCTTATGATAAATATTTTTATGAAAGTCAAAGATATAGGTTTCCACTCCCATATGTTTTTTCCCTTCGATGGTTGGTTTTACGCCAATATTACTGATTCCATAATATATTTGCTCTTTATAATAAATCCGTGAAATATACACCCCATTAGGAGGAAGCAGTTTTTCTTCTTCCGGAATTTGATTGGCTGTAGGCATGCCTAAGACTTCAGCTCCAATTTGATTTCCATGTACCACAGGACCACAAATCATAAAAGGTGTCTCCATCAGCCGATTTGCTTTTAAAATCTCTCCCTGCGCAATTAAATTCCGAAGCCTTGTGCTGGATACAATTTCTCCTTCAAGCTCAAGTTTTGAAATTACAATTAACTGAAAATTATACTCTTTGGACATTTTCTGTAAAAGCTCTACATTTCCCCGGCGTTTATATCCGAAGCCGCAGTCATCCCCCACAACTAAGATCTTCATTCCGGTCTTTTCAAGTAATACTTTGATTACGAAATCCTCTGGAGACAGGTGGGAAAACGCATCTGTAAATGGATGTTCAATATAAATATCAATCCCCCGTTTTGAAAGGAGTTTTGTTTTTTCCTTTGTGGTATAAATGACATTAAAATTCTGATGTTTTAACATCGTAAGCGGCGGACGGTCAAACGAAAAGACCGTTGCCCGATATCCTAATTTTTTATATTGAATCAACTGATCAAAAATTAACTGATGTCCTTTGTGCATTCCGTCGAATTTTCCAAGGGCAACCACTGTATTTTGAAATTGAAATTGTTCTGTATTATGAATGTATTCCATGGCTTCCTCTCATTGGTTCTTGTCATAAAAAATTTTATCAGGGAAAAACAGATGGTTTTTCCAGTAATAAACGCCGATAAAGTTCTCTTCTTCGTCATATACCCGCAATTTTTTGTCTGTGTTCAGAGGCTGTTCCCAGAAAGCAGAAAGCTTCAATGGATTTCCATTGAATAAAATTTTGTAATATTGTTTCTTTACCGTACCCTTTGGGAGATCGAAAAAAATGTTTTCAACCGGAAGAATCAAAGATTCAATGGTTTGATTTTTTACCGCTGCTTCAATTTGCCCCAGAGTATAGGAATCCTCAACAGAAAAACCACTGGATTTTGTTCGGATCAGACTGGTCATACAGGCTCCATTTTGAAGTTTATGACCGATGTCTCTGCAAAGACTGCGGATATAAGTTCCTTTGCTGCATGTTACCGTCATTTTTATTTGAGGATAGGAAATCGAAATGTCTGAAATATCATATATTTTGACATTTTGAGGGGTTCTTTCAATGGTTTTTCCTTCCCGCGCAAGTTCATAGAGTTTTTTCCCCTGCACCTTCTTGGCAGAGTACATCGGCGGAATTTGAGCGTAATCTCCGACAAAAGATAAGATCGTCTCCCGAATTGGTGCGTCATTTTCTAAAGAGGGATATGTTTGAACTACAGTTCCCCAGATATCTTCCGTATCCGTTTCTTTTCCCAGCTGAAATGTAACCTCATATTGTTTCTGGGTACCTGTCAGCATGTCGCACAACTTGGTTGCCTTTCCAAGACAAATGGGAAGAACTCCCACTGCATTTGGATCCAAAGTTCCGGTATGCCCAATCTTCTTCTGCTTTAAAATTCCGCGGAGTTTTGCAACAACATCGTGAGATGTATAGTTTTTTTCTTTATAAACATTCAACAATCCACTGTACATAAAAACCTCTACAACTGCTCTTTTATGTTTTCTATGAGCTCTGCTAAAATTTCATCTTCTGTGCCGCTAATACTAAAACCTGCCGCTCTTTTGTGTCCGCCGCCGCCGAAAGACTGGGCAATGTCTGCGACATTGACAATCTCGTTGGAGCGCATACTGACTTTCCATTCCACTTCTGACAGAGGATAGAGAAGAACGGCCGTTTCGATCCCTTTTGTGATACGTAGCTGATCAATGATGCCGTCGGTATCTGAATGATGTGCCTGACATGCCCGAAAATCCGCCTGTGTTAAAACAGAAACGATAATCTTTCCGTCAGCCTCCAATCGGCTGTTTTGCAGAGCATTTCCCAACAAACGATTCTGAGAAAATGTTTTCTGATAGAAGGTTTCATCAATAATTTTCGTATTGGATGCTCCGCGTTCGATTAACATCCCGGCATAGGACATCGTAGCCCTGGTGGTGTTGGAATGTTTAAATACACCAGTGTCATGTACGATTCCTGTAAAAAGACACTGGGCACAATTTTCTGAAATTTTCTCTTCTTCAAAAAGATCGCATAATATTTGGCTGGTAGCGCTTGCGTCTGAATCAATCAGGAATTCATCTCCATATCCGGAATTACTGATATGATGATCAAAACAAATCACTTTGGATGACTGATTTACCATTGACGCAAATGGTGCGAAGCGATCCTCTGATCCGCAGTCCAGTACAAAAAACAGATCGTAAACGATATCTTTAGGCTGGGATAAAATTTCCTCTGCATGGCTTAAAAAAGTAAATTCCGGGTGAATGGGCTCCAGATACACGTCGACTGATTTTCCGGGATAATTATCTAAAATATATTGTTTCAGAGCCAGACAGCTGCCAATACAGTCCCCATCCGGATGGATATGGCCTGTAATGGCAATTGTTGCTGCCTCCACGATTCTTTGATTAAAACGTTTCATTTTCACTCCCATGATTCAACTGGTCGATTTTGTGAGACATTTCGACTCCATATTCAATGGAATCATCTAAAACGAAAGTGATTTCCGGTGTGTTTCTAAGATTTATGGAATGTGCCAGTTCCCGGCGGATATACCCGACGGCGCTCTGCAGACCTTTCATAGTCTCTTCTTTTTCTTCTTTGGTTCCGAGAACGCTGATATATGCCTTGCACTGTTTCAAATCAGAAGTTACAACAGCATTGACAACCGATGTCATCGGCGCGATTCTTGGATCTTTGATCTCACGACTGATAATCCGGCTTAATTCTCTTTGAACTTCACCGTTAATTCTTGTATTTTTGATACTGTTTTTTCTCATAGCTGCTTCCTTTCCGGAAGTTATCTTGGAACTTCCTCCATAACGAAGGATTCAATCTGGTCTCCTTCTTTGATGTCATTAAAGTTTTCCATAACAAGACCGCATTCAAAGCCGCTGCGGACTTCCTTAACCGCATCTTTTCCTCTCTGAACAGAGCCGAGTTTTCCTTCATGTACGACAATTCCGTCACGAATAATTCTGGCGGAGCTGTCGCGCCGAATGGTTCCGTCTGTAACATAAGATCCTGCGATGGTTCCGATACCAGATGCTTTAAAGATCTGGCGGACTTCCGCATGCCCTGTGACTTTTTCCTCAAACTCAGGATCTAACATTCCCTTCATCGCAGATTCAATATCTTCAATCGCATTATAAATTACACGATAGAGACGAAGATCTACTTTTTCCGCAGAAGCTGCTTCTTTTGCCGCAGGTTCTGGGCGGACATTAAATCCAATAATAATTGCATTGGAAGCTGAGGCAAGATTCACGTCAGATTCCGTAATTGCACCAACGCCTCCATGAATCACTTTTACGGCGACTTCATCATTGGAAAGCTTGGTCAGGCTTTGTTTTACTGCCTCAACAGAACCCTGTACGTCCGCTTTGACAATAATATTTAACTCTTTAACACTTCCTGCTTGAATTTGGTTAAACAGATCGTCCAGAGATAACTGAGATTTTGTCTCAGATAACATTTTTTCCCGTCCATAGGCGATGAATTTTTCTGCCACAGATCTGGCTTCTTTTTCACCATCCATTACCATAACAACTTCACCGGCAAAAGGAACTTCACTTAATCCAAGAATTTCGACCGGTGTAGATGGTCCTGCAGATTTGATTCTTTTTCCCTTGTCATTGATCATTGCACGAACCTTCCCGTGGGCGCTGCCAACTGCAACAGCATCTCCTACATGAAGCGTACCTTTTTGAACCAGAACCGTTGCAACCGGACCTCTTCCTTTATCAAGCTGCGCTTCTAAGACAATTCCTCTTGCCTTGCGATTTGGATTTGCTTTTAATTCCAATACTTCTGCAGTCAATGATACCATATCCAAAAGTTCCTCAATTCCTTCTCCGGAATGGGCAGAAACCGGACAGAAAATAGTACTGCCGCCCCAATCCTCCGGAACTAATTCATATTCAATCAATTCCTGTTTTACGCGCTCAATATTTGCACTTTCTTTATCAATTTTGTTGATTGCAACAATGATTTCAATTCCTGCAGCCTTGGCGTGATTAATTGCCTCGATTGTCTGCGGCATAACGCCATCATCTGCGGCAACTACCAAAATTGCAATATCTGTAGACTGAGCGCCTCTCATACGCATAGAGGTAAACGCCTCATGTCCCGGCGTATCTAAAAATGTAATTTTTCCATTGGATGTTTCAACCATATAAGCGCCGATATGCTGTGTAATTCCTCCGGCTTCTCCGGTTGTAACATGCGTAGACCGAATTTTATCAAGAAGAGAGGTTTTTCCATGGTCAACGTGACCCATAACACAGACAACCGGAGGTCTCACTACCATATCTTTTTCATTTTCCTCGTCTTCTTTTAAAATTTCTTCGATAACATCAATTTGTTCTTCTATTTCGACTAGACGGTCAAATTCCATGGCAATTTCTTCGGCGCGTTCAAAATCCAATTCGGAATTTAAATTCATCATTCCGCCGCCGCTGATCAATAATTTTTTAATAATATCATTTGCAGGAATGGAGAGGGCATCTGCCAAATCTTTTAAAGATAATACCGGCGGAATTTTCACCGGTGCATTTGGGTCAACTTCCGGTTTTTTGACCGGTTCCGGCTTAATAAATGCTCCCGGTCCGCTGGTTTTCTTTTTGCGGTTTGTATCTTGTTGGTTTTTTGTATGAAACTTCTTATTTTTTTTGTTTTTTCCGAATTTCTGAGAATTCTGAGGATTTTCTTTTCTTAAAATTTTCTTCTCCCCGTCAGCAGTATGATTCTTTTGATTTCTAGAATTTTTCTGCGAATTTCTCTGATCCTTTTTCTGGTTTTCCTGTTTTGAACCCTGCGAAAGTTTCTTGTTATTTTTCTTACTATTTTCCATATTTTGTACTGTATTCGGCTTTCTGCCATCTTTCCTCTTGTTGTGATCTGACTTTATCTGACTTTGTTTTTTTGGATGCTTTGTTTCTTTTTTTGCGGAAAATGCATCTTCCACAATTTTCATCTGCGCATCTTCAATAGTGCTCATGTGATTTTTTACATCAATATTTTTGGATTTTAATATTTCTAAAATTTCTTTATTACTTTTATTCAACTTTTTTGCAACTTCATATACTCTGAATTTTGCCATAATTATACCTCCTTTAATTATTCCTTATCAAGTTGTCTTAAAAGAGCATTACAAAATCCCTGATCTGTGACTGCAATGGAAGCTCGAAACTCCTTTCCTATCGCGTGTCCAAGCTCTTCTTTTCGACAGAAATGATAAAGAGGCACTTGATAATGATTACATTGGTTTTGAAACATCTTTTTCGTATTACTGGAAGCATCCTCGGCAACGATAACCAGGCAGGCGCTGTTTGCGCGAATCGCTTCCTGTACGGCAAATTCTCCGCTGACTAAATTTCCGGATCTCATAGCAAGACCGAGGAGTGACAGTATTTTTTTATTCAATCCCATCCATCTCCTTTTCCAGCAATTCATAAATTTCTTCCGAAACGGCCGTTTTGAAAGCACGGTCCAATCCTCTGGTTTTTCGGACTTTTTTCAGACATTCGGATTTCGGACAGATATAAGCGCCCCGGCCATTTTTCTTTCCGGTTGCATCCATGGAAATAACGCCGTCTTTGGAACGAACGATTCTTACCAAGTCGCGCTTATGCTTTTGTTCACCGCATCCAATACATTTTCTTGTGGGAATTTTTCGATTCATCATTTCACATCCTGTTTATTCTTCCGATGGCGCATCCGGCGCAACGCTCTCGAAATCTTCTGTCTGATTCATTTCATCCAATGTGTCCTCGATTTCCATCTCTTCAAAATCTTTTATTTCAAATTCTTCCGGCTGCGCTTCTTCTCTTTGTGCTTCTTCCTGCGCCTGAGATTCACTCTTAATGTCGATTTTGTAACCGGTAAGCCGTGCTGCCAGTCTGGCATTCTGCCCTTCTTTTCCAATGGCAAGTGATAACTGGTAATCCGGAACAATGACCTCGGCGCTCTTTTCTTCTACATCTGCAGTAACTGATACTACCTTGGAAGGACTCAATGCATTTTCGATAAAAATACAAGGATCTTCGTTCCAGTTAATAATATCAATTTTTTCACCTTTCAGGTCGTTGACAATGGCATTGACTCTGGCTCCATTGAGACCGACACAGGCTCCCACAGGGTCCACGTTTTTATCATTGGACCAAACCGCCATTTTTGTTCTGGAACCGGCTTCGCGAACAATATTTTTAATTTCTACTGTGCCATCTTGAATTTCTGCAACCTCTTTCTCAAACAGACGTTTGACCAGATCAGGATGTGTTCTGGAAACAAGAATCCTCGGACCGCGGTTGGTTTCTTTCACTTCTACAATATAAAGTTTAATTCGTTCAGTTGGTTTGAAAACTTCACCTCGGATTTGCTCTGATTTCATTAAAAGAGCATCGGTTTTATCGTCCAGGCTGACGCTGACATTCTCTCCTACATAACGCTGTACGACACCGGTTACAATATCCTTTTCCTTGCAATAGAAATGATCGTATACGACTCTTCGTTCTTCTTCTTTGATTTTTTGAACGATAACACTTCTGGCGTGCATGGCTGCAATTCTTCCAAAATCTTTTGGAGTAATTTCAATGCGTACTGTATCGCCAAGTTCTAAACGCTGATCTATTGCTTTTGCCTTTCCAAGACTGATTTCCAATGCCGGGTCCATCACTTCCTCTACGACTTCTTTGATGGCATACACATAAATATCACCAGTTTCCCGATCCATATTTACAACAACATTGTCTGCACTTCCGAAATCTCTTTTGCATGCAGCAAGCAGTGAATTTTCAATGGCTTCCATAATCACGTCCTTATCGATGCCTTTTTCTTTTTCCAGCTGATTTAATGCTGCAATTAATTCACTCATTTTTTTCTTTCCTCCTTAAAAATCTAACGACAAACGAGCACTTGCAATGCTCTTTTTTTCAAATGTTATATCTTTTTCATCCACGGTAATTACAAGATGATCTTGTGTCGATTCTTTTAAAATACCAGTAAATTCTTTTTGCTTTTCGATTGCCTGATAAAGTTTTACATCAATGGATTTTCCAATACTTCTAAGATAATCCTTTTCCTTTTTCAGAGGTCTTCCAAGTCCCGGAGAGCTGACCTCCAGAATATAAGCGTCTTCTATAAAGTCTTCTTGATCTAATTTTTCTTCCAGACTGCGGCTGATGGTTACGCAGTCATCAATGTTAATTCCACCTTCTTTATCTGCATAGACTCTTAAATACCAGTTTGCTCCTTCTTTTACGTACTCCACGTCAACCAACTCAAAATCATTGGTTTCCATGATCGGTAACACCAGAGCTTCTGTTCTCTCTTCAATTTCAATTCGTTTTGCCAAATCATCCATCCTTTCTTCTGCGGTCTCTATCTCCATCTGTGCTTCGATAGAAAATCCACTGAGATTTCCTATCGAAGCACAAACAATAAGAGTGGACTTTCGCCCACTCTTATGTCTTTTTTCTTAAGCTATTTATATTCTAACATGAAAAATATTCCTTGACAAGGGATTTTTCAGATAAAATTGAAGGAAAGCTGGTCTGTTTCCTCCAGGTCCCCGAGAATTCCCAACTCTTTCATTTTATCAATGGCTGCCTGCGGCGCCTTGGTGCGGTTGCGGAAATTTTCAAGAGAGGTGTATGGCTCTCCCTTGGAAGCCTCCTCCACCTGAAGCGCAGCTTTTTCTCCCATTCCGTCAATACTTGTAAGAGCAGGCATAATTTTTCCACCCATAACCTGAAAATCTTTTGCCTTTGCCTGATAAATATCCAGCGTATGGAATTCATAGCCTCTGGCGTACATTTCATCGGCAATTTTCATTTCACGAAGCAGATCAAGATCGGCATTTTTCATTTCATGTTTCGGTGTGAGCTTAATCTGCTGCATTCGTTCATTTAAACGCTCTTTCCCAAGACACATATCTTCATAGGAAAATGCCTTGGCTCGAATACTGAAATATGCCGCATAATATGCCAGAGGGTGATAGACTTTATACCATGCAATTCTCCATGCCATCATAACATAGGCTGCGGCATGAGCTTTTGGGAACATATATTTAATCTGCTTACAGGACCAGATATACCAATCCGGAACATTGTGATCTTTCATCATTTGTTCTTGTTCCGGGGTAAGCCCCTTTCCTTTTCGTACGCCCTCCATAATTTTAAACGATGCTTCTTGTTCCAGTCCCTGATTAATCAGGTAAACCATAATGTCATCACGACAGCAAATCGCTGTGGAAATCACGGCGTCTCCGTTTTCAATTAAGGTCTGGGCATTTCCAAGCCATACGTCAGTTCCATGAGACAATCCTGAAATACGTACTAAATCAGAAAAGCTTTGAGGGTGCGTATCCTGAAGCATCTGAATGACAAAATCTGTACCAAATTCCGGAACCCCCAAAGAACCTAAAGGAGTCCCGTCAATATCTTCCGGTGTAATTCCAAGTGTTTCCGTACCATGAAACAGGCCCATAACTCCCTGATCATCCATCGGAATGGTTTGGGCGCTGATTCCCGTAATATCTTCCATTCTGCGGATCATGGAAGGATCATCGTGACCTAGAATATCCAGTTTCAACAAATTCTGATCAATAGAGTGATACTCAAAGTGGGTTGTAATAATCGGGGTGTTCATATCATTCGCGGGGTGCTGCACTGCTGTAAAATCATAAATTTCTTTATCGTGAGGGACAACAATGATTCCTCCCGGATGCTGACCAGTGGTTCTTTTCACACCGGTGCAACCGATGGCAAGACGTTCAATCTCACATCGACGTTTACTGATTCCCCGTTCCTCCAGATATTTTAATACATATCCATAGGCTGTTTTTTCTGCCAGAGTACCGATGGTTCCGGCACGGAAAGCCTTTCCTTTTCCAAAAATTACTTCTACATAGGCATGGGCCTTCCCCTGATATTCACCGGAAAAGTTCAGGTCAATATCAGGTTCTTTATTGCCCTTAAATCCAAGAAATGTCTCAAAAGGAATATCCTGTCCTTCTTTTGTAAATTTTGCCCCGCACTTGGGGCAATAAGCATCGGGCATATCAAATCCGGACATTCCCATTTTAGCATATTTTTGAACCTGTTCAGAATCAAAGTCCACATAATGGCATTCTGGACAGATATAGTGAGCCGGCAAAGGATTTACTTCCGTAATCCCTGACATTGTCGCTGCAAAGGAAGAACCGACAGAACCTCTGGATCCTACCAAATAGCCGTGATCATTGGAATCCCAAACCAGTTTCTGAGCAATGATGTACATAACTGCATAGCCATTTCCTATGATTGAATTCAGTTCTTTTTCCAGGCGATTTGTAACTCGTTCGGGCAGATCCTCTCCATAGATTTCGTGCGCCCGGCTGTAGCAGATTTCACGCAGAGTTTTATCGGAATCCGGAATCACCGGAGGACATTTATCCGGATGAATCGGTGAAATATTTTCAATCATCTCATTGATTTTGTTGGGATTTGTAATGACTACTTCTTTTGCTTTATCACTTCCAAGATAGGAAAATTCATTTAACATTTCTTCCGTTGTCCGAAAATAAAGAGGCGGTTGCGAATCTGCATCCTTAAATCCTTTTCCAGCCATCAAAATAGAACGGTAAATGGCATCATCTGGATTTAAAAAGTGAACATCGCAGGTAGCCACCACAGGTTTCTGAAATTGTTCTCCCAATTCTACAATCCGTTGATTCAATTTCCGGATATCATCTGTGGAACGGATGTTTTCGATGCGATCCGAATGAATCATAAATTCATTGTTTCCCACCGGCTGGATTTCCAAATAATCATAAAAGGATACAATCTCAGCAATCGTTTCATCGGATTTTTGATCAAGCAGCGCCTGATAAAGCTCCCCGGCTTCACAGGCAGAACCGATGATCAGCCCTTCTCTATATTTTTCAATCAAAGACTTTGGCATTCTCGGCCGACGATTAAAATATTTAATATGAGATTCTGATACAAGACGATTTAAATTTACGCGTCCAGTATCATTTTGAACCAGAATAATTCCATGATAGGTTCTTCCCTTTTTTATTAAATTTTCATTATCTGATGCATATTGATTCACCTGATCGAGATTTTCCATTCCTTTTTCTTTTAACATCGAAAGAAATTCTACAAAAATCTTTCCGGTTGCACTCGCATCATCCACTGCACGATGATGTGTTTCCAACACAATATTCAAATGTTTGCAGATGTTGTCCAAAGTATATTTTCCCAGATGTCCCATCAGACATCGGGCGAGTCCCAAAGTGTCCACTGCCGTATAGTTGTAGGGCAGATTGAAACGTTTTGCATTTTCTCTTATAAATCCGGTATCAAATCCTGCATTATGAGCCACCAGAACACATCCTTTGCAAAACTCAAAAAATCTTGGCAGAACCTGCTCAATCGGATCAGAATTTTTTACCATCTCATCGGTAATCGTTGTAAGCTGTGTAATTTTATATGGAATCGGACGCTGCGGATTTACAAATTCGCTGAAGGTTTCTGTAATTTGTCCACCGACAACCTTTACGGCTCCGATTTCGATGATTCGATCTTTTTTACTGTGAAAGCCTGTCGTTTCAATATCAAAAACTACATAATTTGAGTCCAAAGACTGCCCTTTAGATTCCGTCGCGAGTTTCCCAAAATCATCTACAAAATATGCTTCGACTCCGTAAATGATTTTAAATGGATCGTCTTTGGGAAGATGCAGATCTTCGTAAGCATGACGTGCAATGGGGAAGCCCTGAAGAACTCCATGATCTGTAATTGCCACAGCAGGATGTCCCCATTCATGAGCCCGATTTATAATATCTTTGATCTGTACCACACTATCATTGTCACTCATCACTGTGTGTAGATGAAGTTCTATCCGCTTTTCTAAAGAATGATCCTGTCGTTTTTCACGAAAATCTGTAATTGCCTTAATTCCTGCTACAGAACTTAATCCAATTTCACGGTCAAATTTATCATAGATTGCCATTGCTTTCACACGATAAAATCCACCTTTCTTCAAACCATCTAAAATTTCAGGGAGCTGTTCATTTTTTACAAAAATTTTACAGGAGATGGAATCTGTGAAATCTGTTAAATGAAAAATAATAATGCTCTTTTCATTCCGAATTTCTCTTGTATCCAAAAAAGTGATCTGACCGCGCACTACCACTTCTCCGATTTCATCATAAATATCTTTGATTTCTGTTAAATTCCCATCACAGTTTCTTCCATATAATAATGTGGGATCGTCTTGATATTTTGTTTTTTTACGGAAATGTTTCTGTTCTCTGTTTGCGGCAACCTTTTTTCTGGCAATCTTCTCCTCGTGCTGTTCTTTTGCCACACTGTCTGCATGTTCTACAATGGCATGAATCTGCTGCTTTAACTGATAGGTGCTTTCCTTTTTCAATGTCTGATCCGCGGTTTTGGAGAAATCAAATCCAACTTTTATCTCCATATGAAAACGATCTTTTAATATCGTCTCAAAAAAGTCTTTGATTTCCGGAGCTTTACTTTTGTTCACAAACGTATTTTCAAAGAAAAAAGTAATGACATTTCCTTCGACTTTGTAATCTCCTTTTCTCACCACATTAAAAATAACCTCCCCTTTGCCTTTTAACTCAAAGAGGAAGCTTTTCATATACTGTTCCATTAAATAGGTCAGATTGTATTGTTCAGAAAGTTCATAAGATTCCTGAAATCGAATCTTGATATAGCGTTTGGAAAAAAGCTGTTCGCGAATTTGCTGCTCCATTCTCCAGGTGTCAATGCGTGAGATTAAGTGCGGACAACAAAAAGAAATCCGAAGCATGTTTTGTCTTTTTTTTAGTGTAATCTTTTGAATTTCGGCAGACTCAAACAAGGACCGCATTTCGTCTGAAACTTTTAAATCAGGAAACACCTGAAAAAAAGGTTTACTCGGTGTCTGCATGTTCTTCCTCCCAGTGTTCTAATTCGTTGCGCAATGTCTGAAGGAGTTCCTGCTCCGGAATTTTTCGGATAATCTCTCCCTTTTTGATCAAAAGTCCTTCGCCTTTTCCGCCGGCAATTCCCACATCGGCTTCCTTTGCTTCCCCCGGACCATTGACGACGCATCCCATCACGGCAACTTTTAAGTTTAAGTGTTCAAAATCCGCAGCCATAGTCTCTACCTGATTTGCCAAAGCAATTAAATCAATGTTGGTTCGCCCGCAGGTAGGACAAGATACAACTTCGATTCCACCGCTTCTGAGACCAAGCGTTTTTAAAATTAATTTTGCGCTAATAATTTCATTGACCGGATCTCCGGTTAATGAAACACGAATCGTATCTCCGATTCCCTGGTATAAAATGATACCAAGACCTGCTGCAGATTTAATATTGCCGCTATAAACAGTTCCGGCTTCTGTGATTCCCACATGAAGCGGGTACGCAATCTTTTCTGCAATCTGTTCATATGCCCTTGCACACATTAAAACATCAGAAGATTTGATGCTGACAACAATTTCATGAAAATCCAGGGCTTCCAGAATCGCAACCTTATCCAGAGCGCTCTCCACCAACCCTTCCGCTGTTACACCGCCATATTTTGCTAGCAGTGGTTTTTCCAAAGAACCGCTGTTGACTCCAACCCGAATGGGAACATGATATTTTTTGGCTGTTTCCACCACTTTTCGGATCTTTTCTTTCCCACCGATATTCCCTGGATTAATCCGAATTTTATCCGCTCCGTGTTCCATCGCTGCAATGGCAAGCTGGTAGTCGAAATGAATATCTGCCACAAGAGGAATATGAATTTGTTTTTTAATTTCTGCCAAAGCTTTCGCTGCTTCCTGAGAGGGAACTGTGCATCGGACAATCTGACATCCGGCTTTTTCCAATGCAAGAATCTGCTGTACGGTTGCCTGTACATTTTCAGTCTTTGTATTGGTCATAGACTGAATTGCAACGGGATTTCCACCTCCGATTTTGCGATTGCCGATTTCAATGACTTTTGTCTCATTTCTTGTATACATAGAATTCCTCCTTTACAGAATAATCTTTACAATATCCTGGTACATGACGAAAACCATTAACAGCATTAAAAGAGCCAGCCCCACAGTATGAACGGCAGCTTCAATTTTTTGAGGAACTGCTTTCCCACGAATGGCCTCTATGATTAAAAATAATAAACGTCCTCCGTCAAGAGCCGGAAGCGGCAGCAAATTCATAACACCTAAATTGGCGCTGATTAAAATCGCCATGCTCATCATCGTTAAAAATACTGCTCGAAAACCATAGGCAGCAGCCTCGTTATATTGATCTCCGACGGTTTTCACAATCCCAACAGGACCGGATAAATCCTTCATTCCAAGCTTTTGTGTTACCAGCATTTTCACGCTTTTTAACGTGATTTTTATTTGAAGGCCCACTTCCCGCACACTGTACTCGATGGTTTTCAGCGGTCCCACCTTCTGATATCCCGGCCAGGTAATTCCAATCAGATATTGATGTTTTTCCTGATTTAGAACTGGTTGAACATTCAATGTTTGTTCCTCTCCGTTCCTCTCGACGGTAATCGGAATGGTTCCTCCGTTATAATCCAAAAACATATAATAAGAGAATTCCCGGTAATTGTGAATGCTTTTTCCGTTAACGCCCACCATAACATCTCCTGCCTGAATGCCTGCCTGGGCTGCCGGAGAATTTTTCTGTACGGAATGAATTTTCGGGAGATCGACACCTGACATGCCGACCACAATGAGTGAGAGAACAAAAGCCAAAATAAAGTTAAAAAACGGTCCGCCAAAAATCACAGCCATTCTTGCCCATACAGACTTATTATTAAAAGCATTGGCTTCTTTACGGTCCTCATCCTCTCCCATCATACATGCTCCGCCAAAAGGCAGAAGTTTTACTGAATAAAATGTTTCACCTACCTGTTTTCCGATGATCGTCGGTCCAAGCCCGATACAGAATTCATCCACTTGGATGCCGTTTTTCTTTGCAATCAGAAAGTGTCCCAGTTCGTGAACCATAATAATAATTCCAAAAATTAAAATTGCAATGATAATATTCAAACGTCTACCTGCTTTCTATATGTTCATAGACCCACTGTTCTGTCTCCAACACCTGATCTAAGGTCGGGTGTTCGATCAGTTTGTGAGCGCTCATCGCGTCTTCAATGATGTCATAAATATCTAAAAATCTTATTTTGCGATCCAGAAACAATGCAACTGCCTTTTCATTGGCTGCATTGAAAACGGTTGGCATACTGCCTCCGATTTCTCCGGCCTTGTATGCATAAGGAAGCCCTTTTAGAACATCGGTCGGCGGTTCCTCAAAAGTAAGTTCTCTTAAAGCTGCAAAATTAAGCCGTTCTCCGGAAAGCGAACTGTGCTGCGGATAAAAAAGTGCATATTGAATCGGAAGCTTCATATCCGGTGTTCCCATCTGTGCAATTACACTGCCATCCTGAAATTCAATCATGGAATGAATGATGCTCTGAGGCTGAACAACTACCTGAATTTGATCCAGATTTATATCAAATAACCATCTGGCTTCCATCACTTCCAATCCTTTGTTAACCAGCGTTGCAGAGTCTATGGTAATTTTGCGCCCCATAGACCAGTTGGGATGCTTTAAAGCATCTTCTACCGTTGCGTGTGCAAGATCCGCCTGGCTTTTCTTCCGAAACGGACCTCCGGATGCCGTGATAATCAAAGAGCTTACATCTTCCTTTTGTCCGCTCTGGAGGCATTGAAAAATTGCAGAATGTTCACTGTCCACCGGATAAATGGATACTCCCAGTTCCTGTGCCATAGGCATAATGAGATGTCCCGCGGTAACCAGAGTCTCTTTATTTGCCAAAGCAATATCTTTCCCTGCTTTCATTGCGGCCATTGTCGGGCGAATACCGATCATTCCCACAATGGCTGTGACAACCATAGAACATTTAGATTCTGTTGCAGCTGCCAAAAGACCATCCATTCCGGAGACTACGCAAGTTTCCACATCCCCAAGACGCACTTTTAATTCTTTTGCCCGCTGTTCATCATAAACTGCAGCAATTGCCGGGGAAAATTCCCGCACCTGCTGTTCCAACAAATCAATGTTTGTTCCGGCAGCCAGAGCTGTCACTTTCATATCGGGATGACTGCGAACAATCTCCAGCGTTTGCGTCCCAATGGAACCTGTAGATCCTATAATTGAAATATATTTCATTTAAATTGCTCCCCCTGAAATCAGAACCGTCAGATAGTAAATTACCGGTGCAATTAAAATAATACTGTCAAAACGATCCAAAATGCCGCCATGCCCCGGAATTAACGTTCCATAATCCTTAATCCCAACGTCGCGTTTGATTGCAGAAGCTGCCAAATCTCCGATCACAGAAATGGCTCCCCCAATACCACAGATCAAAGGAAACATCAGTACAGGATCAAAATTAAAACGAATATAGGTTCTTAGATAAAGACCGTAAACGGCTCCTAAAACAGCGGCTCCGATAATTCCGCCGATTAATCCCTCAATACTCTTTTTGGGACTGAGCTGCGGCGTCATCTTATGCTTTCCAAGAAGCATTCCGGTACAATAGGCAAGTGTATCATTTCCCCATGCTGCCAGGAATAATAAGACGACAAACTCCCCTCCGTTTTGTAAATCCCGAATCTGATAAATATAGGACATCATAACTCCCACATATACAAAACCAAAAAAACATGCCATCATCTGATTCGCTTTGTATTTCGGAAATCTGACCACGTAACAGCCCAATAAAAAAATTAAAAACAGAATAATGATTGCAATCGACCATTGCGCTAAATCGAAAAACAAAGCCACAAAAAACAGAATTGTGCCGGTATAGCCAATAACTGCAAGGGATGATTTTTCAATCCCATAAATTTTTAAGATTTCACTATAACCAATTAGAGATACGATCAGTGTCATAGCAAATGTGACAATTCCGCCCAGATACAATCCGACGGCGGCGATGATTACCAAAACTATTCCACTGATTAGTCTTTGCTTAAACATAAAATTAAATTCCTCCAAATCTGCGGTCGCGTCCATTATAATATTCGATCGCTTTTCTTAATTCTTTTTTATTAAAATCCGGCCAGAGAACATCTGTAAAATAAAATTCTGTATAAGCAAGCTGCCACAACAGGAAATTAGACAACCGTTCTTCTCCGCTGGTGCGGATTAAAAGATCAGGATCCGGCAATTCTCTGGTATCCAAATAATTTGCAAAAGCTTCTTCTGTAATATCTTCTTTTGCAATTTTTCCATCTAAAACGTCCTGTGCCAGATGCTTCATAGAACGAACCATCTCGTCACGGCTTCCATAATTCAGTGCAATGGTAAAATGAATTCCCGTATTGTTCTTTGAAGCTTCCTCCAGCTCCGCAATTCTTTGCTGCAGGTCTTCGGAAAGACCAGAGACATCACCGATAACACGTACTTTCATATTATTTTTATTGGCGCGTTTGATACAGGTTTTTAAATAGTCTCTCAGTAATTTCATAAGAGCATCCACTTCATCTTTGGGACGTTTCCAGTTTTCTGTGGAAAAAGCGTAGACCGTAAGATATTTTATTCCCATATGATGAGCATCCTCAATGATTGTCTCCACAACTTTACTCCCCTGTCGATGTCCCATATTTCTCGGAAGATGTTTCTTTTTTGCCCATCGCCCATTTCCATCTAAAATAATCGCCACATGCTGCGGAATTTTTAAATGTTCCATTGTACCCTCCTATTATTATTTGAAAGACAAAACAGGGCGGAAGACTCCAACCCTGTTTTTTATTAAACTGTCATAATTTCTTTTGATTTTGCATCTACAGCGTCTTCAATTTGTTTGATAAATTTATCGGTCATCTTCTGAACCTGATCTTCCTGATCTTTTGCCTGATCATCATTTAACTCGCCGGCTTTATTTTGCTTCTTTACAAAATCGTTGGCATCTCTTCGGATATTGCGAACTGCAACTTTTGCTTCTTCTCCTCGCTTTTTCACATCCTTGGCTAATTCTTTCCTTCTCTCTTCTGTTAAATCCGGAAAATTCAGACGAATTGCCTTTCCATCGTTGGTTGGAGTAATTCCGATATCTGATACCATAATTGCTTTCTCAATCTCCTTTAGCATATTCGGTTCCCAAGGCTGAATCATAATTGTTCTGGCTTCCGGTACGGAGACATTTCCCACCTGAGCAACTGGAGTTGCCGCCCCATAATAATCAACCTTCACTTTGTCAAGTACATGGGGGTTGGCACGCCCGGCACGAATGGTCAAGAAATCATTGGCCATACTATCTAGGGATTTCTGCATCTTTTCTTCAAATTGTTTCAACATGTTTCTTTTGTCCTCCTAATATTCTCAAACGGTTACATAGGTTCCGTTAAATTCACCATTCATTAGATTCTCAATACTGTTTTTTTCATTGAGTCCGAAAACAGCCAGCGGCATTCGATTTTCAAGACACATGATGGTTGCGGTCAAGTCAATCACACCTAATTTCTGATCCAGAACCTGCTCCATGGAAATGGTACTATATTTTACTGCATTTTTATTGATTGCCGGGTCTGAATCATAGACGCCGTCAATGGATTTTGCAAGAAGTATTGCGTCTGCTTCAATCTCAATTGCCCGAAGCGCTGTGGATGTGTCAGTAGAAAAATACGGATGACCGGTTCCACCGGCAAAAAATACAACTTTTCCCTGATTGAGATCCCGGACTGCCTTATCTTTGGAAAAAAGCTCCGTAAATGCCCCGCAAACAAACGGAGTATAAATCTCGGTCTCCATCCCCACGCTGCGGAATGCATCGGATACATAAATACAATTCATCACTGTCGCAAGCATTCCAATCTGATCTGCTTTGGTGCGTTCCATGCGTTCACTTGTGCGTCCTCTCCAAAAATTTCCTCCGCCAATCACAATAGCGACCTGAAGTCCCTGATCAACCAGCGTCTTAACTTGTCGGGCAGCATCTGCGCAGGTCTCTTCATCAAATCCTGTTTTTTTATCCCCTGCCAGCGCTTCCCCGCTTAGTTTTAAAAGCACACGCTTCATATTCTTTAAATCTTTCATTGATATACCTCTTTTGTTTCTGGTTTTAAAAAAATCAAATCACGGTCCAAGCGAACAGGTCTGCTCAGGCTTTCACATTTGTCCGCTCTCAACAAGAAAAATTATATCATATCATTTTCAAAAGAACAACTGTAGAAAAAGAAAGAATCTCGTTTTTCAGAGATTCTTTCGATCTTTTGTTCTTCTGGCATCTTATTTTCTGCGTCCTCCGATGAACGCTGCATAAGTAAATAAGATTGGTATGAGAAAAGATGTCAGCTGATTCACTTTAAAGGTTTGAAAAATCACATTCATTAACATTACTGCGATATTAATCGCCAGAAGAGCCAATCCGAAATAAAAAGCACGCTTACATCCTTCAAATTCCCTGTTTCTTCGGAAAGCGGCATATCCCCCAAGTACTGCTGCAATTCCGTATAAGGCCATCAGTACTGCGCTGAAATAAAACACTGCCATAGAAAACTGCTGTTTGTATGCATCAAAATCTGCCATCAGCAGCGAGGCAACACTTAGAAGCTGTAACACTCCTTGAATTAATACAATCACACCCATAATTTTCAAAAAGGTGTTTGTTTTTTCATTCATCATAAAATACCCATCCTTTTTATATGATTTTTGCTCTTTTGACTGTCAGCATAGAGCAGTCTAACATAGAAGCAAAAGAACGTCAAGGAGCAGTAAAAACACTTCAAAGCTTTGGCGTATATTTCTTAAGTAAGAGGTTTTTCATCTGGAAGATTCAGTTCTTTCGCAACTGCAACATATTCCATCTTTAAGGCGTCAGGAGGGATTTTACAGTCATTGACTTCCGGTGCATAAAAGACACAACGGTTTTTTCCTGCTCTTTTTGCTTTATAGAGCGCAATATCTGCCTGATGTAAAAGGCTGTCATAGTCACAGCATTCATTTCCACAAAGGACTGCCCCGATGCTTGCGGAAAACTTATATCCTTCATAAGTTCCTGATAAAGCTTCTCTTAATTGCTCCGCTTTATTTTCTGCATTTTTTCTGCTGCCAATATCGCACAAAAAAATCATAAATTCGTCTCCGCCATAGTTCTAAGCAGTTTTGTTTCTTCTGCCTGAATATGAATATTGCTCATTTTTCCGATAAATCCAATGCAAACCGGTCCGATCTCGTCGGTCCAAAGAGATCGGATCATAAACTCATACCAAACTTCTTTTCCATTGGAAGCTTCTAAAATATCATTTAAAAATACTCGATTTAATTCCACATCATCGACGATGAGAATTTTTGGTTTTTTATTTATCTTCACAGTTTGTATCCTTATCCTAATTCCTGAATTTTCGACGCAATTTTTTCATATTCTTGTCTGAGTTCTTCCGCCGGCACGTTAATCGCTTCCAGTTGGTTTTCTCGAATTAGATTGACCAGTTTTTCACTCTCTCTTTGCAGACCCGAAAATTCCAATGTTCCAGAAAGACCTTTCAATGTATGCGCGGACCGGAAGATTCCTTCATAGTCCATCTGCTCTAAGGCATCGGATAACTGCTGGTATGTGGAATCTTCCATAAATTTTTTTACAAATTTCTCAACGAGAACAGTGTTTCCCATCATCCTTCTGCAAACATTTTCATAGCTTCCGTCAATACTTTCATAAAATTGTTCCATATTCATTTCTACTCTCCTCTTTTTTATTAAATGCTTCCTAAAGTTTACTAAAATCAACAATATAAAAAATTTTCTTTTCCATTATAACATTTTTCCAACCACTCAACAATCAAAAGAAACGATACATTGGATAGCACAGACCATATATTTATGGTAAAATGTATATAAGATACGGTTAATAAAGGAGGAATTTATGGATTACAGAACTTATTTGAGAAATTATCCTGATGACGACGGGCGTTTTGGTCCCTATGGCGGAGCTTATTTAACGGATGAATTAAAACCGGCATTTGAAGAAATTTCGGAAGCCTATCAAACCATCTGTCATTCATCCCAGTTTATCAATGAGCTTCGGCGAATCCGCAAGGAATTTCAAGGGCGCCCGACCCCTGTCTATCATTGTGAACGCTTATCAAAGCTCTATGGAAACTGTCAGATTTATTTAAAAAGAGAAGATTTAAATCACACAGGCGCTCATAAATTGAACCACTGCATGGGGGAGGGACTTCTGGCAAAATTTATGGGAAAGAAACGATTGATTGCGGAGACCGGTGCCGGTCAGCATGGAGTTGCGCTGGCTACTGCCGCTGCATTTTTCGGATTGGAATGTGAGATACATATGGGGGAAGTCGATATTGCAAAACAGGCTCCCAATGTAACTCGAATGAAAATTCTTGGTGCCAAGGTTGTTCCTGTCAGTCATGGATTAAAAACATTGAAAGAGGCTGTAGATTCTGCTTTCGATTCCTATGCGAAAAATTACAAGGATTCTATCTACTGCATTGGATCTGCACTGGGTCCTCATCCATTTCCTCTGATGGTGCGTGATTTTCAATCAGTTGTCGGATATGAAGCAAAGGAACAATTTCAGGAAATGACAGGTCTTCTTCCGGATGTTGTCTGCGCTTGCGTAGGAGGCGGAAGCAATTCTATTGGAATGTTTATTCCGTTTGTGGATGAGCCGGTAGATATTGTCGGGATTGAACCGCTGGGACGGGGAGCTTCTCTTGGAGACCATGCGGCATCTATGACCTTTGGAAAGAAAGGAATCATGCATGGATTTGAGAGCATTATGCTGAAAGATGAACAGGGAAATCCGGCTCCGGTTTATTCGATTGCCAGCGGATTGGATTACCCGTCCGTAGGTCCGGAACATGCGTTTCTTCATGATCTCGGAAGAGTCCAGTACGAAACCATTGATGACGAAGCCGCAATGAAAGCGTTCTTTGAACTCTCCCGATATGAAGGAATCATTCCTGCCATTGAAAGCTCTCATGCAGTTGCCTATGCTGTTCAAAAAGCACAGGAGATGAAAAAGGGATCCATCCTAGTATGTCTGAGCGGCCGCGGTGATAAGGACCTCGATTACGTTGTGGAACACTACGGTTATGGCGAGCAATATTTCTAAATATTTTACCAAGTTATCACAAACAGAGTTGGTAGAATTTTCTATCAACTCTGTTTTATCAAATGTCTATTGATTCAGCAAAGTTTTACGCTCTTTCCAATCTGGCAGAAACTTCGACATGAGACTGTGAAATCTCTGATTGTGACTTGGCTCCAACAGATGACACATTTCATGTACAATCACATATTCTATACATTTTTCAGGTTTTCGTGCCAATTGAAGATTGATTCGGATCCGGCCGGTTTTCGTACTGCAGCTTCCCCAAATGGTTTTCATATCGCGTATCGTAAAATCTGTTGCACAAACGCCCATCACCGACATCCATTTTTTATGATAAAATGCAATTCGATCTTCCAATTTCTTTTTGTCTTCTTCTGTTATCTGTGGATTCTTTTGCGCATTTTGCCGCTCCAACATTTTCTTTCGATGTTTTACAATCCAAGATTCCTTCGACAAAAGAAATGCAAAGACCACCTCCTGACGGAGCTGTCTTGGCGCTGTTACCAACACCTTGCCATCAGGAGGCTTTATGTATAAATTTATATTTTTAACATCCCTTCGTTGGATTGTAACAGAAATTCCGTGAATCATTTGTTCCATGTTATTTGTTCCTTTTCATGATCAACATATGAATGAACAGATAAAGTATCAAACTTCCTCCTATGAAAAATCCAAAAAAAGCAAGCCACGGCATCCCAAATACCTTTGGTTTGATCTCTGTCAAACAAAGAACTGCCGATCCAAACCAAAAAAATGACGCGATGATTACAATGGTCAGTTGATTTACATGGTCCCGAATTTGAGACTGCCATTCTCTTGCATCTGATCCTTCCACATTAATCCGAATCTGACCGTTTTTCGTAATATTGAGAAGATCTGACATCTGGGCTGGAATTTCCAAAGATTTTTTAGAGGAGCCGTAAAGTGCACGAAGACTGTGACGCAATTCTTTTTTTAAATCAATTTCCTTCCACATTACAGATGACATATGCGATGCCAAAATTTGCATCATGTTTACTTTCGGAGAACAAATCTTTAATGTTCCCTCCATTGTTACCATGCTTCGAGCAAGCAAAGTAATATCAGAAGCCACTGCAATTTCATGTTTTTTCAGAAGATTCAAAGCATCCTCCATTAAATCTCCCAGGTTCATACTCCCAAAATCCACATTCATATATTTTCCTACCATGTCATCCAAATCCGTATATAATTGTGCATGATTGATCGAATGTCTCGGAGTTCCAAAAGATAAAAAAGCATTTTTTAATTCATAAATATCATTTTTAAGGATTGCTGAGATTGCTCTTTTTAAAATTGCTTTATAGGAATTTGTTAAATTTCCTGTCATTCCAAGATCCAGCCAGATAATCTTTCCATTATGAACCCACAGATTCCCTGGATGAGGATCCGCATGAAAAAAACCGTCTTCTAAAATTTGCTTACAATAATTTTCAGCTGTTTTTTGTCCGATTTCTTCCAGATCGTATCCTGCTTGTTCTAATCTCTTCGTCTGATCAATGGGAATTCCGTCAATATAGCTCATCACAAGTAATTTTTGACTGGAATATTCACGAAAAACTTTAGGGCAGCTGACATAGCGAATTCCCTTTTGATTCTCATAAAATGCCTCCAGATGATCTGCCTCTTTCTGGAAATCCATTTCTTCCTTTGTAGTCTGCCACAGTTCATCAATCACACTGCGAAAATCAATCAGATCTCCTGTTCCCACAGCAAAATTCAACAGTCCGGACGCTTTCTTTAACAGGGAAATATCTTCTGCCATAATTTCTTTGATTCCGGGTCTTTGGATTTTTAAAACCACTTCATCTCCAGATTTTAAAACAGCTTTATGCACCTGGGCAATGGAGGCAGAACCGAGAGGTATGGAGGAAATTTCAGAGAAAAGTTCTTCTGGTCTTTCGGGTAGTATCTGATCTAATTCCTTTTGGATTGCTGCAAAAGACAAGGGCTTTACATCCGTACGCAGTCGGGTCAACTCTTTGCAGTACCGCTCAGGCAGAAGATCTGACCGCATGGACATCATCTGCCCTAATTTCACATAGGTAGGTCCTAAATCTTCCAGAATCAAGCAAAGTTTCAGCGGGTCAATTCCTTTCACTGCCTGATGTTTTCTGAGAACCCGAAGTATCTCCCGAAGACGCCCTTTTCTTTTTCTTGATTCCTGCGTCATAACACTCACCCTACTTTGTTTTTTCTGACGGATCCTCTTTGTCTGTCTCACTCTGCTTCTTGGCTTGCGCTTCCTCAATATATGCCTTTAACTTTTGAAGTTCCTCCGCTGACATCCGATCCACAGAAGCATATGCGTCCTCAAAACTTTTTGTTACCTGAACCGTTACATGTTCTTTCATCTTTTTCTTAGCATTGCGACAGAGCTCTTCATTCAATATTTTTCCCTGTTCCACAGTGATTTCTCCTTTTTCCACAAGATCATCAATCAGATCTCTGGCTGCTTCCGTCGTTGCCGCTGCTGCGCCAACTCCTGCTAAAAAAATTTTTTTCAGTCCATCTCCCAGATTCATTGCTTATCCTTCCTTTCTTATGAAAATTTTATTTCTGTTCGCCTTCTTGCAGTATATTGTGCTTTTTGTTCTTTATTCCTTCATTTTAACACGCGATGTTTTCCAAAACAATGGTAAATGGTCCGTCATTCACTAAAGAAACTTCCATTTCCGCCCCAAAACGTCCGGTTTTTACTACCTCGATTTCTTCCTGACACCGAGTCACAAAATAATCATAGATCTTTTTTGCTGTCTTAGGATTTCCGGCTCCCGTAAAACTTGGCCGATTTCCTTTTTTACAATCTGCATACAGTGTAAATTGAGAAACCAGAAGAAGCTCTCCGTTCACATCTTTGATTGCCCGGTTGGTTTTTCCGTTTTCATCCGGAAAGATGCGAAGTTTCAGCATTTTTTCCAGATACAGATCAGCAATTTCCGGTGTGTCCTTCTGACCTATGCCGATGAACACAAGAAATCCGTGTTGGATCTTCCCTGTAATTTCTCCCTCGATTGCTACAGCTGCATTTTTCACTCTTTGTATCACTAATTTCATTGATGAACACTCCTCTTATTTCTTAAGATCTTTCAGAATATTTTCCGGCAAAACCGATGCCAGAACATCAAAGCAGTCCGGATTTGTTTGACAGTTAGGAAGCGGCGTCCGGGTGATTTGAAATCCATATCGCACATACATCCCAACTGCCCGATAGCTCCATGTTTGAGTATGAAGAAAAATTTCTTTCTCTCCCGGTTCCACTTTTGAGAATTTGGAAAGACAATATTTGATGACAGCTTCTCCCAGTCCCTTTCCCTGTTCCTCCGGTGATGTGCTGACCCAATGGAGCAGGGGATATCGCCTTTCTTTTGTTTCCTTATACCAGGCTGTAGAAGTTGCTGTAATTTCATCTCGACAATTTACAATAAAGCACATACGCTTAGGAAGAATTTCCTGATAAGGAGAAAATATTCGATGGAAATATTCCAACGCATCCTCGAATGCAGAAAATTCTCCCACTGCCGTTTCTAATCTGGCCCAGCCGTTTTCATCTCCGTTTTGGTACATACGATATTGATAACCCTCGGGCAATTGAGGGATTTCTTGATTTGCTGCAATCTCAGCCGGTGCTTTCATTACAATATCCATAAACGGCAGATTTTTATCTAACATGATTCTTTCCCCCAACTCTATCTCATCAGAACTTTCCTATATTATAAAAAGACCAGAGAATATCTCCGGTCTCTATGTAATATAAACATTAGTTATTAATTAATTTATCTTCATCGCTCCAGCTGTATAAGCTTCTGATTTCTTTTCCTACGACTTCAGATTGATGCTCTGCCGCTAATTTTCTCATAGCCTTAAAGTGAACCTGGGCACCTGCATCAGACATATCAACTAAGAAGTCTTTCGCGAAAGTTCCGTCCTGAATATCTGTCAGAACCTGTTTCATTGCTTTTTTTGTATCCTCAGTGATGATCTTCGGTCCTGTAATGTAATCTCCATATTCTGCTGTATTGGAGATAGAATATCTCATACCTTCAAATCCAGACTGATAGATTAAATCTACGATCAGCTTCATTTCATGAATGCACTCAAAATAAGCATTTCTCGGATCATATCCGGCTTCTACTAAAGTTTCAAAACCTGCCTGCATTAATGCACAAACACCACCGCATAATACTGCCTGTTCACCAAATAAGTCTGTCTCTGTCTCTGTTCTGAACGTAGTCTCTAAAACACCGGCTCTTGCTCCGCCGATTCCCAGAGAATATGCAAGCGCTAAATCTAAAGCTTTTCCTGTGGCATCCTGTTCCACAGCTACCAGACAAGGAGTTCCTTTTCCGGCCTGATACTCACTTCTTACTGTGTGTCCCGGTGCTTTTGGTGCGATCATTGTAACGTCAACATCTTTTGGAGGTGTAATGCATCCGAAATGGATATTGAAGCCATGAGCAAACATTAACATATTTCCTGCTTCCAGATTCGGCTCAATGGATTCTTTATATAAGGATGCCTGCTTTTCATCATTGATCAGGATCATAATGATATCTGCCTTCTTTGCAGCTTCCGCAGCCGTAAAGACTTCAAATCCCTGTTCCTCAGCTTTCTTCCATGATCTGCTTCCTTCATACAAACCAATGATAACATTGCATCCGGATTCTTTTAAGTTAAGGGCATGTGCGTGTCCCTGACTTCCGTAACCAATAATGGCGATGGTCTTTCCATCTAAAAGTGATAAGTTACAATCTTCTTGATAATAAATCTTTGCCATTTTTCATTCCTCCATTTTTTTGGCTTTTATAGTAAAGGAAATTATCCTGTTACTGTCCTATATATAAAACGACGGGGCTTCATCAAAAGATGTGGGAATCGTCTTCCCCTCTTGACAATCCGGTAATTCCGGTACGCACAATCTCAACAACTTCAAAATCATCAATTAAATTAATAAATGCTTCGATCTTCTGAACGTTGCCTGTTAATTCAATCATTAAATTATCTTTTGAAACATCTACAACTTTTGCTCTGAAAATATCTGCAATGGTAATGATCTCCTGCTTCTCAGCCTTATTTGCTCTGATTTTAGCAAGAATCAATTCTCTGCAAACGGAGCGGTCGCTTTTCAATTCAAAAATCTTTACGACATCTTCTAACTTTGAAAGCTGATTTTTGATCTGCATTAAAATCATATCATCACCGCTGACTGCGATCGTTATTCTGGAAAACTTTCCTCCCTGCAGGGTGCACGCTGTAATTGTATCAATATTATAGCCTCTTCTGGTAAATAATCCGGAAATCCGGCTCAATACTCCCGGTGTATTTTCAACAAGTATTGAAAGAACAATTTGCCGCATCTTTTTCACTTCCTTTTCTTTATCGTCCCCCCGAATTCTTTGGCAAATAGGGAACCATAACTTTTTTCTATTCTACCAATTCTACAAATATGTGTCAAGAAAGAATCTTTTTTGACCAGTTCATTTTTCATCGGAAAGCCCCCGCTTTGCTGTACATGGCGATATCACAAAAGCTCCGCACAGCATAAACCGAATACAAGCAAAAAATTGCCATCCCTGTATCCGGTATGCTAAGCGGAGCAGATTTTCTAAAAACTTTGAAGTCCTCTATTCTCCTGCCGCATCATGATCTGCTGCGGTTGTTGGAGCAGAAGTTGTTGGATGATGAGTTGTCGGTGCGGAAGTTGACGGTTTGGAAGTCGTAGCTTCCGATTTTGTACTTTCTGTTCTTCGGTGAGTTGAGGTCGTTGATGTGCTGGAATGTCTGGTACTGTAGGATGTGGACGTACCGGTACTTCCCGTGCTGTAATAAGTAGAGCGGCTGGTGCTTCCGGCACTTCCCGTTTCGCTTCCTGAACTTGAATAACCGGAGTATCCAAAGGTCTCCACATCCGCAGTTCCACCATATTCTTCCGCCCAATCCTTTTTATCCCCCTGATCGAATAAGAAATAATTGAGCGCTGCCTTATTTGCCTTGAAGTTTACGAAAAATACAAACATATTGCTCTGTGCACGCCCCATTTTGTAGGTTCCTTCCAACGGTACCTGCATCTGATCAATTTCTGTGGTACCCATCTGAACCACTTTCAACACAAGGCTTTTTAAATATTTTGCACTCATATCAGTGGAAACGTCAGACAAAGCGTCCAGTGCGATCTCCGCAATTTTCGTAGGACTTTGCTCTAAGACTTTATTCAAAGCCGCCTGAAGAACTGCTCTTTGTCTTCCGGTACGACCAAAATCTCCATCTCCGTATTTCTTTGAAACAACATAACGAACTCTGGCATACCCCAGCGCCTGATTTCCGTTTAATGTTTGCTTTCCAACTTTTACATTCCGATATTTTTTCTTGGAAATATAGTTGGTTGTATTTAAATAATGGGCTTCTTTTTCTTCCAGAGAAATCTCAATCCCGCCGACTTTATTGATAACTTTTTCAAAGGTTCTAAAGTCCACAACACAGTAATTATCAATTTTAATATTAAAGTTTTCGGCAATCGTCTGATAGAGAAGCTCCACTCCTCCGTATGCGTAAGCCGAATTTAATTTATTGTGTCCATGTCCCGGAATCTCCACGTACATATCCCGCATTAAAGAAGTTAGCTTCAATTCTTTTGTTTTAAAGTTAACGGTAGCAATCATAATGCTGTCAGAACGGCCGTGATCCCCCTTGATTGCACCGTGATCGGATCCAACCAGCAAAATGTTTAAAACATCCTTGTTAAAGGTTAAATCATCGCTGACCTTCACAGAAGTTAATTTTTTCCCCTGATTATTGCTGACTGCCGCTTCCAGACGTGCATCGTAATATCCCAGAACGCCGCCGCCGGCAATTCCGAGAATTAAAAATATGGCCAAGATTATTTTAAACTTTTTCATCTTCCTTTGTGCCTCCTCACAATTATCTGCTCATGGTTATTGATTATATCATATTCAAAAGGAAAACAACAGTCGATTTTATTAAGTTTTTCAAAAGATTCTCCTTTCTTTTTGTGAATTTTCAATTTCGGCTTTCTTCTTAGGATTCCCAATAGGAGCGATTCATCGTCAATTTAGGAATCCATTTTTTCGGAAGTTTCTGATAGTTTTTTCCAAGTTTATATCCCACTAGCTTACATCCGGTGTCTATGATATATTTCGGGATGTGCTGTATTTTGCCACGGGTTATCAGGTGGCGCAGCGTTGAGAAAACCATCTTAAATCCCTCGGACTCGGATTTTACTTCTAAAAAAAGACCTCCGTAATCTACCTGCGACACTGCAAGGTCAAAATTTCGCCGCAGCTGTTCCAACGGCGTATAATCATGCCAGTGCCATACCTTTGCATCCGCTTGATAGAAAACGGCCTTTCCTGCCTCAATCAACTTTGATGCCATAATCATATCTTCATTAAAAATTGTTTTGTGAAGAAATCCTCCCATTGCATCATAATCCTTTTTTCGATAAGCGCTGCAGACATTCGAGCAAAAAAAGGTCTTAATACCTAACGTTTTCAAATCATCCTTTGTCTTTCGGCGGCTCTGTGCCGGATAATTAAAATTTCTTGTATAATATTCAATATAATTTTTTCTTGGATCCGCCATTTGTCTTCCGTAAGCTGCTGCAACCTCAGGATCTTCAAAAACTCGAATTAAATTTTCAATCAAAAATTCATCCTTGGGCACGGCATCATCTGTCATAAATAAAATCAGATCTGCGTCAGAAAGCGACGCTCCATAATCTCTGGTTCTTCCATGGTCAAAGTCTTGTTTTTGAATATGATATACTTCTACATTTTTGTAAGGAATTATCATATCCTCTGGAAAAAATTCTTTTTCAGTATTGATCAACAGAATACGATCTGGTTTTCTTGTCTGAACAGACAGCCTTTTTAAGGACCTTCTGAATTTTTCTCCGGGTTTATAAGTTGGTATAATCAAATCAACCTTCATAGGATCTCCCTTTCTCAGCGCCTTACTTTTGTTCCTTTGGTATCACGCTTGGCAAGTTTTAATTTCTGAAATTCCAGCGTTTTCTTTTTATACAGAATTGAGGTAATATTTTGTGCTTCCATAACATAAACATTGCTTAACAGATCTTCTCTGGAAAGTCTCATACTCCGAACTCCCAAAGCTCCTTTTTTCTTTGTTGGGATTTCGGAAAGCATAAATTTCAGAAACATGCCTTCCCTGGTCTGCAAAACTACTTTTTCATCCGCCTCATTTTCGGAGGATACGGGAATCACCGCAAGCAATTGATCTTCTGATAATTTCGTAGCCTGAACTGTTCTTTTGGACGCTTTTAGCTGGTCTCCGTCAACGAGTTTCATCATACTTTTTTCTGTTGCAAACAGCAGACGGCTTTGCAGTATCTTTTCCGACGCCAAAACAGTTACGATGGATTCTTTAGCGCTGTCATAATTTCCTAAATTATCAATGGGGACTCCTTTATCCCGGAATTTTCCAGCAGGAATATCCAAAGCTTTGATCTGATGCATCATTCCCAGATTGGTAAAAATACAAATTTTATCGGTATTCATGCATGGAACAAGATACTTGTAATCTTTTTGGATATTTTCTTTGTTTCGCTCATAGGTGGCTTTGTCCAAGGTTTTAGAATATCCAAAACGATCCATAACAAAATAGACCTGTTCTTCCTTGATCGGAGCCTCGATATAGACAGCCTCTTTTGCATTTTCAATCACAGTTTTTCGTTCTTTGGAAAACTCTTTTTTCAAACGATCCAATTCTTTCCGAACTACTTTTTTTAAGGAATTCGGATGATTTACAATATCCTCATACGTTTCAATTTTTTTTACGATTTCTTCGTATTCTTCTCGAAGCGCTAAAATTTCAAGACCAATCAGACGATATAATTTTAAATCCAGAATTGCAGTGGCTTGCTTATCCGTAAAAGATAATTTTGACGCTTCAATCATAGAATCGGAAGATCGAAAACGAATCGCTTCGGTTTTCCCCTTTGTCAGACAGGCTTTGACTTCTTTCTGACTGTTGCTGCCACGGATAATTTCTATGATCAAATCAATCATATCGCATGCCTTCATAAGTCCTTCTTTGATTTCTCTCTGCTCGTACAGTCTTTTCAAAAGAGTTTGATATTTTCTTCTGGTAATTTCATAATGAAATTTCGTATGGCATGCAATGATTCCCTTTAAATCCAGTGTTTCCGGTCTTCCATCTACAATCGCAAGCATATTTACGCCAAGAGTATCTTCTAATTTTGTCTTCTTATACAGTAAATTTTCCAGCCGTTTTACATCGGCGCCCTTTTTCAGTTCCAGAACAATTCGGATCCCGTCTTTGGAGGATTCATTGGAAATATCCAAAATATCCGTTGTGACTTTATTTTCAATGAGGCTTACCACATCCGATAAAAATTTGGAGATGTTATTTCCGATCATTGTATATGGAATTTCAGATATAACCAGCTTATCTTTTTCCCCTCGTTTTGTACTTTTTTCAAAGTGTACTTTTCCCCGGAGTTTTATTTTTCCGGTCCCGGAGGAATAGATGGAAAGAAGATCTTTTTGATTTACAACTCTTCCTCCGGTAGGAAAATCCGGACCATGAAGATATTCCATAAGTTCTTCGTTGGTAATGCTTTCTTTTCTCATATAAGCCTTGACGGCATCCACGACCTCACCCAAATTGTGCGGCGGAATACTGGTCGTCATACCAACGGCAATTCCGTCTGCTCCATTTACCAGAAGATTGGGCACTTTCACTGGAAGAACTTCCGGCTCTTTTTCTGTCTCATCAAAATTGGAAACAAAGTTTACAGTGTTTTTGTCTAAATCTGCAAGATATGCCTCCTGTGTCACTTTTTGTAATCTTGCTTCTGTATAACGCATCGCAGCCGCTCCATCTCCTTCAATAGAGCCAAAATTTCCATGTCCGTCTACCAGCGGAAGCCCTTTCTTAAACTCCTGAGACATCACTACCAGAGATTCGTAAATGGAACTGTCTCCATGCGGATGATATTTACCCATGGTATCTCCGACAATTCTGGCTGATTTTCTATGGGGACGATCGTAACGCAGTCCCAGTTCATCCATTGCATACAGTACACGTCGCTGTACAGGTTTTAAGCCATCTCTGGCATCCGGAAGCGCTCTGGAACAAATAACACTCATTGCATAATCTATATAAGATTTCTGCATAACTTCAGAAAATTCTGCTTTTATAATATGTTCTGACATTTTATGCCCTTTCTGTTTCTTTTTTTAATATTTAAATATCAAGCATTGCATCGTTTGCATTTTCGTAGATAAAATTTCTGCGCGGTGGAACCTCACTTCCCATGAGCATGGAAGTTACATCGGAAGCCATTCTGGCGTCTTCGATTTCAATTTGCTTTAGCGTCCGGCTTTCCGGATTCAGCGTAGTTTCCCACAGTTGCCCGGCATCCATCTCTCCAAGTCCTTTATATCTTTGCAGCGTAAAGCTCCCCGGATGCTTTGCCCGATATTTCATAAGCGCCGTATCATCAAACAAATACAGTTCTTCTCCTTTTTTGGGGATTGCTTTATAAAGAGGCGGTGTTGCAAGATAGACATGTCCATGGGTAATTAATTCCGGCATAAAACGATAGAAAAAAGTCAATAAAAGGGTAGCGATATGAGCTCCGTCCACATCGGCGTCCGTCATAATAATAATCTTATGATACCGGAGTTTGCTAAGATCAAAATCATTTCCATATCCCTCTGAGAATCCGCAGCCGAACGCATGAATCATCGTCTTGATTTCAGCATTGGCTAAGACCTTGTCCATCGTTGCCTTTTCTACATTCAGGATTTTCCCTCGAATCGGAAGAATCGCCTGAGTCTTTCGGTTTCTTGCGGTTTTTGCCGATCCTCCGGCAGAATCTCCCTCAACAATGAAAATTTCACACTCTTCCGGTTTTCTGCTTTCACAATTTGAAAGTTTTCCATTGCTGTCAATGGAGAGTTTTTGTTTCACCAACATATTTGTCTTGGCTTTTTCTTCTGCTTTTCGTATTTTTGCAGACTTTTCTGCACAGGAAAGTACCTTTTTTAAAGTTTCTAAGTTTCGGTCAAAATATAAAACAACTTCCTCTCCTGTAATCTCTCCGACAGCTTTCCCTGCATCGGGATTATCAAGTTTTGTTTTTGTTTGTCCCTCAAATCTTGGCTCCGGATGTTTTACCGAGATAATTGCAGTCATTCCATTGCGCACATCGGCTCCCGTAAAATTAGCATCTTTCTCCTTTAAAATTCCAAGCTCCCTTGCATACTGATTCATAATGGTCGTAAATTTTGTTTTAAAACCGGTAATATGAGTTCCGCCTTCGATCGTATAAATATTGTTGCAAAAGCCTAAAATATTCTCACCAAAATCTTCTGTATATTGAAACGCAGCTTCCACTTCAATTCCGTCAATGATTTGTTGAAAATAAATGGGTTCATGGAGAACCTGCTTACCTTCATTTAATTTTTTCACATAAGCACAGATCCCTTCCGGCTCATGATAATCTACCGTTGTTTCTTCTCCCTGTCTTTGGTTTATATAATGAATGGTAAGCTTGGGATTTAAATAAGCAGTCTCATGAAGCCGATTGCGCACCATCGCTGCTTTGAAATAGGTTTTATCAAAAATTTCCGGATCGGGAAGAAATTGAACTGTTGTTCCTGTATCTGTTTTTTTGCAGGAACCAATGATCTCCAGCGGACCTAAAATTTTTCCCCTGGCATATTTTTGCTGATATATTTTCCCATTTTGTTTGATTGTAACGGTAAGCCATGTGGATAATGCATTGACAACAGAAGCGCCCACCCCATGAAGACCTCCAGAGATTTTATATCCTCCATCACCAAATTTTCCGCCGGCATGCAGCATGGTGAAAACCATCTCCACCGCCGGGATTCCGGTTTTTTCATTGATACCAACAGGAATTCCCCTTCCATTGTCCGACACGGATGCTGTTCCGTCATTATGTAAGCATACGGTAATATCATTACAATATCCGGCAAGAAACTCATCCACCGAATTATCAACAATTTCATAAATTAAATGGTTCAGACCTTTTGTAGATACACTTCCGATGTACATGCCAGGCCGCTTCCTGACAGCCTCCAATCCCTCCAAAACCGAGATACTATTGGCATTATATGTATGGTTTGACATCATTTAGCTGTCCTCCTAACTTTACAGATAATCTTAGATAGTTTATCACAGAAATTTCTGTTTTACAAATATGGAATTTCGATTAAATTTGACTTTGTACGACAAAAAAACTATAATAACAAAAGAAAAACAGAAAGGAATCAAGAGTATGAAACGTAGGATTTACAAAAAGATTTTAATGGGCATTTTGGGATTTTCTGCCCTTATCTTTACTGCAGCATGCAGTCAAGCCAAAACTACAGATCCCGCTCAGACAATGGAGGCATTTTATCAGCTGATCGTTTATCAAAATACCAAGTCCATAACGGAGCTTGGGATTGCCCCTCAAGAAGCAAAAGAAACTTTAAAAACTTATCAATCATCCATGGTATCAACGATTCAAAAAAGCTTTGATGATGCCGGAGTTACCATCAATAAGGCACAGGCACAGAAAATTTTTCAATCCATCAGCAAAAAACTTGCTGCTTTGGATTACAGCATTGACGTGGTAAAAGAAAATGACAAACAGGCTGCAGTCAAAGTTTCCAGCCAATATATTCATTACCTGGATATTTTCAAAGAAGCAAAAGATACAACCATAAGGGAACTAAAACCACTTCATATCGAGGATCTTTCCGGAGCTAAAAAGCAGTTGGTTGAAAATGTCATCGAAGCATTTGAGAATGCAAAAGTATCAAAAGAGATGCACAGCAGAACGTTCCAGCTGAAAAAACAAAAAATCAAAAGTGGAGACGACACCATTCAAGTGTTCTTTCCAAAAGACTATGAACAAGTTGGAATTCACTTGATACAGATGACAACGAATCAATAAAAAGAAAAGAGAGAACCGTTTTCCCACACGATCAAAAGGTCAGCCAAATCATTTTGGTTGACCTTTTTTGCTTCCCCAAAACGCATTGTTTTCCTTATAAGTTGAAGCATTCCTCGTCCTCTTCCAGCATTTTTTTCAATTGCTTTCTTGCATCACTGCAGCGAAGTTTTACACTGCGCTCAGATATTTGAAACAAGTCAGCAATCTCTTTGCACTTAAATCCATAAACGTATCGAAATAATAATGTATCTCGATTCCGATCCGGCATCGCACCTAATTTTTGTTTTAAAGACTCCAGATCAATCATCTGAAGATACGTGTTTCGCGGATCTTCTACAAAATCTCCTTCATCCCCGTCATCATAGGTAAGGCTTTCATGTTCATTATTTTTCTCATCCTGAATTAGCGCAAGCGCCGTATTTTTTGTCATGGCAGTTAAAAAATAAAGAATCTCATCTTCCGGTACTTTTAAAATACTATTTGGATACAAAAGTGCTTTTTCAAAAACACTTTGAAGTACATCTTCTGCCAGGTCAATATCTTTTACATAATTTTTCGCAATATAAAATAATTTCTTTGAATATAACATATATAACTGCTCAATATATTTTACGGTACTCTTGCCAATAGGTTTCCTCTTACGTATTTTCATTTATATTCTTCTCTCTTAATTTAAAAGTATTACAGGGTTAATGATCACTCTCAACTATTATAAAGATATAAATTCTAGTTGTAAATAACCGTATCGTAAATTTGTGACACTTTTTCTATATTTTTCATAGTTTTGTAACTTTATGACACACTGCCGCATGGTGAATCAAATAAAAATTCCTCCAATACTGCCGAAAGATTTTCTTCTGAATATTCAATTTCTTTAGAATATATTCTGACAATATCAAAAAAAGTAAATGACTTCTTCTTATCATGACAAAATTGATAAATCGTTTCTATCAGCAGACAGCTTAAAACCGCAAATCTAACTTTATCAAATAAATTATAATCTTCATAGGCGCTCATAAAATACCGATAAATAAAGTAACCTGCAAGATTCTCATAATATAAAGCGTTTCCTGGATCGGAGACAAAAATCGTCGATTCCTGTGCGATCTCTGAGAGAATCTCTTTCCATGATGGATTCATACAATCCAAATCATGATAAAAATAAATCCAGCGTTTTAATGATTCAGACATGTGAAAGCTTTCTAGAAAATGAAATTCCTGAATTTTAACCATTGATATATCTCTGGGAAGTTCCTGATCCTGATTGATCTGCTGCTGAAGGGCAAAAGTGAAATCTAAAATTCGATTGATTCGTTTCTCGATTGGAAGGCTGCGGTTCCTAAGTATTTGAAATAGCCATTCTTGAGCCATAAAAAGCCAATTTGCCCAATCGTCCTCCTTGAATTCTTCAGAATCCCCTGAAACTTCTACTAACCGAAACGGCCGATGATTTTGAAGAATCAAATCCACTGCCTGCTCGCAAGCCAGACCAAGACCGCTTTGTACTATAGATCCATACTGATTGTGAAATCTGGGATGCTGTGCGCAAATCTGACACAGCGCAGTTTCTCCCAGCGTACGATAGATTTCACATAAATTTTTTTGATTTAAAAACACACAGCGCCCCGAAGAATCTTTACGGAAAACAGCGCCTTCATCTGAACACAAAATCCCGTTCTGTAAAGCTTCTCCGAACGGTCCCGTTACTTTGTGATACTCTTGCAAGGAATCTTGATCAATCATAATATCCCATCCGATACAGCAATTGTCTTTACAGAGATTTTCTTTGCATCGAAATTTTTTATAATGTTCCGGAACATAAACTCTCATGATTACCTCCCTTCCCATTCAATTATAACCTATTCACACAGATATGAAAATATCCTTTTTCAAGAGTCTTCGCAAAAAGGAAGTGCTGTTTTACAGACACTTCCAGTGATTTCACAGCACTTCTTTTTTCAATGGTTATGATACATTCATTTGATATTCTAATCGAATTCGATCTGCAATCACAGCAATAAATTCAGAATTCGTCGGGCGGTCCTGTCCGGAATGTACAAAGGAACCAAAAATTTCTCCTAATAACTTCTGATTTCCACGGTTCCATACAATATCAATGGCATGGCGGATCGCTCTCTCAACACTACTTGATGTGGTTTTATATTCTTTTGCGATGGATGGATATAGAAGTTTGGTAATATAATTTACCATATTAGAATCTTCCACAGCCATCACAATCCCTGATCTTATATACTGATACCCTTTAATATGTGCCGGGATTCCCAAGTCACGTGCCAAAAGACTTACATCCTTGCGAATGTCATTGGTTCTGCGAGCAATTCCCAATGGGTTTTGATATTCCTCCTGACTTTGCTGAATTTTTGTATGAATTGACTTCAGCCTGCTTAACTGTTCCATTCTGTGAAGCAGCATTTTCGGTTGAAACGGTTTCATCATACAGTAATCTACTCCCATATAGCACAGATATTCCATAAGATTTTGTGTTCCGATGGAAGTTAAAACAATAAAAGAGGGAAGGTCCTCTTCTTCCATGGCTTCCCGGCACTTTTCAATGACTCCGATTCCATCCAGTCTCGGCAGCATTAAATCCAAAACTACGATATCCGGATGAAAATGAGCGATATCATCCAGCGCTTTCATTCCATCACTGCTGACTGATATAATATCAAATTTTTTGGACAATTCCTCCTTTAATTGTCTCTGCTCTTCTGAATCATGGTCCGCAATCAAAACACGGTATTTTTCATTCATTTTTATCCTCCTTTTACAAGCCAAACCTCTGCATGCTTCCCCAAGTATCTCTCTTATATCCTGCCATTATATTTTAACACTAATTCAAGAGACATTTTTATGATATTCTCCTCTTAATTTGTCTGCAATCATTGCAATAAACTGTGAATTCGTAGGTTTGCTCTTTTCCCCACTGATGGTATAGCCAAACATTTCTTCCAGAAGTTCTATTTTCCCCCGGTTCCATGCAATTTCAATTGCATGGCGAATTGCCCTTTCCACACTGTTGGATGTGGTCTTATACTTTTTAGCTATGGTTGGATATAGAAGCTTGGTAATATAATTCATCATGTTTCCGTCCTCAATTACCAGAAAAATTCCTTCTCTTAAATATTGATATCCTTTAATATGGGCAGGGATTCCAAGATCTCTGATCATTCTTGTGATCTCCTGACGAATATGATATTGAAAGTAAAAAGACAAGTTCTGATTTCTTTTTTTTACGTCTTTCTTCGGCTGAGTTTTTTGGTTCATATGTTTGAATCGAAAAATCTGCTGGATACGATGTACTAAAATTTCAGGTTCAAAAGGTTTCATCATACAATAGTCAACATCCATAGAGCTTATAAGATCTGCAGATATCTCTGATCCACCGGCAGTTGTTATAATGCAGACCGGGATTTGTTCCAAACCTAATTGTTTCTGGCAGTTTATAATCACCTCCATGCCCTTATGTTTCACCGTATCCATATTTAGAACGATAACATTGGGACGATATTTCCGTATTTCACTGGTATAATCTTTCCCATCGTTTTGATTTATGAAAACATCAAAACTGCTTTTTAATCCTGTTTCTATCTTTTGTGCCTCTTGTTGATCACTTTCTATCACCAAAACCCTCAGTTTCTTTTCCATAAGCCTTGATTCTCCTTCCTAGGCTCTGTGTTTCTCTTCACATTGCTATGAGAGAATCTCGTTTCCATACTCCAGACGAATTTTATCAGCAATCAGCGCTATAAATTCTGAATTTGTCGGCTTTCCTTTTCCTGCATGAACAGTATAGCCAAATAAAGCATCAATGGTATCCATTTTTCCACGTCCCCATGCAACTTCGATTGCATGTCGTATCGCCCGCTCCACTCTGCTTGGCGTAGTGGAAAATTTCTCTGCAATGGTCGGATACAGTTGTTTCGTGATGGAATTTAAAATATCCATATCGTAAACAGCCATCATAATCGAATCTCTTAAATACTGATATCCCTTAATATGAGCCGGAACTCCGATTTCATGAATCATATTGGTAATAATGATCTCTAAATGATTTTGAGTAATTCCATGAGGTTCTTCCACCATTGAAACCAGAGGTTTTACAGCTGATTGTCCGGATCTTACCTGCTTAATCTTTCGGATGACCGTTCCGGAATCAAACGGCTTTAAAATGAAATAAGAAGCTCCAAGTTCCATTGCTTCCTCACAGACATTTTCCTGTCCCATCGCAGATAACATTATAACAGTCGGTTTCTTTTCCAAACGCTCTTCTTTTAATCGTTCCAAAACACCAATCCCATCAAGCTTGGGCATAATAATATCCAGCAAAACCACATCCGGATGTTTTTCTTTAATCACCTCAACTGCGGCTTCCCCATTATCTGCACTTGCAATCACGTCAATGTCCTTTTCCTGTTCCAGTATTTCTGTCATCATTTCAACCATCCTCTGGTTATCATCGGCAATTGCAACATTAATTTTACTCATTTTAAGTCCTCCAATTCTGTTTTTATTTACAAGATTATTATATATTTTATCGAAGTTTACAAACAACCCGCTATCTTTCGCAAGTTTTTGCCGAATCACAAAAAATTCAATGTTTTTAGATCTTCCTCGACACAATTTTTTTAAAAGAACGTCGAATTTTGCATCGCCGAACCTTCACTCAAGGTTCACTTAAGGTCCTTCTTTAAGGACAAAAAGCAAAAGGAGAGGACCTCCTAATTTGGAAATTCCTCTCCATTTTTAAGCTGCTTTTTTAATTCTGTGATGGATTTTACCAGAATGTCTGCACCTGCTTCTTTTAATTCTTTTTCGGAGCCGAAACCATAAAGAACCCCGATATTGTCCAGCCCATTTTGCTTAGCCCCCACAATATCATGACTTCGATCACCGATCATGACAACCCGTTTTACATTCTTGATTTCACACTGCTTTAAAGCATATTGTATAACTTCCGCTTTTGTTCCTCGCGTCCCGTCCAGTTCCATTCCATAGATGCCATGAAAATACTTTTCCAGTCCAAAATGCCGGATAATTCTTCTGGCATAATTTTCGGGTTTTGAAGTTGCGATAACTGCTTTTTTCCCAACATCACAAAGCATCGAGAGAACCTCTTCCAATCCCTCATAAACCCGACATTCAAAGATGCCCCGGTCCTGATAATATTCTCTGTAGAATCCTACTGCTTTCCATGCCTGCTCTCTTGAAAATCCGTAATATCTTTGAAAAGAATCAATTAACGGCGGTCCAATAAACTCATATAGTTTTTCTCGGTCTTTTTCTGTAATGCCATATTTTCTGAGAGCGTACATAACAGAATTTGTAATTCCCAGCGCAGAATCTGTAACAGTTCCATCCAGATCAAAAAAATAAAATTCATAGCTTTTCATTGAATCACACTTCCTTCTTTATCTCGATATACTTCAATTTTTTGGTCAATCTGTCCTTTGAGTTCCTCTACATGAGAGATAATGCCTACCATCTTTTCTCCCTCCGATGATAATTGATGGATAATTTCCATTGCTTTTGTTAACGATTCATGATCCAAAGTTCCAAATCCCTCGTCAATGAAAATGGTATCAATATGAATCCCGCCGTTCTGACTTTGAATCACATCACTGAGTCCCAGTGCAAGGGACAATGCCGCCTTAAAAGATTCTCCTCCGGAAAGCGACTGTACGTCTCGATTTTTTCCGGTCCACTGATCAAAAACTTCGAGATCCAGTCCTGTCTGAAGTCGTTTATTATTGGTTTCTTCCTTCCTTTTCAACAAATATCTCTCGTCACTCATTAACAGCATCCTCTGATTTGCCGCAGATAATACATAATCCAGATAGACAGACTGAACAAAACTTTCAAATGTAATTTTTGCTTTTCCGTTTAATTCTCCGTTTGCAGTGTCAGAAAGATCCTTCAAAATACTATACTGTTTTTCGATTTCCTCATTTTCCCGAACTTTATGCTTCAAACGCTGCAGACAGTTTTCGTTGATTTTTCTTGTCCCGGATAATGTTTCTATCTGTTCCGAAAGTTTCTGATGTGCGTCTTTAAGATCGTTTAAAGTGTGTTCCAACAGGGTTATTTTCGGCCTTTTCTGATTGCTCAATTCTCTTTGAAGCGCTTGTTTTTGCCGTTGACATATTTCCCGCCTAATCTTGTAATCCTGAAGAAGCTTTCGATTGGTTTCCAAATCCTCACGATTCATCCGATCATCCGAAAGCTCCTTTTGAGAAAAGGGCTGCTTTTCCGTTTCATAATCCTGTCTGAGGCAAAGAAGCTGTTTTTTCTGGTCCTGCAAATTTTCTTCTGCCTCGTTGTATCTGCTCTCAAGATCTGCACATAGCTTCTGTACTTCTAAAACCTCCTGCTCCTTCCTGCTTCGCAGAAATTCATACTTCTCTATTTGGGATTGAAGCCTCATCTGCTCCTTTTTGGCTGCTTCATAACAGTCAAAGGTCAAATGTTTCTGAATTTGGGAAAGTCTTGCCTTTGCCTCCCCTTTCGTTACCTCTTGCTTATAAATCTCTTCTGAAACTCTCTGCTGCTGTTTCAGAAGAGATTGCAGCAGCTGTTGTGCTTGTTCTCTCTTTGCCTGTGTCCGTCGTACGGTTTCCTGCTGTTTCTTTAACCAGTCGAAATCCTCTTTACACTGCCGTAAGATTTCCTGATATTTTTGATAGAGGAACTGAATTTTTTCAAATTCCTGCTCGTTCAACCCACTCTCTTTTTCCACAATTTCTTTTTGATTTTCTGCTTTGGCCCGTCGACTGGTTGTCTCCCTGAGAATGGCTTCATATTGATGATCCTTTTCTTCCTCCTGCTGTTTTAATCGTTTCAATTGGGAAATTGTAACATCACTGTTTTGTAACTTTGCCTTATTGGGATGCACTCTTGAACCACATACCGGACAAGGTTCGCCGCTTTGAAGCCCTGCAGCCAGAAGCCCTGCCTGATTGCAGTCATATTGATTCTGAGCTTTTAGAACTTGTTGTTTGATGATCTTTCTTTCCTCAAATATCGTCTGAAACTGGTTTAATATCTCCTGGTAGGAAGCCTCCTCCTTTTTCCAGTTTTCCAACTGTTTGAGCAGTCCTTTCCATTTTTTTGCTTTTGCCTGAATTTCCAGACCTTCCTCACGCTTTTTTTCTATGGAGGCTTCCAAATCTTCATGCTCTCTTATAAATGCAGCATATACTTTCTGTTGCTGCTGCTGTTCCTGATACCGATTGGATAAACGCTTCTGTTCTTTTTGAAGCCGGCTCAGCTCTTTTTGTGTGCCTTCGATCTCTTCCTTGAAGCTCTCTAAGTTCTGATATTCTTTTTTCTGATGTTCCAACTGCTTTAAATCAACTGCCATTTTTTGAATCAGAGGCTCTTTTTCCTGAATTTCATCATACTCTTTCATACATCGCAGTTTTCTTTCTTGTTCATTTTTTAACTGAAACAGAGTTTGCTGCATTCGATTCTCGATTTCCTTGGCTCTGCGTTCTCGATCCCTGATGTTTTCTTCTATTGGGACAAGCACCGTTAAAATACGCTCTGCATTGACTAATTGATTTTCTAACCCAGCCATTTCCTCCTTCCGGGCTTCCAGCTTCAAAGATTCCTGCATCAACTGTTCCAACTGGTCAAACTTTTGGTTTTTTTCTTGAGCTCCCTGAAATTCCATGGAGATCTTCTGCACCATCTTCTGCAGTTTTGATGATGTTTCCTTCCATTGGTGATATTCGATGGACGTTCGATGCTGATATTGCTCCAGTATGTTCATAAATTCTGACACCAGGGACTCTTTCTGAAAGTATTCCTCATATTTCACATACTCTTCGTCAGTTTCATGGATTTCTGCCTGACCCTCCAGTACAAAAATTTCTTTCATTAAGGTTTCATGTTCTCTGATGCACGCCCGATACCGCTCCTTGAGCTTGTTTTGAAAGTCATAAAGATATTCTGTTCCGAAAATTTTCCGATAGATTTCACCTCGTTCTTTACTTTGCGCATACAAAAGCTTTAAAAACTCTCCCTGTGCAATCATGGAAATTTGTTTGTACTGGGAACGGTTCATGCCCAAAATTTCCTCAATTTTTTCAGTCACACTTTTTGTTCCGGTACATAAAATTTCGTTTTCCTGATATAATACGGCATCCGCATTTTGCCTTGTAACACCGTTCCCTCTTTTGCTTTTTCTCATATAGGAAGGATTTCGCTGAATTTTATAATTCTTCTGACGATGTTCAAAGGAAAGAAGAACTTTTGTTTCTACGTCATCTCTTGCGAAATCACTGCGCATCATTTCGGATTTTCGATATTCTCCGCTGACTTCTCCGTAAAGGGCAAAACAGATAGCATCAAAAATGGTCGTCTTTCCTGCCCCTGTTTCTCCAGAAATCAAAAAAATTCCCTGAAAATTTTCAAAATGTATTTCTGTTTTTCCGGAAAATGGTCCAAAAGCCCACATTTCTAATATTTGAGGTCTCATTGCTCTGCCTCCTTAAAAATTGATGCCATCGTTTCCATTCTTTTTTGGTCTGCCTCCACATGATTCTGTATTTTATAAAATTCAGAAAATAATTGGATCGGGTTTTGATTAAAAAGATGCTCCTGCTGAAATTTTATATGTTCCAGTGTTTGCATATATTTCCGATTTTCAAAACTGATCTGCATTACATTTGGATAGACTTTGCGTACTTTTCCAATGACATCAAACATTTCATCCTCATCTGTTAAAATAACATGCATATAATCCTGTAAATTTCCCAATTCTACTTCTCCATTCAACAGTTCTTTCATGCTGCATTTAATCTCGCGCATATCATGAAGCGGCCGAAGAATACGGTAGGACAGGTCTATGGTTTTGTTTTTTTCAATTGTCAAAATCGTTGCCTTTTTTTCTGTATGAATTTCTGAAAAAGAATACTTTAAAATAGAACCTCCATAACGCACATGTTCTCTGCCCATTGCCTGAGGTTTATGAATATGACCCAAAGCCACATAATCAAAATCATCAAACACCCGGTAGTCAACCTGATCCAGACCTCCCAGAGAACTGCTTTCAGAATCTGAAAGCTCCGGATTTTTATGATTGGCAGTCACAAACTGATGTGCTAATAAAATGTTTGTCTGTCGGGTATCTACGTTCATTTGTTTTACAAAATATCTCAAACACTCCTCAGTGTTTTCTTTCTGAATTCCAAGCAAGTGATTGATATATACTGGCTTGACAAACGGCAAGAGATAAAAACAGACGGAAACCTTCTCGTCTTTAATTGTAATCTTCTCCGTCTCTCCCTGAAACAGGGAAGATATGTAAATATGAGACTGGGAAAGCAGATGTCTTCCAAAAGAAAGCCGTTCCCCGGAATCATGATTCCCACTGATAATCAAAACCTTTTTCTGCAGAATATTTAATTTGTTTAAAAATTCATCCAGAAGACGGATCGCTTCAATGGTTGGAATTGATTTATCGAAAACGTCCCCGCACAGAAGAATCACGTCCACTTCTTCTTCCTCTATTATCTTTACAATTTGCAGTAACATGTATTTTTGATCTTCGATCATGGATATTTCATTTACTCTTTTTCCAAGGTGAAGATCTGATAAATGTAAAATTCTCATATATTTTCCTCTTTTTCACAGTATACATTTCATTTTCATGATTCATTATAACAGCTTTTTTCTATCTTTGCCTAATTTCTTTCCACAAAAGCAAGTGAAAAGACGGCTCATCAAGATGACGAACCGTCTTTTAACCACCTAATGTTACATCCTGCCTGCGATACCATTCTAAAGCTTTCTCAAAATCATCATCTGTATAGTCAGGCCAGAATTTTTCCTCTACATAAAAGTCAGCGTACACGGACTGAATCGGGAGAAATCCTGACAGGCGGCGCATTCCGCCCCACCGTATGATGAGATCAATTCTTGAAATTTCTTCTGAGAAAACATGACCATCTTTTTTTAAATGAGACAGATCCCATTTCCATCCGTAATTCACTAAAAAATTAACTCGAATTCCCCCTCCATGCACAGGGGTTCTCGTATTATACGGCAAGAGTTCTTTGGGAAAGCATTTTGAGCGAGAGTCTCCTATGACAAGAAGATCAGCTCCCTCTCTCGTGAGCATCTCCACCGCTTTTACACAGGCTTTTTGAAACGCCTGAAACTGTTCCGAAGGACGTTTGCAGTTATCCGTTGTAAATCCGTAATAGGTAATTTCCTCAATGCCGCACATCTTTGCCTTTTTTAGCAGTTGAAGTCCGGGTTTTAATCCAAAATTGTAGCCCTCCTGTTTTTTTAATCCATGGGCAACTGCCCATCGCCGGTTCCCGTCCGGTATGATTCCGATATGTCTCAGTTTGTGTTTGCTCATCTTTCTATTCTCCTAATAAAACTTTATACAGTGATTATATCCCATTTTTAAAATTTATTACGAACTCAAAGATAAGTCTGATTCTTATTTTGCCATTTCCTCTATCATTGTTTCTGCCAGAATCGCATAACCTCTCGAAGGTTTCTCGACAAATACATGTGTCACCGCGCCTATGAATTTGTTTCCCTGTACAATCGGGCTCCCCGACATTCCCTGTACAATTCCGTTGGTTAATTTTAAAAGATTCTTATCCGTAATTTCTATTTCCATACTCTTTGTTGTATTGGAGTCCGAATGATTTACTTTACGAATTTTAATTTCGTATTTTTTAAATTCTCCGCTGATATTGGATAAGATATAAGCCTTTCCCTCTTTAATATCCTGACGATATCCGACCTCGTACTCCTTTTGGTTTCCAAGTGCCATAGAGCCATAGATCCCTTTTTCCGTATTCTTTTCAATGGCTCCAATGACATTTTCCTCTTTATAGTAAATATTTCCGACAATTTCCCCCGGAGATCCAGCTTTTCCTTTTGATATGGAATCTATTTGAGGATCTAAAAGAAATCCTCCTTTTACGTCCATTAAATCTCCGGTATCCATATCACAAATCCCGTGTCCAAGTCCTCCAAATCCATTTTTGCTGGTGTAGGTTAACGTTCCGATCCCCTGTGTATTATCTCTGACCCATGCTCCGATTTTATACTGATGGTCCGATGCGGACATCACCGGCAATACTTTAATGGTAATCTTTTTAGAATTTCTGCGAACGTCTAAGGTAATTTCTTTGCCCTTGCATTGATTTACCATGGACATAAAGGAAACCTTAGAATCAATGGATGTGCCATTGACCGCCAGGATATAATCTCCCCGATATAATTTATTGCTGCTTGGCGCATGGCTGGCTCCGTCAATCCCTGTAAAAGTATCTGTTTCCAATACCAAAAGTCCTTTTGTCTCCACATAAATTCCTACAACTTTTCCACTTGGCACAACTCGCTTTGTGTCCACCACATGAACCTTGATCTTTTTTAACGGAATGGTTCCAAACAAGCTGGCGTCCATTTCATACTGTCCGGTTTCACTTTGTTTAAATACAAAGGGATGATTTAGCTGAATTTTTTGGTTGTTAATCTTTGCCGTTGCCGGAACATTATACTTTAAAGATGTTTCCTGCCCTTTTTTGATATGAATTGCATTTGGAAGCTGCTCTTTGCAGTATTTGATGTAAAGAGTACCAATTGCCAAAAGATTTAGAAAAAAAAGCAATATCAATATTTTTCGATAATAGTATTTCCGCATAAATTTTCCTCCTAAAAAAGGACGTACCTTTTTTTGTGATACATCCTTTTTATTATGTGCTATTATCGTCAATCGAATCAGTATAATTTTACGTCATTTGCTAAAGATTTCATTTCTTTTGCATTTTTCATAGAAGTTTCGGTTCTTTGATCCCCGCTGATCATTCTGGAAATTTCTTCCAGTGATTCCTTTGCATTTAATTGCCGAATGGTTGTGGAGGTTTTCTTCTGGTCTGTTTGTTTTTCAATAAAATAATGGCTGTCTGCCATTGCTGCAATCTGAGGAAGATGTGTAATGGCAATCACTTGATGATCTTTTGAAATGAAAGCCATTTTTTTTGCGACACGATTGGCAGTCTCTCCGCTGATTCCCGTATCAATTTCATCAAAAATCAAGGCATTGACCCGATCTGCTTCTGCCGCCACAGATTTCATCGCTAACATAATTCTTGACAATTCTCCTCCAGAAGCCACTTCCTGCACCGGACGCGGAGGAAGCCCGGGATTGGTAGAAATCAGAAAACGCACATGATCCGTTCCGTCCGGCGAAATCCGCTTTTCTTTTGTAATCTCAATTTCAAAACTTACAGAAAGAAAATTTAAATCCTTCAGCGCCTTTGTAATTTCTTTTTGTAAGTTTTTCCCAATGGTTTTTCTTCCTGCCGAAAGTGTTTCCGCTGCAAGATAATAAGAATCCTCCAGCTGCTTTTGCTGCGCTTTCAGAGATTCTATTTGTACAGACGCATTCTCAAGAACCTCAAGACGTTTGGAAGCTGTGTTGACATACTCCAATATCGCTTCGATGGAAGTTCCATATTTTTCCTTTAATCCATTGATTAAATTCAGCCGCTGTTCAGTTTCTGCAAATGTCTGCTCATCAAACTCCGTCTCTTGTACATAATCGGTTAATTCCTGGTGAAGACTCCCGAGCAGATCCTCTACCTGAAGCAGCTGTTCATAAAATCCATGAATTGTGGGATCCAGATGACTGACTTCCTGCATCTTTCGGATACTTTCCGTTAATTGATTCCCGATTGCCTGATCCTCCTCATATCCCGTCAGGCGACTGACAGCATAACAGGATGCTGCAATTTCCTTCCGATACAGCATTTTTTTGTAAAGCAGCTCTAACATCTCATCTTCTCCGCAGTTGAGATTTGCAGCTTCAATTTCCTGGATCTCATGTTCTAAAAAATCAATTTCCCGAAGTCTTTGATGATCATCCATCGAAAGCGCCTTTATTTGTCCAGAAAGTTCCGAATATTGACTGGCAAGACTGCGGCACGTATTTAATGCCGTTTTTGATTCTTTCGTAAGAAAATAATCCATCATGGACAAATGATTTTTTTCTTTCAGCAATACCTGATGCTCCTGCTGACCATGAAGATGAAACAGCCGTCTGGAAACTTCTCTTAAAGTTTTTAAAGTGACAGTGCTGTCGTTGATTTTATTTATGCTTCGGCGTTCCTGAATCACACGTTTGATAAACACCTGTCCATCTTCAATTTCCAAATCAAACGCTTCAATCTCCTGAATTGTCTGCGGATCATCAATCCAAAACAACAATTCAATGACCGCCTCCTTCGCTCCGGGACGAATCATATCTTTTGGAATTTTCTTCCCCAACGCGCTTTCAATTGATCCGATCAAAATTGATTTTCCGGCCCCGGTCTCTCCTGTCAGAATATTTAAATGTTCATGAAATGTAATTTCAATCTCGTCAATCAGAGCCAGATTTTTTACATGTAAATTTTGAAGCATAGAACCCCTCTCAGTCTTTTTCTTCCATTGCCCGGATCATCTGCTTAATCTCCGCAATGACTGTCCGCCCAATAGTTTTATCTTTCATCACACACATAATCGTGTCATCTCCTGCAATCGTTCCAACTACCCCTGAAATCTCTAACGAATCCAGCGCTGCGGCTGAAGCCATCGCCATTCCGGAAACGGTTTTCACCACAAGCATATTTTCTGCCAGTTCCATAGAAAGAATTGCCTCTGCCAGAATCCTTTGATATTTTTTCAATGTTTCATCTTCCGGATCCATCAAGCTGTAAATTTGACGTCCTTTTGCATCCGGCTTCTTAATCAGAGCCAGATCTCTGATATCACGGGAAATCGTAGCCTGTGTCGTCTGAAACCCGATGTTGTGAAGTCTTGACAGCAGCTCTTCCTGAGTTTCGATGGAATATTTTTGGATTAAGTCGATAATTGCCTGCTGTCTATTCTTTTTCATTGCTCCCACCAACCTTAATTCTTAAAATTTGATAAAAACTATCACCTTTTACTTTGATTACTTTGGCTCTCTTTTTTGAATTTTTTACTTGAAGGACATCCCCCGGCTGCAGCTTTCGTGCAACTTGTCCGTCAAATGTAACATAGGCCTCCTCAAGCTGTGTCTGCCGGACATTTTCTATATAAATTTCTATGTTGTCTTCCGGAGAAAGCACCATACTCTTCGCCTGCAAAGAATGAGGACAGATCGGAGTAATCACAATCACATTGGCTTTTGGATTGACTACCGGACCTCCTGCGGAAAGATTATATCCTGTAGAACCTGTGGGCGTGGAAATAATCACTCCGTCTGCCTCATAAATATCCAAAAGCTCATCATTTACCATAATCCGAAAAGAAATAATTCTCGAAAATCCACTCCTTGCAATCACAACATCATTTAAAGCCGGCAAGTGATCGGTTTCCTGATTTGCGTGAATGACTCTTCCATCCAACATCATCCGCTCTTCGATCTGAAATGTATCGTTTAACAGTCCGTCCAGACCTTCATAAAGCTGTTTCAGCTCAATTTCCGTAAGAAATCCCAGAGTTCCGAGATTTACGCCTACCATCGGCAGATCCTTTCCGGCTAAGAGTCTGGCTGCGTGCAGCATGGTTCCGTCTCCGCCTAATACAATCACACATTCTGTGTCTTTTGTAATGCAAGTCATATCTTCCTGAATGTGTCTTGTAAACTCGCACATTCGATGGCTGACGCCGCCGGACTGTTCAATATAATCCTGAATCTGTTTTGAAATCTCCAGTCCCGGATCTTTTTCCTCATTTGTCAAAATTAAAAAATTTTTCATGTCATTCCTTATTCTTTGCCAGATCCTGATGAGATGTTAAGACAATGGCTTCCATGTCCGTTCTCCCTATCTGTTTTTGTTCTTCTGTTGCTGTTTTCTGCATATGAAGCAGATATTCGATATTTCCCTCTGGTCCTTTAATCGGAGAATAATCCAAGTGCAGAAGCGAAAATCCACTGGCGTATGCAAAATCACAGATTTTCTCAATCACTTCCTCGTGCACCTTGGGATCTCTGACCACTCCCTTTTTCCCGACTTTTTCTCTTCCGGCTTCAAATTGGGGCTTAATCAGGGCTACAACCTGACCGTCAGATGTAAGAATCCGGTCCACTGCCGGTAAAATCTTCGTCAATGAAATAAACGAAACATCAATCGAAACAAAAGCTGCCTTCTCCTCGATGTCATCCTCCGTTAGATAGCGCATATTCGTTCTTTCCATACAGACTACCCGATCATCATTGCGAAGCTTCCAGTCCAGCTGACCATGTCCCACATCGACAGAATAGACCTTCACTGCACCGTTTTGAAGCATACAGTCTGTAAATCCTCCGGTGGACGCCCCAACATCCATGCAAACCTTTCCTTCCAAAGAAATGCCAAAGCGCTGCATTGCTTTTTCCAGCTTCAAGCCTCCCCGGCTGACATATTTTAAAGTTTTTCCCTTGATGACAATCTCCTGCTTTTCATCAAAGGACGATCCTGCTTTATCTTCTCGCTGCCCGTCCACAAAGACAATTCCAGACATAATGATTGCTTTTGCTTTTTCTCTGGAAGCAGCAAGTCCTTTTTTTACCAATAGTACATCTAAACGTTCTTTTTTCATGTATTATCCCTCAATCCACTGGCGTATGCATGCCGCAACATGTTCTCCGTCAATCTGAAGCATTTTTCGCAGCTCTGCGACGGACCCATGTTCCACAAACTGATCCTTAATTCCAATGGTTCTCACGTTTCCCTTATAATTATTTTCCAAAAGAAGCTGTGATACCATGGAGCCAAAACCGCCATGTAAAATTCCTTCTTCCAAGGTCACAATCAAAGAATACTGTTTTGACAAATCATATAACAGTTCTTCATCCATCGGTTTTATATATCTTGGATTGACCAATCCAATTTGATAACCATCTCCTTTGAGAATCTCTATCGCCTTCTGTGCCTCGGAAATCATGTTTCCAACCGCCAAAATCACAGCGTCTTTTCCTTCTTCTAAAATCTGACCTTTGCCATACTCTAAATCTTCCATGCGATCTTCATAGAGATGCCCCGCTTCTCCCCTGGAATATCGGATTGCTGTCGGTCCCTGAGGGTTCGAAAGTGCCGTTTGTAACATTGCCCTCAGTTCTCTTGCGTTGATAGGAGACATCACAGTCATATTTGGAATCATTGAAAGGTACGGAATATCGAAAATTCCCTGATGTGTCTCTCCATCCGCTCCTACCAGTCCGGAACGATCCAGACCAAAAATCACCGGATAATTTCCAATCGCCGCATCATGAAGAATCTGATCAAATCCTCTTTGCAAAAAAGTCGAATAAACCGCAAACACAGGTTTCAGCCCTCTGGCTGCCATTCCCGAACAAAAGGTCACTGCATGTTCTTCTGCAATTCCCACATCGTAAAAACGATCCGGAAACTGTTCCTGAAATTTCAAAAGCCCGGTTCCATCGGGCATTGCCGCTGTAACTGCCACTATTTCTGGATCTTTTTTTGCCATCTCCAGCAATGTCTCAGAAAAAATCGCAGTATTGGAAGCACCAGAGGACTTAGAAAGAACTTCTCCTGTTTTTAAGGAAAATGGATTGACTCCATGAAATTTCGCAGGATTTTGCTCTGCGGGCCGATAACCCTTTCCCTTTTTTGTCACAACATGAAGAATGATTGGCTCTTTTAGCTGTTTGGCTCGATTCAGTGTTTCAACCATCAGCGGAATATTATGTCCGTCTAAGGGACCGACATAAGTGATTCCCATATCTTCAAAATACATCCCCGGCACAAACAACTGCTTGATTGAATCTTTGGATTTTTTTAAAAAGGAAGCAACTCCTTTTCCGATTCTGGGAATTTTCAGCAAAGACTGCTCCACATTCCCTTTGAATTCCACATAGCCCTTCTGCGTTCGCACTTTATTAAGATACGCAGACATTCCTCCTACGTTTTCTGCAATGGACATCTTGTTATCATTTAAAATTACAATCAGATTTTTCTTTTCTTTCCGCAGCCTTGCCATATTATTTAATGCTTCATATGCCATGCCGCCGGATAATGCGCCGTCTCCGATCACAGCAACAATTGTCTCATCCGTCTGATGAAGATCTCTGGCTGTTGTAAGTCCCAGCGCAGCGGATAAGGACATGGAACTGTGACCGCTGTGAAAAGCATCACAGTCACTTTCTTTTCTCTTCGGAAACCCACTCATCCCTCCAAATTGACGCAGAGCTCCAAATCCTTCTTTTCGCCCCGTTAAAATTTTATGAACATAGGATTGATGTCCGACATCAAAGATCAACTGATCCTTCGGAAAATCTAAAACAAGGTGCAGCGCCATGGTAAGTTCCACAATTCCAAGATTGGAGGCAAGATGTCCTCCGGTACGACTGACATTTTTTAACAGAAATCGACGGATTTCCTTGGCAAGTATACGGTAGTCTTCCGGTTGAATTTGCTTAATATCATTGGGTTTATTAATATATTCCAGCATATTTCTCCTTTCTTCCGGTTTCTGATTCTATCCTGATTAATACGTCCGGTCTATCAAAAATGCTGCGAGACTGATAAGATAACCATCCTTCTGATATCTCTTCAAAATTTCAATGGCTTGTGCCGAAAGATCCTTCACATCTTTTTTCGATTGCTCCAGACCCTTTAATGTAACATAGGTTGTCTTATGATTTTTCTCATCACTTCCAACCGGCTTGCCGATTTTTTGTTCATCCCCAATTAAATCTAAAATATCATCCTGAATTTGAAATGCCAATCCAAGAAATTCTCCGCACTGTTCCATTTGAGCCACTTCATCTTCTGAAGCATTTGCAAGAATTGCACCGATCATCATACATGCCTCAATCAAGGCAGAGGTCTTATTCTTATGAATAAACAAAATCTGTTCCATGGAAAGTTCCCTTCCCTCCAGTTCTACATCAGCCACCTGACCGCCGATCATTCCGTAAATTCCCGGTTTTGAAGCCAGCACCTGAATTGCCCGAACCACGGAAAAAATCTGTGTTTCGTCTGCAAGGTCAAAAGACTTCGCCGCAGTCTCATAAGCATAATTTAGCAATGCATCTCCGGCTAAAATTGCCATATCTTCCCCGTAAACAATATGGCAGGTTTTCTGTCCTCTGCGATAATCATCGTTATCCAAAGCCGGCAGATCGTCATGAATCAGAGAGTAGGTGTGTATCATTTCAATTGCTGCCATAAATGGTTCAATGATCTTTCCTTCCCCATGGAACATGCGGAAGGTTTCTTCCATTAACATCGGACGCAAACGTTTTCCTCCTGCACGAACCGTTGTATTCATGGCGGTGAGCACTGTTTTTGATAACCCTTCAGGTTTTGGAAGATACTGATCTAAGATTGTCTCAATGTGCGTCGTCCTTGCTTTCATTTCCTCTTTAAAGTTCATCTTCTTTTCCATCCTTGTCTAATAGAATCAACTCTTTTTCCACTTTATCTAAGGAATTTTTACATTGTTTCATAAGGTTTACACCTTCGGTATATAATTTTACGGCCTCCGAAAGTTTTATATTCTCATTGCTAAGCTGTAAAAGAATTTGATCCAGCTGATCAAACCCCTGGTCTATGCTAAATTGTTTCTCACTCATAAGCTACTCCTTCGTTCTGTTTCTTCTACTCTGGCATGAATTTTCCCATCTGATACCGTCACGAAAATAGAATCTCCTTTTTTCACATGCCCTGCCGAAGACACCGGATTTTGATCGGAATCTTCCAGATACCCAAATCCGTTCATTAATTTTGCTGTTGGTGATAATCCGTGAAGCTTTCCTGTCAGCACTTCCAGGCGGTGCCGGTAGGCTGTGATTTTCTCTTTTATGCAGGACGACAGTCTCTCTTCCAGTTCATTGAATCGCATCCTCTGCTCCTGCAGCCGATATTGGGGATCATAATCTGCAAAGCTCCACTGATATTCCTTCAAGCGCATTTGATACCTCTGAAGAATTTGATTCCGCAAGGTTTGTAAAGTATAGACGCGACGCTCCAGTCCTTCTATGATTTCTCTTATATCCGGAACTGCAATTTCACATGCTGCCGTGGGAGTTGCCGCACGAAGATCCGCCGCATAATCTGCAATCGTTGTATCTACCTCATGTCCTGTTCCGGAAATAATCGGCGTTTTTGCTTCATAGATAGCTCTTGCAACATTTTCTTCATTAAAAGCCCATAAATCTTCCATGGACCCTCCTCCCCGTCCGACAATGATCGTGTCAACACCATAAGCGTCCAAAGCTTTAATCCCTCTTACGATGGTTTCTGAGGCCTTCTCCCCCTGAACCTGTGCCGGGTATAGAATTAACTGCACATAAGGATTTCTTCTTTTTGCCGTACTTATAATATCATGGATGGCAGCGCCGGTTTTGGCTGTAACAATTCCGATCTTTTGAGGATTCTTAGGAATCGGCTTCTTATGCTCATGATCGAACAATCCTTCCTCGTAAAGCTTTTGTTTTAACTGTTCATAGGCAATATAAAGATCCCCCATCCCATCCAGACGTATTTCGTCTGCATATAGCTGGTAACTTCCGTTTCTTTCAAAAACACTGACATTTCCACTGACGATAACTTCCTGACCGTCTTCCATGTCAAATTTTAATCCCTGATATCTGGAATTTGCAAACATTACGCAGGAAATTTGTCCGCCCTCATCCTTCAGAGAAAAATAAATATGTCCGGAGGGATGGTATTTACAGTTGGATACCTGCCCTTTAATGGAAATCCTGCGCAGTGCATAATCGCTCTGAAACATTCGCTTAATATAAGAATTGATCTGTGTTACGGAAAAAACTTTACTTTTCATCCAGATCTGTTCCTATCTGTCCTAAAATTCCATTAATAAAAGGAGCCGCCTTTTCATTGCAATATTTTTTTGCCAGTTCTACAGCCTCGTTAATTGCAACTTTTTTGGGCACCTGCGCATCCATGAGAATTTCATAGATTGCCAGCCTCAAAATTGATAATTCCGCCTTTCCCAGTCTCATCAAATTCCATGCTCTGGCATGTGCTGAAATCTCGTGATCCAAATCATCTAAATGTATCATCAGATCCATTACTTTTTCTCTGATTTCTTTCTGATGCTTTTCACAGATCTGCTCGTGCCCCTGAAAATAGAGTCGAATTTGCTCTTCAAATTCCTCTTTGTTACAGAATTCTGCCGCAAACAGAATTCTGAAAATGTGCTCTCTCATTTCACTTCTTGTCATTTGATTTCCTTTCTGCGCTACAAAGACGGAACTGCTGACAGTTCCGTCTGGCTTTCACTGTTTGATTCCGATTGTTTTTCTAAAAATCACCTATTCCTCTGCTGCAACTCCTGCTACCCGGACATTGACCTCACTGACTTTTAATCCTGTCATATTCTCAATTGCAGACTTTACACGGTTTTGTACTTTTTCAGATACCGCTGGAATGCTGACACCGTAATCCAGTTCCAGAGCAAGATTGACTCTTACATGGTGATTTTCCACGAACACCTTGACTCCTTTTGAAAGATTATTGACTCCAAGCTTGCTGACTAATTCGTTGGTAATGTTTCCGCACATTCTTGCAACACCCGTCACTTCTGTTGCTGCAATTCCCGCAATGACTGCAATAACATCATCCGCAATCTTCACTTCACCGAGCACACCCTGCTCTTTTATCTGATAACTACTTTTATTTTCCATAAAAAGCCTCCTGTACTTTTTGCATACTGATATAACTGATTATATCAAAAATGCGTTTCTTATTCAAACTTATTTTATGTAATGTTCTCCCGCCTCAAACATTTTTTACAGATTTTGTTCTAATCATCTGTTTTCATCGAAGTAATCACAACATCTTCCAGCTGACATCCTGTTTTTCTAACAACAATGTCTTCAATCTGGCTCCGCTCAACTTTGGACAAATCTTTTTTATTTACCAAAACGTCTACTTTTCCATTGCTGATGGTTACAATAGAATTTAAAAATCCTTTTGCTCCTAACAAGTTTTCTGATGCCGTTTCCATTTCCATTTGTTCTGAAAGCGTTGATAATTTATCTACGGCATCCTGTTTCACGCTGTCCTTCACTGTTTTATCCTTAATAATTTCCTGCAAAGTATCTTTTGCCTTGCTGTGCGTCTGTTCCCGTTCTAATTTTGCCTTGGCAACATAGTTGCTGACTTGGGCATTGGTCAAGACTGCTTCTCCTACGTCTGTAATGTCATCCTTTACTTCTCCTGCAGTTTCCTGTGCTGTATTCGACACTGTCTTTGTTTTCGTTTTTGTGGCTGAATCATATTTTCCGCTGTAATTTACATATCCGGCGGCGGCAATTATTACCGCCAATGTTGTAATAATCATCTGATTCTTTTTAAACAACTTCTTCATTTATGAATCCTCCATTTTTAAGACTTTTACTTTATAAGATGAAATATGAAAAAGAACAGAGACTGCCTCCACAATATTCTGGTTGACGACATCATTTCCTCCTCCCTGCGCAACCACAACCACTCCTTCCACTTCCGGCTCCACTTCCTTGATCACGTAAGGAACTTTTTCTCCATCTTCCTCCACCAAAACAGTTTCTTCCCCCTCCTTTACCGTTTTTTCTTTCTCTCCGGTGCTTTCTTCATAGGGACTATCTTTATTCACAACAGACTCTTTTGAAGCTTTTACTGTAATCATAACTTTTACTTCCCCCACTCCGGCTACATGCTGCAATGCCTTAACAAGTCTTTTTTCCTGCTTTTTTACATAGGCATCGGTGGAATCTTCAGATTCTGTTGCAGTTTCTGTTTTGGAAGTTTCTGTTTTCTCTCCTGAAGGAATACTTAAAAGGATCAGTCCAATTCCAAGTGCGAACAGTAACAAAAGCTTCTTCATTCCTATGGTTTCTATGAAATTTTGCAGTTTCTTTTTATCCATCATATTTCCTCTACTCACTTATATTTATATTAGAGCTTTTCACATTATAGAAGTTGGAAATCACGCTTTTTAATGCCTTTTCTTTTGATTTTATATGATCTGCCCTTACTGAAACCGAAGAAATTTCACCTTTGTCATCCAAAGAAACCTGAATTTCATCAGTCTCTATTTTATACTTCTTTAAAATCGTTTGAAGCTCCCGGCGAATCTGTCCTTCCTTCGCTTCTTTTGCGTCGTTTTCAAAAGAAAGACGTTCTGCGCTGGCTGCCATATTAGAAAATACGTCTTCTACTGTTGTTTCGTTCCCAAATAATCCAAAAATCGGACGAATCATAAGAGATATCAGCATAAATCCCGTAATCAGCCGTATATAAGGCCGATATTTGGACTGCCCAATCAACTGCTCCGCAAGCGTTGATAGAATCAAAAAAAAGATCATAGATTTTACAAACTTCATCTTCTATTACCCCGTGTAATAATTGACATTAGTTGAAAAAGCAATCATTGCGATGGATAAAATAAATAACATCGTCATTGTCAGAATCATCCGAAGCATCAGTTTTCCGCTTTGAATTACAGCATCCATAGCGCCGGTTACTCTTTTGTCCGATACTGGCTGCAGCAAAATTCCTGCCCCCATATAAGAAATTACAACGCAGGAAATTTCTAAAAGCGGCGGCACAACAACTACAAGAAGTACCAAAATTCCTGCGGCTCCGATACTGTTTTTTATCACAACCGCAGATCCGAGAATTGTTGTCATCACTGAATTCAGTCCTCCGCCGATTCCCGGAATTGCCGACATTCCTTTTTGAAGTGCCGTATTTTTCAGAGAATCCACCGCCGGAAGAATCATCGACTGTATCAGTTGAATTCCGAGGATCACCGATAAAAATCCTTTCATAAAAAGTTCTGCGGCAAACTCCAGCGTTTTGCAAAGTCTTGAAAAATGTTCTTCTTCCGAGAGATGATTGATGATTTTTAAAACAAATAAAATTTTAATCATAGGCAGAAGTATCATATTTGCCGCAGCAGACATTGCATAAATTAAGAGTAGATAAAATTCATAAACCGCCGTGGATGTACTGATACCGGATGTGGAGACAACCGCAATAGAATATGCGGAAATCATTCCTTTCATGTAATCCAACATAAGATCCACAAGATTTTGTATCGTTGTATTTAAATAAAAAAAGGAATTGGTCATTAATCCGATGAGAATAATATAGGTTACATAAAATGCCGTGTCTCCAGTACTCCCTTGAAAAAAAGAATCTGAAAGATTTTTAAAAATTGCAGCAATCAGCGCTGCGGCTATGATTTGTTTTAATACATTTTTCTGAATGAAAAAGTTGTTTTTCAGCTCTCCCAGAAGATGATCCGTTAAATCTTCCACAACTCCTTTTATATCTCCGGTCATTAATTTTTTTACTAGCTTTGTATAAGAAAGATCCGTTTCTTCTTTTAACGTTTGTTCTACCTCCCGGAGGGAATCTTCATTGAGCTCCTCTTTTGATGTCTGGGCAGCAGAGACAGAAACCGTGCCCAAAAGGAACCATAGAAACAAGATACAAATACTGATTTTTTTCATGAGCCATTTCCCAAAAGTTTTTGTACTGTTTGCAGCAGAGACTTAAAAATCGGCACACTTACCAACAAAATCGCCAATTTTCCTACAAATTCAATCTGTTTCCCGATGGAAGCCTGTCCTGCATCTTTACAGACATTTGAGGTAAATTCACATAAAAATGAGATCCCGATTAGCTTCAGCAAGATCTGAAAGTAACTCTTTGGAATTCCGGAATACTCCCGGATCGTTTCAAATACGTCAAGAATCTGCTTCATTTCCCGAAGCCCATAAACCGCCAGTATTACACTTGCAAACACTCCGATCACCATTCCGATTTCCGGACGAATGGCTTTCAGCTTCATGGCGGCCAAGCTTGCAACAATTCCAAATAAGGCTGCTTGTATCATATCATCCTCCCATCATCAAGAGATTGTAAAAAGCGTCTGCACACTTTCAAACAAATCATAAATATAAGGAATTACCCATGTTAAAACAAGAATCAACCCCGCCAGCGTCAGTAAAAATGCCTGCTCGTCTCTCCCGGAATGTTTTAGTACCTGTACAAGAATTGTCACGAGAATTCCAACAGCTGCGATTCTGAAAATAATATTTACACTCATTCCATCCCCCCTATATTAAGATAATTACAATGAGAAGACTGCATGACAATCCCAATGACCGGTACATTTTACAGTTTTTCATCACCTGATCCTTCATCTGAAAAATTTCATCCTCCAGCTGTTCAATCGCAAAGCCAATGGTTTTTTCCTGCATTTCTTTATCTAAATATCCTATAGTTTCCCCCATGGTCTGAATCGGTTCCAGAAACTTGTTTTCTAAAATTACCGGATTCAGATATTTCTCTAAAGATTCCTGCCACACAACGGAAAAAGATTCTTCTTCATAAGTTCCAAGTCTTCTTGCTGTTTCTTGTAAAAACGGCATAAACTCATCAGAAGCTTTTTGTGCAATTCTGCAAATTGCTTCCGGTAATGGTGTAAATCCATACCGTATTTCTCCCTGTAGAAGATACAGCATCCGCTTTAGTGCGATCCCCTGTTCCAGACGTTTCTGCTCTTTCTCTGCTTTCCGAAATCCAAAACAAATCCCGGAAAAAATCACAATCAAGACTCCTATTATTTTAATCATATAATACTGCTCCATTTTCATCTAAAATTTTCTCAATGGTTCCCGGCTTGCCATCTGTGCTTAACAAAACATACCTCTGAAACATCTTCTTTTGTAATACTTCATTGAGATAAGGATTCTTTGTCAGAGATTCCATATTCTTTCCATGAGCTGTGGCAACCATCGTACACCCTCGATAAGCACAAAAAAACAGGGCATCAATATCACTTTGGCTTCCGACCTCATCCACCGCAATGACTTGTGGAGCCATCGAACGGATTAACATATTCATCCCCTCATCTTTTGGACACCCATCCAATAGATCCGTCCGGATTCCCAAATCATTTTGAGGAATTCCCTGCCACGCTGCCCCGATTTCGCTCCTTTCATCGGCAACGCCAACCGTCTGTCCACAGTTTGAGATCAAACGAATCAAATCGCGAAGCATTGTCGTCTTCCCACATCCCGGCGGAGCTACAATCAGCGTTGGAAGTATCTTTCCCATTTTGGTGCAGTGATGATAAAGTTTTTCTGCACATCCTTTCACCTGATGAGCCACTCGAAGATTCAGACACGAAATATGTTTCATCCTCTGAATTTTCCCATGTTCTAAGGCTACAGATCCGGCAAGTCCCACGCGATGACCTCCGCGAATTGTCAGAAATCCCTGCTTCATCTGTTCCTCATACGCATACAATGAGTAATTACTGATATATTCCATAGCCTGTCTTAGTTCTTCCATGGACAAGATGTATGCATTATTTTTTTCAGATATCAACCCTCTCCTGTCCGATAAAAAATATTCTTTGTGCTGATATGTAACGATCACCGGACGCTGCGTTCTAAATCGAATCTCCTGAAGCTGGTCCCAATCTATATCAAAATGACTTAACAGATTTCGGATTCTAAGAGGAAGAATCCTTAAAATCTCATCTCCTTCTTTCATAACGATCCACCTCCAAATACCTGTATAATCAAATATATGGGGAAAGCCTTAAATTATGCATAAAAAGAGCAGATTCTTTTGATATAAGAATCTGCCTTTTTACTTGTAAGATGCGACAGGGAAAATTGTCACTTCTACTGTCATGATATCTACTGATTCCAAATTGCTTCTGCATCTACCGCAATCTTTTCACAATTTCTTCCCATCGTATCTTTCTTCTTTACATCTCCACCTTGCTGTTTTAAATATTTCACAATGTCGTTACTTTGTCTTGCGTAAGCCATTTGTATTGATGTCCATGAAAATTTATCATCTTCCTCCTTTACATATTTGTTAATATCCGCACCTTGTTTTACTAAATATTTCACCATGGCAAAATCGCCAATGTTCACAGCTGACTGTAACAATACCTCTTTCTTTATACTTTGTTTTAGTTTAGAATCTTCCATAAGCTTTACTACAATATCACTTCTTCCATTCCAAATTAGATTCTCCAGTTGATCTTCATCCGGTCTAGCTCCTTTCTTATACATCTTTAAATAAAAGTCCTCTGTACTATTTAAAGATAAACATGAAAGAATCTTATTTCCATATTTTTTTATGTACGTATTACGTTCTATGGTTTGTAAATATTGGAACTGATCTTCGCTACAGGCCTCAAACATAGAATATATTTCTGCTGCACTTGGATGATATCCTAAACGATTTAATGTTTCACATGATTTCCGATTACCGAATGCTGAAATAAATTCCCATGTTATGTTTTGACCGAATTCATTCATTTTTCTATAATCCACGCCTCCTTTTGCTGCTAAGTTTTGAGCATTCTCCAATTTCCCGCCAAGAACCGCATAAGAAACGGCATTCGCTTCATAATAATCTACTTTCTGATTTCCTTTTACCCCAATATTTAATAAATATTCAACAACTTCCACGTCATTACACATTGCCGCTATGTGCAACAGTCCTACTTTATCTCCATCTTTCCAAGAAAAATCGTATTCATACTGTTTTAATACTTTTAAAGTATCAACATTACAGTAAGCGCAAGCCAAAGCCAAAACAATTTCCTTCTCATTTTTCTTTACTTTTTTTTCTCTTACCAGACGCTGCAGCTGTACGTTATTTCCCAAAACAGCTGCTTTCACTGCTGCAGATATTTTTTGATGATCTCCGTTTCTTAATCCTATTTTTGCAACATATGGAGCAAAATAATATTGCATTCCCCAATTTTCTGTTTTCAGAAAATTGTTAAAAAAATCTGGATTAGTTTTTGCACCCGATGACAACAATCTATTTATGATCGCTTGCTTTTGATCAAAATCTTTTAATCGAATATCATTTACCGCACATTGTAAAGGGAAAGTATCTTCGTCGCCTTTTAAGTTAACGTCAGCTCCTTCTTCTATCATTAACTCCGCTAATGAAAATCTGTTATTCACCAATGCCCAGCATAAGTTTGTGTTCTTATCAACCCCTTTTTGATTTACCATCGCGCCTTCTTTGATCAGTAACCTGCATATTTCTAACTGAATTTTCTGGCTTTCAATTTCTCTAACAGCAAGTTCTAAAGGCGTTCTCCGATCTATGAACCCCATTCTCTTATTCACTATAGATTTATTTTTTTTTAATGCTTCTTTCACTCCTTGAAGATTCGGCTGTAAAATAGAATCCTTTAATTGCCTTTGTGCCACTCCTTCTTTTCTTTTACAGCCTAAAACTACACAGGAAATAAGTATTAAAGTACAAATAATCGTTAATATTTTTTTAAGGTATAATTTCATTCGCCCTCCTATTATTCAAAAATTTCACCAAAATCTTGCTGATTTTTTCTATCTGACAGTTGAAAAAATAATTCCTTTGATCCGCTGCACATATACTCATGAGAGATTGTTCTTAAAACGATATCTGAATTTCTTATAAAATATATATCAATCCAATCTGCAATCTCATAGATATTCGGATACCGCTTCAGAACTTTTAAGCTTTCTCTTGTGCAAGAGAAAAAATACCAGTTATCTACTAATATATAGCCTTTTTTACCTTTTTTTCTCGGAAGTGGTGTTCCGTGTTTTCTGCATAAGCGACTTTCTAAAAAAAACTCTTTTAAGTATTTAAACACCAGACAGTTTTTTATTTCCTCCTCTTCCCGGAGTCTCTCCTGTTCGTTTTTTACTTTTTCTAATGGTATCACTAGGACAAATCTATCACATTTATTTTGGAGTATTTTAAAAACCTCATTCTTTTTTGTCAGCAATAGTTTATCCATATCAAAATCGCACTTATTTTCAAACTCCATATAATTCATTTCAACCACGTATGACCTTTATGAACACTGAGATTCAAACTGAAACGTCCCCGCTAGCATAGACACCCAAAACGAAAGGATTCTATCCAGTTCTTAGTTTTTCTTGATTTTTCTCGTTTTTTTATCCGCTCAGGCTGGCAGGTAACTCTTTTCGGTCCCTGCTGTGCCCGTGTGGGTATTGGTTCCAAAACTGCTATGCTGTCTGCAAATCCGTCTCATGTTTCTGATAGTACTCCTCTGGTGTCAGATAACCGTTTGCTTCATGAATCCGTTTGCGGTTATAAAATATCCATATATATTCAAATACTGCTGATTTCGCCTCTTCCCTGGTTCGGAAATGCCGGCTATTCAGCCACTCCTGCTTCAGCTTTCCCCAGAAGCTCTCCATCGGCGCATTGTCCCAGCAGTTCCCTTTGCGGCTCATGCTGCTGATAAAACCATGCTCTTTTGCAAGCTTCTGGTATTCCTGTGAACAGTACTGGCTTCCTCTGTCGGAATGCAGGATACATCCGCTTGTAGTCTTTGTATGGCTGACCGCATCCTTAAGCGCTGCTATTACAAGCTCCTTCGTCATACGCCCATCCATCGATACCCCGACTATCTTATCCCCGCAAAGATCCATAACCCCTGCAAGGTACAGCCAGCCTTCCTCCGTCGGGATGTATGTGATGTCGCTTACCATTTTCCGCCCGGGCCTGTCTGCTGTAAAATCCCGGTTCAGGATGTTTTCCGCCACCGGAAGGTGATGGTGTGAATTTGTTGTTGCTTTATATTTTCTGTGGCTTTTTGACCGTATGCCGTTTTCACGCATGATGCGCTCTACACGTTTGTGGTTGACTGGTTTTTCTGATCCCCGGTTTATTTCATGGGTTATCTTCCTGCCTCCATAAGTGCCATGCGATGCCTTATGGATCCGGATAATCTCTTTCAGGAGAGATTCATTCTCCGCGCAGCGCAGGCTTTTGGGACGCTTCCGCCACGCATAATAACCGCTTTTTGAAACCTGAAGCCACTGCGCCATCT
>CAJMHU010000002.1 GCA_905213305.1 uncultured Anaerostipes sp.
ACACCCCCGGAATTCTTTCCTTAATCTTTTGCGCCAATGCAAGATACTGTTCTTTTGTATAATGACGGTTCATTAACTTTAACAGCCGGCTGCTTCCTGACTGCATCGGAAGGTGCATATGACTGCATATTTTTTCAGAACCTGCCATCGCTTCAATCAGCTCATCCGAAAGATCCTTCGGATGAGGCGTCATAAAACGAATTCTCTCAAGTCCTTCTACCTTCTCTACCTCTTTGAGCAGCTCGGCAAAGGTCATGGGATTTTCTAACGTTTTTCCATAGGAATTGACATTTTGTCCCAAAAGCATGACCTCTTTGACGCCCTCGGACACCACCTTCTGGACTTCTTTGACAATGTCCTCCGGTTTTCTGCTTCTTTCTCTGCCCCTCACATACGGAACAATGCAATAGCTGCAAAAATTATTGCAGCCATACATAATATTCACACCGCATTTAAAAGAAAACTTTCGGTCGCTGGGAAGATCCTCCACAATCTGATCTGTATCTTTCCAGATATCCACAATCATACTGTCCGAATCCACCTTTGCCTTCATAAGCTCTGCCAATTTAAAAATATTATGGGTTCCGAAAACCAAATCCACAAACCGATAGCTTGATCGAATCTTTTCAATCACATGCGATTCCTGCATCATACATCCGCAGAGCCCAATCATCATATGAGGATTTTTTTCCTTCATTTTCTTTACTTGCCCCAGATGTCCGTACAACTTTGTATTGGCATTCTCACGGACGGTGCAGGTGTTAAAAAGCAGAAAATCCGCTTCTTCCGTTTCCACTTCCTGATAACCGATGGTCTCTAAAATTCCGAGAAGTTTCTCCGAATCTTTTTCATTCATCTGACATCCAAACGTCGTACAATGACATGTCAGCGGCCGCCCAAGCTCTTTGGATTTTCTCTCCACCCATGTCTTCATCTGCTGCATATAATCATATTGTTTTTCTGACTCATTTCTAAATTCCTGCATTCTATATTCTCCCAAATAAATATCTTTTTCTTTTCTTTGCATTTGGATTTTATTATACATGATTGACGAAAATTCGTCTAGTACAGAAGAACCTAAGAAAATGGGTTTCATTTTCTTAGGTTCTTCCCTGCAGATTTACAGTTTTTCTTTTACAAATTTTAATGCTGATGCAATGACTTTATCCATATCATAATATTTATACTCACCCAGACGTCCGCCAAACAGTACTTTTTCTTCTTTTTGCGAAAGCTTTTTATATTTTTCAAATAATACGCTGTTCTTTTCATCATTGACCGGATAATACGGCTCCATTCCATCTTCCCATTCCGCAGAATACTCTTTTGTAACCACTGTCTTTTCCTGTGTTCCAAATTCAAAATGCTTATGCTCGATCTTTCTTGTAAACGGTGTTTCAGGATCTGTATAGTTCATCACCGCCACTCCCTGATGATTCTTTTCTTCCAGCAGTTTATGTTCAAACCGCAAACTCCGGTATTCCAGTTTCCCATAACAATAATCATAATAAGAATCAATGGTTCCCGTATATACAATCCGATCTGACATCGCCGTATAGGTTTCGCGATCCTGCAAAAAATCTGTTCCGACCAAAATATCGCATCCTTCATACAGTTTTTCAATCAGCACATTATAGCCGCCCTTTGGAATTCCCTGATAGGGATCATTAAAATAATTGTTATCATACGTATACCGAACAGGAAGTCTTTTAATAATTGACGGCGGAAGATCTTTGCACTCTCGTCCCCATTGTTTCATTGTATATCCTTGAATTAATTTTTTATAAACATCAATTCCTACCAGACGAATTGCCTGCTCTTCCAAATTTTTCGGTTCCTCCGATACAGCCTGCCTTTGTTCTTCAATAATTTTTTTTGCCTCCTCCGGCTTTGAGATCCCCCACATCTTACTGAATGTGTTCATATTAAAAGGGAGATTATAAGTCTCTCCATAATAATTTGCAATCGGAGAATTGATATAATGGTTAAATTCTGCCAGTTCATTGACATAATTCCAGACTTCTTCATCACTTGTATGAAAAATATGTGCCCCATATTCATGGACCATAATCCCTTCTACCTCTCGGCAATAAAGATTTCCGCCTAAGACCGTCCGCTTTTCCACTACAAGACAACTCTTGTTTTGCTTTTTCATCTCATTTGCAACAATTCCATTGAATAATCCGCCTCCGACCAGCACCACATCATATTTTTTCATAGCTTCCTCCAAACGATCGTTTCTTTTAACTTTGATTGATTAAGATTATACTGGATTCCAGAAAAAATGACAATCTTTTTCTTGTCATGCTGTCTTGCGTAAAGTAAAATATAAGTAAAGTTTATGTAAAATTATTGTAAAGGAGTCATGCTTTATGGACTACACTATCATACTCTCCCTGATCGGAGGCCTTGGTTTATTTCTATATGGAATGAAACTTATGAGCGATGGACTGGAAAAAGCAGCAGGCGCCAGACTTCGCCGAATCCTGGAAGTCTTTACCGCCAATCGTCTTGCCGGCGTCATTGTGGGAATTATTTTTACAGGAATCATCCAGTCTTCCAGCGCAACTACGGTTATGGTCGTAAGTTTCGTAAACGCCGGACTTATGAATCTGTCACAGGCCGCCGGCGTCATCCTGGGAGCAAATATTGGAACGACGGTTACCTCCCAGCTTGTATCCTTCCATCTTTCAGACATCGCTCCTGTTTTTTTAATGGCGGGAGTCATTATGGTACTGTTTTTGGACAATCCTGCCATTAAAAAAGTGGGAGAGGTGATCCTCGGATTCGGCGTTCTCTTTATGGGACTCACTTCTATGTCCGATGCTATGTCTGTTTTAAGAGAATCTCCGATGATTACACAATTGCTGCAGAGTCTTGACAACCATTTGCTGGGAATTTTATTTGGTTTTATCATTACCGCAATCCTTCAAAGTTCCTCCGTGACTGTCAGTATTGTTCTGCTTATGGCATCCCAACATTTATTGTCGCTGCCGATCTGCTTCTTTATCATTCTCGGCTGTAATATGGGTTCCTGCGTATCAGCCCTTCTTGCCAGCTTAAGCGGAAATAAAAATGCAAAAAGAGCTGCAATGATTCATTTTCTTTTTAACATCTTCGGCAGTGCCATTATCTTTACCGGCCTGTCTTTGGCGCTTCCTTCGATTACAGATTTCTTCCTGCAGATTTCCGGCGGAAATCTCGGACGAAGTGTTGCAAATGCGCATACGACCTTTAAAATTATTGAAGTTTTGTTTATGTTTCCTTGTGCACCTTTGGTTGTCAGACTGACAGAAAAAATAATCTCAGGTACAGAAATCAAACCTCAGCGCAACGAGCTTCAATTTATCAGTGACTCGTCCATGAACTCCCCTGCCACCGTCATCCCTCTGGCAAAAAATGAACTGGGACGACTGGCAGCCATGGCAAAAGAAAATCTTATTCTTTCCATTCAGGGGTTTTTAGAAAAAAATGATCAGGATCTGAAAAAAATCTATGCACAGGAAGAAGATATCAATTTCATCAGCCATGCCGTCACCAATTATCTGGTCAAATCCAATCAGATGACGCTTCCGGTATCTGACCAAAAAATCCTCGGCTCTATGTTCAATATCGTTCATGATATTGAACGAATCGGTGACCTTGCTGAGAATTTTGCCGATTTTACAAAAACAGAAATCAAGTACAAAACCGGATTAACCGAAGATGCAAAAGAAGAAATTCGTACCATGTCACGCTCTGTTTTTCAGATTCTGGATCAATCCATTGACTGTTTCATGGAACAAAACGGTGAAATCCCTTCAGAAGAAAGCCTCATGAATATTTCGTCTCTGGAACATGCCATTGACAAAATGGAACGCAAATATCAAAAGCATCATGTAAAACGCCTTGCCAAAGGAACCTGTGAACCTCGGGCAGGTCTGCTGTTTTCCGATATGCTCTCCTCCCTGGAGCGAATCGCCGATCACTGTGTAAACATTGCCTACTCCCTGATCGAAGAGGAAGAAGATGATTTTCTCTCCGAACGATAAAGGTTTTATGTCCGATGTACATCGAAACATAAAATCGTTTCTATCACATGAAAGGAGACAGAAATTGATCCGCCGGATCTTTTCTGTCTCCTCTCTTTATAATCCTGGAATGTGCCTTTGGACACTTGCGGTGATTATTTTTTTAAAGAAATTGCACCGGAAGTTTCCTCTGCCTTCCTGTTTAATTCCAACACCTTATAATCCATCGGCTCTAAAGCTGCATTGACAATTGGCGTTTCCAGCTGATGCATCAAAGCCTGATGAATCGCTTCCCCAATTCCTTCTTTTTTCTCTCGGAGATCCAAACGCACCGTCTCTTTTTGATTTCCTGAATTTACAAGAAGAAGCAATGCTTTGTTTTCACATGTCTCGCCAAAAACATTTTTTCTGTCTGAAATGAACCGAAGAATCCCCAAAACCTTTTCATTCACTGCAAAAAATAATGCATGCCCGGTTTTCAGCACGGTTTCTTTGGATCTTAACGTTGTTATCTTTTTCATTTCATGGTAAACGGTTTCGTCATTTTTAAAAAAGGCTCCTCGATTCAGGGGGTCCATAAATCCGTGCATGCCATACTCATCTCCATAGTAAATGCACGGCATCCCCGGAACAAAAAACTGAACCGCCATGGCAAGCCGCGTAAGAGCCGCTCCTTTTTTATCCATCTCTGACGTTATCACATACTCAATTTGTTTTTCTCTGGACGGCAGAGTTTCGTTCATCCCCGCCGCAAGGGTCGTTCTGATCCGTGGAATATCGTGAGATGACAACAAATTCATTGCCGCATAATAAAACGGTTTTGGATAATTGCACTGCTGCCCCAATAAAAATTCCTGCATATCATAAGCATTTTTATATCCCAGAAGATAATCGGCAAGATATACTTTCAACGGATAGTTCATTGTACTGTCCAATCCTTTTCCCAACGCATACTTCCGCTTTACTCCATAGCTTTCCTTCGTTGTGACATCCTCCCATACTTCCCCGATCAAAGCATAATCCCTGCACTGTTCCTTCAATATCTTGCGCAGCATAAAAATAAACTCATCCGGCAGCTCATCTGCAACATCCAGACGAAAGCCGTACGCTCCCAGAGAAAGCCAGTGCTTAATGACTGAATCTTCTCCTGTAATCACATAGTTCAAAAATTTCTCATTGAGCTCATTGACTTCCGGCAAAGACTGAAATCCCCACCAGCTCTCATAATTTCCTTGTTCATCAAAAGAATACCAGTCATAAAACTCAGACTCCGGTCCCTGGAATGCTCCAAGAGTTTTATAGTTTCCTTTTTTATTAAAATATACACTGTCATCTCCGGTGTGAGAATAGACCCCGTCTAAAAGAATGCGAATCTGTTTTTCCTGTGCAAACCGGCACAGTCTCTGAAAATCTTCATTACTTCCCAAAAATGGATCTACCCTTTTATAATCCGACGTATTATATCGGTGATTGGACGCTGCTTCACCGATGGGATTTAAATAAATACAGGTCACTCCAAGCTGTCTCAATTCATCCAGCTTCGATATGATTCCTTCCAAATCTCCTCCAAAATAATCACAGGGATCATAGAATTGTTTTCCCGGCAGCGGTCCAAACAGCGGCTGCTCCTCCCAGCTCTCATGAAGATAGACCTCTCTGCCCATTCCCTCATGATAGCGTCTCCCTTTTTCCATATTTTTTTGATTGCCTCTGCAAAAACGATCCGGAAAAATCTGATACATAATCCCCTCTGCCATCCATCTGGGCGTATCAAAATCACTCTCGTAAACTGTAATTTGGAAATTAAACGGCATATCACTGACGATCATGCCTTCCCCTTGCGTCAGACCCGGTTTGGCGCCATAGAAATACGCAGTTCCATTTTCCCATATTCTGAAATAATACCAGACAACACAGGCAGATAACGGCATCGAAATCGTTTTTTCAAAACAGTCTCCGTTTCCTGCCATTTCATATTCCCAATGAAGATGTTCGGAAAACAAAACCACCTCGATCTTTTGAGCTTCCTTCGGAATCCCAAACAACCGAAGCGTCACATCCTCTCCCTTTTTTACAGCTCCCAAAGGAGTTCTAAATTTTTCTATTGAAGCATTATGAATCATAATCTCAATCCTATCTTTCTTTGATTTATTTGGGTACTATCGAACCTTTGTTAAATTCCAAATCTTTTCATTGTATTGCTCAACGGTCCGGTCTGAGGAAAACATTCCTGACTTCGCGGTATTGATCACGGCTTTTTTTACCCATTGCTCATGGTGATTTTCATACAAATCGTAAGCCTTCCAAAAAGTTTCAATATAAGATGGCAAATCATAAAGTACGAAATATTGATCGGGCTGTCCATACTCTCCAAACAGCAGCGACTGATAAATGTCGGAATATTTTCTTTTTCCATATAGAAACAGCTCACCGTCCACCAGACAGTTGCACACATCCCGAATATTCGGACTCTCTTCAAAAATGGTTCCCGGATTATACGTATGATACCGTTTCATATTCTGAATTTCCTCTGCCTTTGCACCAAACATAAAAATTTGATCTTCACCCACCTGCCTTAAGATCTCCAGATTTGCACCGTCTCTTGTTCCTATGGTCAAAGCTCCGTTCATCATAAATTTCATATTTCCGGTACCGGATGCTTCAAATCCCGCCGTCGATAATTGTTCGCTGATATCCGCTGCAGGAATCAATATTTCCGCCACGGAAACCCCGTAGTTTTCTACGAACACAATCTGCAGTTTCTCTTTTGTTGCCGGATCTCGATTGACCATCTCTCCAATGGAATGAATCAGCCTTATAATATCTTTTGCCCGAGTATATCCCGGCGCCGCTTTTGCTCCAAAGATAAAAGTAATCGGTGTTGAAATGATATCCGGATGTTTCTTAAGCTGCTGATACAGATAAATAATATGGAGACATTTCAGCAGTTGTCTTTTATACTCATGAAGCCGTTTACATTGTACATCAAAGATGGAATTGGGATTGACATCAATTCCCTGTTTTTCCTTGATATATTTTACAAACCTTCTTTTATTCTCCTGCTTTACTTTGTCATATTTTCTGCCAAAATCCAAATCATCCTTCCAAAGCAAAAGATCTCCAAACAAATGATATTCCTTCAGAATATCTCCCGGTATATACTCTTGTACCAGCTGGAATAGCCGCGGATTTGCCAGTGCAAACCATCTGCGATGAGTTACTCCATTGGTAACAGCAAGATATTTTTGCGGATAAATACTGTAAGAGTCATGAAAAAGATTTTTTTTCAGCAGATCCCCATGAAGTTCGGACACCCCATTGACTCTCCGGCACACTGCCACACATAAATTTGCCATGCGGATCTGATTATTTCCTATCATGGACATTCTGGAGATTCGTTCTTCATCGTTGGCATAGTAAATCCGCAGTTTTGCGCAATACTTTTCATTTAAAATACATATAATTTGGTACAATCGCGGAAGCAGCAGCTTAAACATATTTTCATCCCAACATTCCAATGCCTCTGATATCATCGTATGATTAGTGTAATGAAACATCTTTTTCACCATCTGGTATGCCTCATCCCATCCAAAGCCTTCCTCATCCATTAAAATTCTCATCAGTTCCGGAATTGCCAGCGTCGGATGCGTATCATTGATCTGTATCACAGCATAATTCGGTAAGGTGTGCAAATCACCGCGGTGCTTTTTATGCGTCTTTACCATCAGCTGCATCGTTGCCGACGCTAAAAAATAAAATTGTTTTAACCGCAGCATTTTTCCCTGCATATGATCGTCTGCCGGATACAGTACTTTTGATATGACCTCTGCAAATGCCTGATCTGCCATTGCCTTATCATAGATCCCCTCATTAAACGAATGCAGATCAAATCTTTGTTTGCTTCTGGCGCTCCACAACCTTAGCGTCGCCGGCATCTGGCTTTGATATCCCACGACCGGAACATCATAAGGAACCGCAACAACCGTATTGTAATCTTTATGAATAATTTTCAGTCCGTCTTCGGTCCAGTTCTCCTCAATGGTGCCGTTAAAATGTACTTCCACGCTTAGCTCCGGACGTTCAACCTCCCAGATGCAGCCATCCCGCAGCCAGTCATCCTCAACCTCAATCTGTCCCCCGTCCATAATCTTTTGCCGAAACAGACCGAACTCATAACGAATTCCACACCCGACGACCGGAAAACTCTGTGTCGCCAAAGAATCTAAAAAACATGCTGCAAGGCGTCCCAGTCCTCCGTTTCCAAGCCCTGCTTCCGTCTCTTCATCTGCAATCACCTCAAAATCAATCCCCAGTTTCTGAAAAGCTTCTCGATAATCCCAATAAACTCCTAAATTGATCAAGTTGTTTGAGAAGGCCCTGCCCATTAAGAATTCTGCCGACATATAATACAGTCGTTTGACTCCCTGCTCTTCTGCTTTCTTCTTTCCGGCTGCCCATAACATCATAATCTCATCCCGGATGCATCCCGCCGCCGCTTTATAAATCTCATCATTGGTGGCGTCCTCCAGCGTTGTACCCAGTGCATTGATTAATTTATTTTCAATTTTTTTTATAATTCTGTCTGCGCGACTGCCGCCACATAAGCTCATCTGTATTACCCCTTTCCACCCGTTAAAAATCAGGCGTGGCTCCAAAATATCTGATATTGAACCCATAATTAAAGACCAATAGAACCCCCAATTGGATGAGCGCCTATTGGTCTTTTCTTGTTTCTCACTATGATTTTATGCTATTATAACACACTTTGAAACATATCCATATATATTTTTGCAGATCTTGCAAAACTATTATCGGATTCCATTGCCCGACGAATCAACCCATGCTTTCTCTTCGGACTCTGCAGTGTCTGCAGAGCATAGCGGATTGCACCAAGCATCTCGTGTGCATTATAATTTGCAAAAGAAAAACCATTTCCGGTATCTTCGTACTCATTATAACTTTGTACTGTATCCTTAAGACCTCCCGTCTCACGAACAATCGGAAGTGTTCCATAACGAAGAGCGATCATCTGAGATATTCCGCATGGCTCAAATTTGGATGGCATCAGGAATAAATCACTGGCAGCATAAATCTGATGTGCAACGGCATTATCATAGGCAATATAAGAACAGATTCTGCCTTTATATTTTCCTTCCATAAACCGGAAAAATTCTTCATATTCGTAATCTCCGGTGCCAAGAATTGCAAATGCTACATTTTCTGTATACATAATCTCATCCAACATGTATTTTACCAGATCCAGCCCTTTTTGCTCCGTAAGTCTGGTTACCATACCAATGATCGGTACTCCCGGGGTAATTGATAATCCTAAGCGTTTGATCAGCTCCACCTTATTTTTTTTCTTTCCGGATAAATCGTCCTTATTAAAATGGTAAGGAATCAGAGGATCCGTTTCCGGATCAAACTCTTCCATATTCATTCCGTTTAAAATCCCCCATGTATCTCCTGCTCTTGCATTTAAGATTCCTTCCTGCCGGTAAGCAAACGCCGGATTTTTAATTTCCTGTGCATAAGTCGGACTTACTGTGCTTAACCGGTCTGCAAATACCAACGCTGCCTTCATAAAGCTGGCACATTCGTAATTATGCATAAACTCTGGAGTATCATACCTGGGATCAATGCCAAGCCACTGCTGAAACTGCTCAAATGCAAACTCACCCTGATACATCATATTATGGATGGTAAAAATTGTTTTCGCTCTTCCGATTTCCCAGTGTCCATACTGTGTTCTCAAAAGAATCGGAATCAAGCCGGTCTGCCAGTCATTGCAATGAATGACGTCCGGAATAAACCCTATGCGGCTGGCTGCCTCGATGACCGCCCGGCAGAAAAATGCATACTGTTCTCCTTCCGCAACTCCACCCCGATATACAGCATCTCCGAAAAATCCTTCATTGTCAATGAAATAATAAATCACATCGTTATAATACAATTCTTCCACGCCGACATATACTTCTCCGCCATTAAACATAACATTAAAGTCTGCCAGATGTCTGGTCTGAGACGCATATTTCCACTTCATCTGACTGTGAAAGGGCATCATAACTCTGGCATCCGCCCCGATTTTATTTAATTCCCCAGGAAGTGTTCCCATAACGTCAGCCAGTCCGCCCAGCTTTACAAACGGCGCGCATTCTGCCCCGACCAGAAGCACATTTAATACGTTATCTTTACTCATTAATATTTGCTCCTTTCGGAATAAACACTGGATGATTTGAGGAACCGGCCAAATGTGCATTGGAATAAACCTTTACGTGACGATCTAAAATTGTACGGCTGATCTCCGCACCAGGTGCAATAAAGCCTTCTGCCATGACAACAGAATTTTTTACAACTGCACCTTCTGCAATCTGAGATCCACGGAAAATCACTGAATTTTCAACTTTTCCATCAATTTCACATCCGCTGCTGACCAGACTGTTGCTGACTTCAGCTTTCGGTCCGTATTTTGCCGGGGCTCCGTCTGCTGATTTGGTATAAATTTTTCTTCTTCCAAGGAACAGTTCTTCATAAACTTCTCTCTTAATCATATCCATATTGACGTTATAATATGCTTCGAGAGAGGTAATACAGCCCACATATCCTTTGCATTCATATCCCTGAATGGTCAGACGATCAAAATTCGGAACAATGACATCAAAGAAAAAATGTTTCTTATTATGTGCAATCGCGGTTTCAATAAAGTCAATGAGCAGTGTTGTTTTCATAATATAAACATCCATGCTCTTCTTATTGGAGCGATGTTTTCCTTCGGAATAGCACATATCAAGAACACGCTCTGAATCATCTGTTTTTAAATATACGCCATCATGGTCACAATTTGTTGCATCATCGCTGTTATCAAAATACATCAATGTCATATCAGCTCCGGATTTTATATGTTTGTCCAGCATGTCCTGAAAATCCACATTAAAAATCACATAAGAACGACCTAACAGCACATACTGTTCTTTTGCTTTCTTTAAAAATCCAAGAGTTCCCCGAAGACCATCCATAACACTGGCATATTCTCCGGATGGAGACGCGTCATTAATATATGGAGGGAAGATATATAATCCTCCTCGTTTTTTGTTCAATCCCCACTCTTTTCCGGAGCTTACATGACTGAGCAGCGAATCATAATTTCTTCTTGTCAGAAGCCCCACATTCTGGATTCCTGCGTTTACCATATTACTCAGCATAAAGTCTACCGTACGATACCGCCCCCCGATTGGAAGCGCTGATAAACTTCTGGAACGCACAAGGTCTTTTAATTTTCTGTTTTCTTCTCCTGCATTAATAATTCCTAACATTTGCTTATCCATATTTCAATCCTCCTAGTGTAAGATGGTATCAGGGTAAATCATTGCTCCGTCTTCAACAACCGCATTTTCCAATGCAACACAATGATATCCGATTACAGTTACTTCATTTCCTTCTCCCACGGAGCATCCCTGCTCTATGACAACTTCTTCATCAATCAGGGCCTTATCAATCTTACAGTTATTTCTTATAACGGTGTCTTTCATAATAACACTGTTTTTCACAACACTTCCTTTTCCAACTTTAACACCGGAATGGATCACACAGTTTTCAACTTCTCCTTCGATATAGCATCCGTCTGCAAGAATACAGTTCTTCACACTTGCGCCTTCCGCAACAAAATGCGGCGGCAGAGAAAATGTTCTTGTATAAATTCTCATTTTATCATCGTTCAAATTAATCTGAGGGTTCTCATCCAAAAGCTCCATATTGGCTTCCCAGAGACTATCGATGGTTCCTACATCTCTCCAGTATCCGTCAAAGGAGTATGCATACATTTTTCTTCCGTCTTCCAACATACGCGGAATAATATTTTTTCCAAAGTCATGTTCAGAATCCGGGTCATTTCCATCATCAATCAGATACTGCCGAATTAATTTCCATTTGAAAATGTAGATTCCCATAGAAGCCTTCGTACTTTTCGGCTCTGCCGGTTTTTCTTCAAATTCATAAATACGTTCGTCCTCATCGGTATTCATAATTCCAAAGCGTTTTGCTTCTTCGTAAGTTACGTTCAGTACAGAAATTGTGCAATCCGCACCTTTTTCTTTATGATATTGAAGCATCTTATCATAGTCCATCGTACAAATCTGGTCTCCGGACAATACGATAATATGATCCGGATCAAAGTTGTCAATGAAGTTAATGTTCTGATAAATAGCGTCTGCTGTTCCACGATACCAGTTTCCTGTTTCACCGCGCATATACGGAGGCAAAACATAGGCGCCACCATTTAAATTATCCAAATCCCAGAAACCACCGGTTCCGATGTAGGCATTCAACTCTAACGGCTCGTACTGAGTCAACACTCCAACAGTATCAATTCCTGAGTTTGCACAGTTGGAAAGCGGAAAATCAATAATCTTATACTTACCGCCATAGGCTACCGCTGGTTTTGCTTTTTTCTGAGTCAAAGCGAACAGTCTGCTCCCCTGACCTCCTGCAAGCAGCATCGCAACAATTTCTTTCTTGTTAATCATAACTTCCTCCTCCTTTATTTTATACCTTTTTCACTATTTTTTTTGGATGGTTTTTGTAACTTTTTTCTTGCTCTGTGAACTCTCCTTTTCTGTATTGTCTTTTGTGATTGGTTGCTTTTTCTTATTTTGAGTCTTCGGCTCCTTTTTCAAAGAATCCTTTTCTGACTTTACAGACTGTTTTAGTACTTTCACAGATTCCGGCGATGCCGCTTTAGCTTCTGCTTTGATTTCTGTTTTCGTTGAAGCCGCTTTGATCTTCTCTTTCTGCGAAGCATTATTGGTTTCTTCTGGAACTTTCGGTTTCTGTGAAATCGATTTATCTTCTTCCCGAACCGAAGTTTTGATCTCTGTCTTTTTTGCCGGAGCTTTCTTCGCTGTTTTTGTCTTTTTCGCCGCTTTCCTCGGTTTTTCTTCAATCTCTTCGATTTTATAATATACAACACTCAGCGGTTTGAGCGATATCAGCGCCGCATTCTGATAAGAAGCCTTGCCTTTTTCTCCCGGAATTTTCACTCGTTTTGTTCGGATTTTCTCTTCTGAGACGTCTCCGTCCCCGCCAAAATCCAATTCGCTGCTGTCCAGAATTTTGGTGAGTTTCGCTTTTCCTTCCAGCGGAATTTCATATTGATCCCACTCTACCGGTGTAAAATTGCAGACACACAAAATCTGCTCCTGTTTCTTTCCGCGATGGACCTTTCCTTTTCTCACAAACGCCAACACACTGTGATCTGCATCTCTTTGAAGTCTCCACTCAAAGCCTTTCGGATCCTGATCCAGCTCGTACAATGCCGGTTCTGTTTTATAAAGTTCGTTTAACCTTGCCACATACTCATGGAAAGAATCATGCATCTCATAATCATCAATTAAAAACCAGTCCAGCTGCTCCTTATCTCTCCACTCTACAAACTGTGCAAACTCTCCGCCCATAAATAAAAGCTTCTTTCCCGGATGTGCGTAAGTAAATCCGTACAACGCCCGAAGGGAAGCAAACTTCTCTTCATAAGCTCCATACATTTTATTAATCATAGAACCTTTTCCATGTACCACTTCATCATGGGAATACGGCAGAATATAGTTTTCACTGTAAGCGTAATCCATTGAAAATACAATGGCTCCATGGTTGTCTTTTCGATACAAAGGATCCAGCTCCATATAGTAAAGGGAATCATGCATATATCCCATATTCCACTTATAACTGAAACCAAGTCCCTCCGGATCATCCACATCGCTGGTCACCTTCGGATATGCTGTGGATTCCTCTGCAATGGTCAGGAATCCATCATATGTACCTCTAAGCGCTTTATTTAAATTCCGAAGGAAATCAACCGCCTCATAATTGATATTGGTTCCATCTTCATTTGGAACAAACTCACCCTCCTGTTTTCCGAAATCCAGATAGAGCATCGCGCTGACCGCATCAATTCGTATACCATCAATATGATAAACATCTGCAAAAAACATGGCGCTGGAAATCAAGAAGCTTTGAACCTCCGGTTTCCCGTAATTAAAAAGCAGCGTTCCCCAGTCCGGTTGGCTTCCCTTTCTCGGATCCTCATGATCATAAATATGCGTCCCGTCAAACATTGCCAGCCCATGCTCATCTCTTGGAAAATGCGCCGGTACCCAGTCGAGAATCACACAAATTCCTGCCTTGTGAAGCTCATTCACCATGTAATTAAAATCTTCCGGAGTTCCATACCTGGCAGTTACCCCATAATATCCGGTAACCTGATACCCCCAGGAAAGATCAAATGGATATTCTGTAATTGGCATCAGCTCCACATGGGTATATCCCATTTTCTTAAGATAAGGAATCAGCATGTCCGCAATCTCACGATAATTGTAAAACTCCCGGTCTTCTTCCTCCGGCATCTTCCATGTTCCGAGATGCATTTCATAAATGGAAATCGGCTGATCCTTCGCCTGCTTTTTCTTTCTCTGATTGATAAATCGCTTATCCGTCCATTTAAATGAATCAAAATCCCAAACTTTGGAAGCAGTCGCCGGACGACACTCTGAATAAAATGCAAAGGGATCACTTTTGTAACGGCATTTTCCGTCATACCCTTCTACATAATACTTATATAAATCTCCTTTTTTCAATCCCTCGATCTCGATGGTATAAATACCATCCTTGTCCCCCTTCATCGGGTGTGCGAGAGGATTCCAAAAATTAAAATCTCCAACAACACTGACCGATTTGGCGTTTGGCGCCCAAACCGTAAATCTATGAGTGTTTGATGCTTTTTGGTAATGACATCCAAAAGTTAAATAAGCTTTTCGCGCCTTACCGGTCTGAAATAAATACAAATCTTCACGATTTATAGTTTCATTCATAGTTCAGTCCTCCTTACATTTTTCAACAAAAAAACGCAAACAACCATATCCGATGTTCTTGTAAATGGTCATTTGCGTTTCTCGATTCTATCTTCCCATCTCCTGGTGTATAGCAAAGAACGTAACTTCTTGTCCCTTCACAAGATCCTCATATGGTCTCCCCATCTCTTTCGTTTCTCTGACACGTTTCAATCATTCATCGGCAAATTTTAACGTGTCAATTAAGCTATCTTTACTATACCAAAATTTGAAGAAAAATTCAATAAATTGCACAAAATTAAATACATTTAATTTTGTGATTTGTGCATATGTTTCAAAAAATCAAAATACAGATTTTGAATCTCTCATCTGTGGGTTATAGCCCTCATCTGTCAGTGCATTAATTATTTTATTTTTGTGTTCTGTTCCAAAGGCTTCCATTGTAATTGTAAGCTCCACCGCACTGTTTCGGTTGATGCTTACAAACTGGTTATGTTCCAGTTTGATAATATTTCCCTGTGCTTTTGCAATCACCTCCGAAACCCTTGTCAGCTCTCCCGGCTTGTCCGGAAGGAAAACAGAAAGTGTAAAAATTCGGTCTCTTAAAATCAAGCCATGCTGAACAAGAGATGCGATTGTAATAACATCCATGTTTCCGCCGCTGATAATGGAAACCACCTTCTTATTTTTTGCTTTCAAATGTTTCAGTGCCGCGATGGTCAAAAGCCCGGAGTTTTCCGCAAGCATTTTATGATTCTCTAAAAGATCCAAAAAACACGGAATCAGCTCTTCGTCTTCTACCGTAATTACGCGATCCAGATTTTGCTGAATATACGGAAAAATTTCTTTGCCCGGCGTTTGAACCGCCGTTCCATCCGCTATGGTGTTTACATGACTGCAGGATACAACGGCGCCTGCTTTTAAAGACGCCTTCATGCAGGCTGCTCCTGCCGGCTCAACGCCGATCACTTTGATTTTAGGATTCAAAAGTTTTGCAAGAGTTGCAACTCCTGTTGCCAGACCTCCGCCTCCAATTGGCACAAGAATATAATCAACCGTCGGAAGCTCTTTGAAAATATCCATGGCAATGGTTCCCTGACCGGTGGCAACTGCGGTATCATCAAATGGATGCACAAACGTACAGCCATTTTTTTCAGCAAGGGAAAGGGCATAATCGCATGCCTCATCATAGACATCTCCATGGAGAATCACTTCTGCTCCCAAATCCTTCGTGCGGTTTACCTTCAAAAGAGGGGTTGTCGTCGGCATCACAATGGTTGCTTTCACTCCCTGTTTTGCCGCAGCCAAAGCCACTCCCTGCGCATGATTTCCCGCAGAGGCTGTAATCAGACCTTTGGCTTTCTCCTCCTTAGTCAATGTGCTGATTTTATAATAAGCCCCCCGAATTTTATACGCTCCTGTCAGCTGCATATTCTCCGGCTTTAAATAAACCTCATTCCCCGTCTGAGATGAAAAACAATCACTTTTTATTAATTTGGTCGGGAGCACAATCTCCTGTACTTTATTATATGCATCTTCAAAGTCTTTTAATTCTAACATTTTACTAATCTCCTCTTTCAAATAGTGCATTTACGAACATATCCGAATCAAATCTCTGCAAATCATTGACCTGCTCTCCGATTCCGATATATTTCACAGGGATTCCAAGTTCTGATTGAATTGCTATGGCGATTCCGCCCTTAGCAGTTCCATCCAGCTTTGTTAAAATAATTCCGGAAATATCTGTCGCCTCCTTAAATTGTTTTGCCTGCGCCAGAGCATTCTGACCGGTTGTTCCATCCAAAACAATTAACGTTTCCAGGTAGGCTTCGCTATACTCTTTTTGTATGATTCGATTGATCTTACTCAATTCATTCATCAAATTCTTTTTATTGTGGAGACGTCCTGCCGTATCGCAAAGAAGAATATCAACATCTCTTGCCTTCGCTGCGGCAACAGCATCATAGACAACCGCAGCAGGATCTGCTCCTTCTGATTGGCTGATAATGTCAACTCCCGCACGATTTGCCCACTCTTTCAGCTGCTCAATGGCACCCGCACGAAAGGTATCTGCGGCTGCCAAAAGCACTTTCTTCCCCTGACCTTTCAAAATTGCTGCCAGTTTTCCTACGGAAGTGGTTTTTCCCACTCCATTGACTCCAATCACCAGCACAACACTTTTTCGGTTCTGATAGTCATAGGCGTGATCGTCCAGCTTCATTTGATCCTTGATGGAATCAATCAAAAGCTGACGGCACATAGCAGGTTCTTTTATCTTCTGTTCTTTTACTTTTTGCTTCAGATCCTCTATGATGTTCATTGTCGTGTCAATGCCCATATCACTCATAATTAAAATTTCTTCTAATTCCTCATAGAAGTCGTCGTCAATCCCGGAAAACCCGCTGAAAATGGAATCAAAACTTGATGCAATACTATCTCTTGTTTTTGACAGTCCCTGTGCAAGTCTTTTAAAAAAACCTTTTTTTTCTGACATAGCTCTCTCCTTTTACTCCTCTAAATCTTTTTCAATTAAGTTTACGGATACCTGTGTTGAAATTCCTTTTTCCTGCATTGTAATTCCATATAATACGTCTGCTGCCATCATCGTTCCCCGACGATGGGTAATGACAATAAACTGCGTATCCTTTGTTAATTTATGTAAATATTTTGCGAACCTTGTTACGTTGGAATCATCCAGTGCGGCTTCAATCTCATCCAACAGACAAAAAGGCGACGGCTTTAGGTTCTGAATTGCAAACAACAAAGAAATTGCCGTCAAGGCCTTCTCTCCTCCGGAAAGCTGCATCATATTCTGAAGTTTTTTCCCCGGCGGCTGCGCAATAATCTGAATCCCCGATTCCAAAATATCATCATCCGTAAGTTCCAGCCTTGCTTCTCCGCCTCCGAATAATTCTACAAATACTTCCTGAAATACTCTCTGAATATCTTGAAATTTTTCACGAAACTGCCGCTTCATCGCCTCTTCTAATTCCTTCATCAGTCCGGTTAAATGCGCCTCCGCCGTTATAATATCCTCATGCTGTTTTTCCAAAAATTCAAACCGCTTAGCTGCTTCTTTATAATCTTCAATGGCATTGACATTGACCGGACCCAGACTTCTAATCTGGCGTTTTAAGTTTGTAATGGTTTCTTTCATTTTGGAGAGGCTTCCAAAGTCTTCTGTCTTCACACGCTCTTTTGCCTGATGATATGTGATTTCATAATTCTCCCACATATAATCAAACAATTCTTTTTGTTTTTCTTCCTGTCTCTGTCTGGCGCTTTCCAGACGGAACATTTCTTTATCGTATGCCCCGGCGCGCTCCATCATCTCTTCCCGGATCTTCACAGCCTGCTGGTAACTCTCTGTTTTTTCCTGTACTTTTTGCTGAACAGTCCGGAGCACTTCTTCTTTTTCCTGAATTTTATGCTGTTTCCCGAGAATCTCTTCTTTCAATCGCTGAATTTTATTTTCCAGCTTCTGAACAATTTCCACCGCATTCCCTGTTTCTGACTCACTGGACTGCAGTTCTTTTTCCATTCTCTCGGCTTCCAGACGAACGCGTTCATAATTGCTTTGCTGAAACTCCAGATTCTGTTTTTCTTTGCTGAGACGCATGTGAATCTCCGCAATGAGATGGGAATGTTCCTCCGCTCTGCTTCTCAAATGCTCAAGCTCTTTTGCAATCTGTGCGGCTCTTTCCTCATCGGTCCGATAAGCAGTTTCCAAATCAGATTTGTGCGTGAGCAGTCCTTTTGCATCCTCCTTCGCGGACAAAAGCTGGGCAGCCAGTTCTCCCTTCTCTTTCTCAAGATTTTCCTTCCGGCGAATCAAATCTTTTTCCTGTTCCAAAAGAGCTGTCAATGACATTTCTTCCGTATTTAATCTCAAAGAACTCTCCTGATGTTCTTCATTTAATCTTATCACACTTTGCCGGTATTCCTGCAATTTTTTTGTATTCTGCTCCCATTTTCTCTCTTCCGTTGCCATTTGCTCCCGGAATTTTAACAGTTTTTTTTCTAACTCCTCCACTTCTCTGGCGCGTCCCAGAAGATTTCCCTTATTTTTAAAGGCGCCTCCTGCCATAGACCCGCCACGGTTTAAAGAGTCTCCCTCTAAAGTTACAATTCTTACACTGTGATGATATTGGTTGGCAATGCGAATTCCCGCATCCATAGTTTCCACAATCAAAATCTGCCCCAAAAGAGAAGCAAACAATCCTTCATATTGTTTCTCATACACCGCCAGCTGATTTGCCGTTCCGATGACACCCGACTCCTTGAGCATTTCCGGTTTTACAAAAGCCTTTCCTCTGACCGCGTCCAGCGGAAGAAATGTAACCCGCCCATAACGGTTTTTTTTCAAAAATTCGATCATTCTTTTGGCAGTTATCTGCGTATCGGTGACAATATTTTGAATGCTTCCTCCAAGTGCAGTCTCAATGGCAGTCTCATATTTTGCTTCCACTTTTATGATATCTGCCACAGGTCCGATAATTCCGGAAATCATCGGCTGCTGCTCCATGACTTTTTTGATTCCAAACCCATATCCGTCATATCGTTCTGCCATATTTTTCAAAGTCTCATAATTGGACTGAAGGCGATGAACTTTTTCTTGTTTTGCAGAGATCTCATTCCGAATTTCATGACGTTCCTTCTCGATGGTCTCCCCAACCGCCTGCAGATCTTTTTTTCTCTGCTCCATTTCCTCCATCGTTTCTTTGATATAAGAAATCTTTTCTTGAACCTTTTCCTGCTGTCGTCTGTTTTCCTGCCGTTTTCCCGACAGCTCTTCACTTCCCGCCTCAAGGCCGCACACCCGGGCATTTAATTGTTCTTCCATTGTATCAAAACGTTCCAGAGCTTTGGATACTTCCATACGGCTGCTGTTTGCCGCCTCCATCTGTCTACGCAGACTTTCCTGTTCCATTTCAAGCTCCTGCATTCCCTTTTGATAAAACGCAACGCCGCTTTCCGTTTCTGTCTTTTCCTGTTCAATTTCCCGGCAGATGCCAAAAAGGCGCTTTGCATCATCAGAAAACTGTTTCATCTGTTTCTGCTTTTCCTGCAGCTCTCTTCTCAGACGTTCCCTCGTCTCAAGGAAATGTGTTTCCTTGGTTTTCTCCGTATTGATCTGTTCTCTTAAAACTTTAATATCGCCTTCCTGCCCCTGAACCGTCATTTTAGTTTGAGAAATTTCTGCCGTCATGGCTTCTGCCCGTTGGTTTAATTCCATCAAAGCACTATTTTCTTCCTCGTACTTTTTCTTGGCATCTTCCATCCTTCGATTGGCTTCTTTCATCTCATTCTCTGCAATGTTTATTTTTTCCTCAAGATTTGTCAGTTCCAGCCGAAGCCTCTGATCCTCCGTCAAAAACAGCTTGATATCTTCTTCTTTCAGCTGCTCTCTTAAATTTAAGTATTCCCTGGCGCGCTCCGACTGCTGTTTTAAAGGTCCCACCTGACGCTTTAATTCCGTCAGAATGTCTGTCACTCTTACTAGATTTTCTCTTTCTGCATCCAGCGCTTTCTGGGTTTCCATTTTATTTTTTTTGTACTTTACAATTCCTGCGGCCTCGTCAAAAAGCTCTCTGCGCTCTTCGGGCTTCCCGCTTAAAATCTGTTCAATCTGCCCTTGCCCGATGATAGAATACCCTTCTTTTCCGATTCCAGTATCAAAAAATAATTCTACAATATCTTTTCTGCGACACGCGCTTCCATTGATCAGATATTCACTCTCACCGGAGCGGTATACTCGCCGGGCAACCGTCACTTCTTCAAACTGAACCGGAAGACTTCCGTCACTGTTATCCAGAGTAATTGCCACATAGGCAGAGCCCATGGGACGGCGCAGTTCTGTGCCGGAAAAAATGACATCTTCCATTTTGGAACCTCGAAGCTGTCTGGCGCTCTGTTCACCAAGCACCCAGCGCACCGCGTCCGCTACGTTGCTCTTGCCGCTGCCGTTGGGACCCACAATCCCCGTAATTCCATGCTCAAACTGAAATATCATCTTATGAGCGAACGATTTAAATCCATTAACCTCAATACTTTTTAAATACATGAATGCTCATCCTCATTCTCTGATCCCATTGTCTGATCATGATATTTCTTAATTGCCTCAAAAGCTGCATGCTGCTCTGCATTTTTTTTGCTTCTTCCGGTTCCTGTTCCGATGACCCGCTCTCCGATCCGAGCCTCTACGGTAAATACTTTCTGATGATCCGGTCCTTCCTCCTTCACCAGCTGATAAGAGAGTTTTCCCTTTCCTTCTCCCTGCACAATCTCCTGAAGATTGGTCTTGGCATCGAAAAACAAAGCTTTATTCTCAACATCATGGAATAAATGCGCTTCGATAAATTTCGCTGCGGTCTCCAGCCCCCGATCTAAATAAATTGCCCCAATCACAGCTTCAAACGCATCCGAAAGAATGGAATCCCGGTCTCTTCCTCCTGTCAGAACTTCTCCTTTGCTGAGCTTTAAATATGTTCCAAGATCAATGTCTCTGGCGCAGCCTGCAAGTGTCGGTTCACAGACCAAACTTGCCCTGAGCTTTGTAAGCTTTCCCTCTGATTCTTCTTTATAAGTCTTATACAGATAATCGCTGCTTACAAGCTCCAAAACAGCATCTCCCAGAAACTCCAGACGCTCATTATTTTTTTCCTTCTTCATCTTGTGCTCATTGGCATAAGAACTATGAATCAATGCGTGCTGTAATAATTTTAAGTCTCGAAATTCAATTCCGATGTTCTTCTGAAATTCTTCAATCTTTTCTATTTCCATCATCTGCCTATCCTTTTACAATCTGTTCTTTGATTTTGTCATTAATTTTCTGTTCTGTAAAAGTAATGCACTGAATTATTGCATTTTTCATCTCTTTTGCCGTAGCTGATCCATGAACTTTGACAACCAGTCCATTTAAGCCAAGCAAAGGCGCTCCTCCATATTCCGATGCATCAAATCGTTTTAAGGTTTTTTTCAATGCCGGCTTCACAAGCAAACCGCCGATCTTACTGCGCATCGAGCTCATCATTCCGCCCTTTATTTCTTTTACCAAAACCGAAGACAATCCCTCTGAGAGCTTTAAGATCACGTTGCCGACAAACGCGTCACAGACAACCACATCTGCGGCGCCAAACGGCACATCTCTCGGTTCGATACTTCCCGTAAAATTCAATTCACTGCAGGCTCTCAAAAGGGGAGCCGTCTCTTTCACCAGCTGATTTCCTTTCGCCTCTTCCATACCGATGTTGACAAGCGCGACTCTCGGTTGCTTCACCCCAATGACATGCTCCATATAAATGGATCCCATCTTTGCAAACTCTACCAAATATTCTGGCTTCGCATCCATATTCGCTCCGGCATCCAACAGCAACATCACGCCTTTCTGCGTTGGCATAATGGCCCCCAACGGAGCTCTCTTTACGCCCTTAATTCGTCCTACTACAAACTGACCGCCGACCAAAATAGCCCCCGAGCTTCCTGCGGAAACGAAAGCATCCGCCGTTTGATCTTTTACCATTTTCATTGCTACCACCATAGAGGAATCTTTTTTCTTGCGAATTGCCTCTACCGGAGGTTCGTCGCAGGAAATTTCCTCCTCGGCATTGATAACCTCAATCTGCTCGCTTTTATATTGATATTTTTTTAATTCCTCATGAATTGTCGGCGCTTTTCCAACCAAAAAAACTTTGATATGATTTACTTCATTAACTGCATCCACAGCCCCTTTTACAATCTCCGCCGGAGCATGATCTCCGCCCATTGCATCCAATGCAACCTTCATTAATTTTTCCATTTTAAATTCTCCATTCTTTTAAAAAATGTAAAGCGCCTTTTTATAGGTCAGGAAATTTCGTTCCTGTCCTATAAAAAGCAAAATGCCACACGCCTGATTCTCAAACAAGATCCAAACGCATGGCATTTTCATACTATACCATTATTCAGCATGTGCTGAAACGATTTCTTTTTTATTGTAAGATCCGCAGGCTTTGCATACTCTGTGAGGCATCATCAGCGCACCACATTTGCTGCATTTTACAAGTGTCGGAGCAGTCATCTTCCAGTTTGCTCTACGTCTGTTTCTTCTTCCTTTGGATGATTTATTCTTTGGACAAATTGACATCAGGTTACACCTCCTTAAAATTCTTAAAAATATCCTGAATCGCTGCCATACGAGGGTCTGCCACCGTACGATCGCAGCCACACTCTTTTTCATTCAGATTCGTTCCGCATACCGGACACAGTCCTCTGCAATCCTCCCGGCACAACACTCTGGAAGGAAGCTTCGGAACAATTTCATCGAAGATCAGCATGTCTAAATCAAGAATTTTATTCTCAAGATATGGAAATTCTTCGTGTTCTTCCATCGTTCCAAAATCAATTTCTTCCACCACCTGAATTGATACCGGATAAGGAACTTCCTCAAGACAGCGGCTACATGGAATTCCCAATACAACTTCTGTCTCAAACCGAAAACATACCTTATCTTTGCCGCGGTTTTGAATCAAAATCGGAAAGCCTGTCCTGGTACGAATGGGATAAGACACACCTGTAAGCTTAATCTCATCCATATCGATGGATGCCTCCATTTTTTCCTCATATTTTGGTACTGAAATAAACTTTGATAATTGGATCTTCATACTATCTCCTAAAAAATCATACTGTACTATTATACGAATGCGGTACAAATTTGTCAAGGAATTTTCCCTATTTATTTTGCAAGCGCGACCGTATCTCTCGCAATCATTAATTCTTCATTGGTCGGAATACAAAGGAGTTTTACTTTTGAGGCATCGGATGAAATAATTGCTGCCTCTCCGTGAACATCATTCTTTGCCGGGTCAATTTCAGCGCCCAAGTATCCTAAATAACTGCAGATTGCAGCCCGAGTGGCATCGTCATTTTCCCCAAGTCCCGCAGTAAAAGCAATCGCGTCCACTCCGTTCATCGCTGCCGTATATGCGCCGATGTATTTTGCCACCCGGTATGTATACGCCTCCAACGCCGCATCTGCCGCATGGTTTCCTTCTTCCTTGGCAGCCTTAACATCTCTGAAGTCGGAGGATACACCGGACATTCCATAAACTCCGGACTCTTTATTTAAAATGGTCAGCACTTCAGAGGCTGTCTTGTTCTCTTTATTGGCAATAAACTCAATAATTGCAGGGTCCATATCTCCGGAACGTGTTCCCATAATCAAGCCTTCCAGCGGTGTAAGGCCCATGGAAGTATCCACAGACTCTCCGCCCTTCACTGCTGTGACACTGGCACCGTTTCCAAGATGGCACACAATAATTTTTAAATCTTTGATATCTTTTTGCAGCATCTTTGCAGTCTCTGCAGACACAAACTGATGTGATGTTCCGTGAAAACCGTAACGACGGATTCCGTCCTCATCGTAATATTTTCTCGGAATTCCGTATAAATAAGCTTTTTCCGGCATTGTCTGATGAAACGCCGTATCGAAGACTGCAACCATCGGAAGATTTGGCATCAGCTCCTGACAAGCCCGAACGCCAATCAATCCTGCCGGGTTATGCAGCGGCGCAAAAACTCCGCACTGTTCCACTTCTTTGATGACTTCATCTGTAATCAGGCAGGATTTTGTAAACTTCTCCCCGCCGTGTACAATTCGATGCCCTACTGCTCCGATCTCGTCCAGACTTTCTACAACCCCATTCTCAGAATCTGTCAATTGTTCAATCACAATTCCAATCGCCGTCTTATGGTCCGGCATCGCAGGTGTTGATTTCATTTTTTCTTTTCCCGCCGGCTCATGCGTTAGCGCACCGTCAATTCCGATTCTTTCACATAATCCTTTTGCTAAAACCTTCTCTGTTTCAGAGTCAATCAGCTGATATTTTAATGATGAGCTTCCACAGTTAATAACTAAAACTTTCATGCACTTTCTCCTTCACCTAAAATCTATTTTTCATTTTGTAAAGCTGCTGCCTGAACGCAGGTGATCGCCACCGCTCCGACGATGTCCTCTGCACAGCATCCTCTGGATAAATCATTGATCGGTTTTGCAATTCCCTGAGTAATCGGACCGTAAGCCTGTGCTCCGCCCAGTCTCTGAACCAATTTATATCCGATATTTCCGGCGTCAAGATCAGGGAACACCAATACGTTGGCTTTTCCTGCAACTTCACTTCTCGGCGCTTTCGTTGCGGCAACTTCCGGTACAATTGCAGCATCCAGCTGCAGCTCTCCGCAGATTAAATATTGAGGATATTTCTCTTTTGCAATCGTTGTCGCCTCTACAACCTTGGTAACATCATCATGCTTTGCACTTCCGCATGTGGAATGAGAAAGCATTGCCACTCTCGGAGTTTCTCCTACCAACTGCTGGAAGGTCTTGGCAGAACTTGCAGCAATTGCCGCCAGCTGCTCCGGATTTGGATTTTGATTTAATCCACAATCCGCAAACACAAAACATCCGTTGGCTCCCATATCTTTTGCCTGTGTGTCCATCAGCATAAACGCAGAAACAATCTCTGTATTCGGGGCAGTCTTTACAACCTGAAGAGCCGCACGCAAAACGTTGGCAGATGAATTAATCGCCCCTGCAACCATTCCGTCTGCATCTCCGACTCTTACCATTGTCGCACCGAAAAATAAAGGATTCGACAACAAAATTTCTTTTGCATCCTCCGGCAAAAGTCCTTTACTCTTTCTCGCCTCACATAAAGACTCAATATATGTATTCAAATTCGCACAGTCCGCCGGATCCACAAAAGATGCGCCAGAAAGATCCAATCCCTCTGCCTTTGCTAAAATCTCATCTTTCTTTCCCACTAAAATAACATCTGCCAATCCTTCTCTCAGCACGACATCTGCCGCGGTTAGGGTTCTCATGTCACTGGTTTCCGGCAATACAACGGTCTTCCTGTCTGCTTTTGCCTTCTCTTTAATCTCATCAATAAAACTCATTTACGTTGCTCCTTTCAACTTTCCAAAAAGATGAATTTAATCCTGTTAAATTATACAACATCATTACTTTACATACAATAAAAGATATGTATTTTTCGTTGTACACATTTCAAAAAAGCTATATTCATTCTACAGTTTTTTGGTGTCTATGACAAGATCGTTCCCCTTTATTTTTTATTTTTTGTGCAATTTTACTTGATTTTTCTTATATTTTATAAAATTCCACTTCATAGTGCTTCGCACTGGACGGACTTCGTCCGATAAGGTATACTATCTGTAAATATTTTGGAATTGGAGAATTTTTTATGAAAACTGCCGCAATTATTTGTGAATACAACCCTTTTCACAATGGTCACGCCTACCATATTCAGAAAACCAAAGACTTTACCGGGGCAGATTTTATCATTGCACTTATGAGTGGAAACTATGTCCAGAGAGGAACTCCTGCAATTATGGAAAAACATCTGCGGACACAGGCAGCTTTGCTTGGCGGAGCAGACCTTGTTTTGGAGCTTCCAATCTGGGCAGCCACAAGCTCTGCTCCTTCGTTTGCTTTGGGCAGTATTCATCTGTTAAACAGTCTGGGCATTGTCGATTTCCTTTCGTTCGGAAGTGAGTGCAGTGATCTCCATTTGCTGACTCGGATTGCTTCCTTCCTTTTGGAATCCGATGAAATCATTGAAAAAGAAACGGCCAAATACAGTCAGTCTGGTCACTCCTATCCCAAAGCAAAAGATCTGGCTTTGAGAGCCCTGCTTCCGGATTCTTCCTGGATTTCAATCATCCGTGAACCGAACAATATTCTCAGTTTAGAATATCTTAAGGCACTGCTTTCTCTGAAAAGCTCTATTGTACCCTGCTGTATTCAGCGGGCATCCAGCGGGCATCACGATGCATCCCTTCACACTTCCATAAGCTCTGCTTCCGCCATCCGAAATATCATGGAACAAGAAGGGCTCACTAGGATTCTTGCCCAGGTTCCGAAAGAAGTGCATACTTTATATCAAACTCATTTCACCAAAGATTTTCCTGTGCGCGCCGATGCTTTTTCTCTTTTGCTCCAAAAGAGTCTCTGTGAAACTTCTGACTACACAAATTTTTGGGAAATTTCAAAAGACTTCAGCGACCGTCTTCGCCGTGTATGGTCTCCAAATTTGTCTTTCACCGAAATAACCGAGCAATGTAAATCCAAAAATATTACATGGAGCCGGGTCAGCCGAAATCTGCTTCACATCATGCTTGGCATGACAAAAAAACAGCATGAAACCTTAAAAACTCTGCATATGATTCCCTATTTTCAGATTCTCGGTTTCAAAAAATCAGCTTCCCATCTGATTGCAAAAATGAAGCAACACACTGCAATCCCAATGGTGCGCCATCTCAGAGAGCTTGATGATCCGCTGACCTTTGAACAAAAGCAGCTCCTTGATGCAGAATATCGCGGAAATCTTTTCTATCATCTGATTCTGGGCAATGAATTTCATATTTCTCAAAAAGATCGTCAAATTATCGTCTAGTTTTCCCTCCCGGCTCATAAAATTATGAAGAAACTTCTGAATCAGATCCGGGAGGGTTATTTATGAAACACAGAAATTTACAGATTTTACTTCTTATCCTTTGCTCCATTTTATTTTTCTTTCCTGAAGCTTCCTCAGAAGGTGCAACAAATGGACTTCTCCTCTGGTCCGGAACCATCGTCCCCACACTGCTTCCCTTTTTTCTGCTCACCGGGATTATGAATAAATATCACGCTTTCTATTTGGTTTCTTACTTATTTTTCCCAATCTATCGCCGTTTTGCCTGGCTGAACCGAGATCTTGCCTATACGCTGATTCTTGGTTTTTTCTGCGGATATCCTCTCGGTGCAAAAATTATCAATGATCTAATTGGATCTGGTTCTTACACAAAAAAAGAAGGACAGAGCCTTCTTGCGGTGTGCAATAATGTCAGCCCCATGTTCACCATCGGTTATACCCTGACGCTCATTCTAAAGGATCAATTATCCATCCCCCTCTTTTTTCTTTGCCTCTACACTCCAAATCTTTGTTATTTCCTTTATCTTATGGCAAATGCAAAGAAAAAAAAGATGTTTTTTGACCGTCAAATCAAAACATCTTTGTTAACACAAAAAACGATGGATGAGATCATTTTTGACAGTCTGCGTTCCATCTTCTCTGTCGGTATTTATATTATGATCTTTTCCATCGGTGCAAATCTTTTAAAAGTTCTGGATCCTGTGCCTTATCTCACAGATTTTATGATCGGTATTCTTGAGATCACCACTGCCGTGACACATTTTGGTTCGATGCAGATCTCTCTGCAGACAAAAGCCTCTATACTCTGCGCTGTCAGCTCCTTCGGAGGTTTATCCGCTATGGCTCAAACCATGAGCGTCTGCCGTTTGGGAAATCTATCTTTCAGAAAATACCTGTTTACAAAAACCACATTTGCAATCCTAAGTTTCCTTCTGGCATGGTTTTTGTTTTAGCGCTGTTTTCGCCGTCAACCCTCGTCAGAGATGAAATCTTCAACCGTTCTCGTTTTAGCCTGCGTCATTGAGACTCCGGATAGTTGTTCTTCAATTTCTTTTGCATTGGATTGTATGGATTTCAAATCAGAGTCCAACGCAGAAAGCAATTGATCAAAGACACTCTGCTGTGCCTCCCGAACACTGGAAACATACCCCTGCACATCTTCCATAATTTCATTGACATAGCGAAGCGCCCCGGCTCGAATCTGATCCGCCTCCTCGTTGGCATTATGTACAACCGCACGGGCAGTCTCTCTGGCATTGGTTTCAATCTCGTCTGCACGCATCTTTGCCATCTCCACAATCTCATTGTGATCAATTAACTCCCCGGCTTCTTTTGCAGCCTGATTTACAATGTTTTGAGCTTTCGCACGCGCATCCTCTAAAATTGCATCCTTGCTTAAGATAATTTTATGACTGCGCTCAATCTCCCCCGGAATCTGTTTTCTCAGCTCCTCAATGACCGTTACTAAAACGTCTTTATCAATGTTAATTTTTCCCGGGCTGAACCGCGCCGGCTTTGCCTCGTCAATTAAAACCTCAATATCATCAATCATCTCGTGTAAATATTTTTCACTCATCTTCCTTCTATGCCTCCTTTAAATTATACTTTGCTTTGAGACATTCCTCTACGTAAGGCGGAACCATTTCTGACACATCCCCGTGATAAGACGCAATTTCCTTTACAATTGTGGAACTTACATAAGAATACTCAATACTGGTTGTAAAAAACATGGTGTCCAAATCTTTATTTAGTCTGCTGTTGGTCTGTGCAATCTGAAGTTCATACTCAAAGTCTGTGACTGCCCGGAGTCCCCGTACGGACACTGCCGCATTCTGCTGCTTTGCAAAATCAACCAATAACCCCGAAAACGATTGTACCTCCACGTTTTTCAGGTGTTTTGTTGTCTCCTGAATCATCTCTATTTTTTCATCCAGAGTAAACATTGGTTTTTTAGCGCTGTTGGTTAGAACAGCAATGATCAGCTTATCAAATACCTTAGCAGAACGTTCAATAATGTCAAGATGTCCATATGTAATCGGATCAAAGCTTCCCGGATAAACGGCAATACTCATCTTAAGAATCCTCCCGTGATTTTTTTAAAAATGTATGTTGATTGGTCTTATATTTTTTTATCTTCTCTACTTTGAGATTCTTATAATCTTTTTCCAAAATCACAGTCTCCACGGAAGACTCCACAATAACAACCGTATGATTGCCGCAAATCGACGACCGGTCAAGCAGTGCAAGAATCCGCTGCTCCCAGCCCTTCTTGTACGGCGGATCCATAAAAATATAATCAAACACGATTCCCCGCTTTTCAAGCGTGCGAATTGCCGACTGCACATCCGCTGCCATGACGACAGCCTTTGCTTCCAGATTTGTATATTTTAAATTCTCACGAATGCAGGATACCGCATTTTTTGCCTTTTCTACAAAATAGGCCTGATCTGCTCCTCTGCTTAAGGCCTCAATTCCAATTCCTCCGCTGCCTGCAAATAAGTCCAAAAAAAGACATCCTGCCACATGATATTGTATCATATTAAACAAGGTTTCCTTAATACGATCCTGCGTCGGTCTTGTTTCCATTCCCTCGATGGTCTTTAACTTCAAACTTTTTGCACTTCCTGATATGACTCTCATAGATCAACATTCCTTTTTACTTTTCTTCTATTGTATTATATACAAAAATTTTGTCAAGAACAAAGCAGAGTCCGCACCGTCTCAAAAAAAATAGGAAGGTCAAAACTTTCCGATATTATAAAAATAAATGCCGAAATTCCTGTTTCCCCAAGAATTCCGGCATCTATCATTCTAAAGATTATCGTTTGTTATCCTATCGGGACATTTCCTCTTCCTGTCTGCGGATCATTTTACGAACCATTTCTCCTCCGACAGAACCTGCCTGTGCAGTTGTCAGATGTCCGTTGTATCCTTCTTTTAAGTCTACCCCAATTTCATTTGCAACCTCAAACTTAAATCTGTCCAAAGCTCCTCTTGCTTCTGGTACCTCAACTCTGTTTGTTCCTTTGCTTCTTGCTGAAGTTCGTTCTTCCATTTTGAAAGTCCTCCATTTCTTTTGTCTTGTTTTTTGTTACAATCATAGTATGCTCTAAGACACAAAAGATACTCTGGGAGTTTTTTCATAGTCTGGAATTTTTTATTTTCATCAGTATCGCACATGAAACCCTTTTTCTTTTTCCACAAAAGGCCGCTCCTCTTTTTCGATCCGGTCAATTCTGAGAAAACGATTTCCTTCCTGCATCAGAGTAAGAAACTGTTTTAACTCAAAGGAATTTCCCTGAACTTCCGCTGTCACAGAGCCGTCAGACATATTTTTGACCCATCCGGTTAAATGACATCGTTCTGCATTCATTGCTGCAAAAAACCGAAATCCCACTCCCTGCACTCTTCCCGTAAACCTTACATAAAAACGTTCCATTGAACTTCCTCCTTTATAAGTTTTTGGCAAGACTGATCTGTTTTTCCAAGCGACTGTTTTGAAGTCTCGAAAAATCAAATCCCTCTTCCTCCAGTTCTCTGACTGCATCTGATGCCTGCTTCAAAAGATCTGCATTAGTATAAATATCTGCCAAAACAAAATCCATCATTCCACTCTGGCGTACTCCGAAAAAGTCCCCCGGTCCCCGCAACTTTAAATCTTCATTTGCAATATAAAATCCGTCGTTGGATCGATTCAGCACCTCAAGCCTGCGCATCGTTTCTTTCTTCCTGGACCCTGTCATAAAAATACAATAGGACTGATGCCTTCCTCTTCCCACACGTCCCCTCAGCTGATGGAGCTGCGCAAGTCCAAATCTTTCGGCATTCTCTACCATCATCACCGTGGCGTTGGGTACATTCACCCCAACTTCCACAACGGTCGTAGACACTAAAACATCAATCTTTCCTTCGGAAAATTCATCCATAACTTTTTGTTTCTGTGCAGACTTCATTTTTCCGTGGAGACAGCAGATCCTTACGGATGGAGGAAGATTATTTTTTAACATTTCTGCGTATTGCATTACATTTTCGCCCTCCATTGTTTCACTTTCCTCTACCATCGGACAAATAATATAAACCTGACGTCCCTGTTGCACCTGCTTCGTCAAAAAACGATAAGCCGTCGGCCGATAATTGGTGTTTACCACACAGTTTTTAATCGGGAGACGTTCCGCCGGAACTTCGTCAATGATGGAAACGTCCAAATCCCCATAAAGAATAATGGCTAAGGTTCTTGGAATCGGCGTCGCACTCATCACCAGTACATGAGGCTTTTCCCCTTTCAAAGACAGACTTTGTCTCTGCCGCACGCCAAACCGGTGCTGTTCGTCTGTAACTACCAGCGCTAATTTGTGATACGTTACTTTTTCCTGAATCACCGCATGAGTTCCTATGATAAGATCCACCTGATGACTTTTCACAGCATCATATATTTCTCGTTTTTCTTTTGCCTTGGTCGATCCCGTCAAAAGAACCGTGCGAATTCCAAACGGATTCAAAAGTTCTTGAAACGTCTCATAGTGCTGGTTTGCCAAAACCTCTGTGGGGGCCATTAAGACGCCTTGATATCCCGCTTTTGCACACATAAAAAGCAAAATTACTGCCAAAATGGTCTTTCCGGACCCCACATCTCCCTGCACCAGACGATTCATCACTTTCCCTGATTTCAAATCTTTTGCCATTTCACGCAGCGCCCGTTTCTGTGCTCCGGTTAATTGGTAAGGGAGACGATCAAGCAGCTTCTTAACCTCTTCACAGACCGGAATCACATATCCCTCCCCATCTTCTTTTTCGTCGGAGGAAATCATGTGCATTGCGGAGATAAAGATAAAAAATTCATCGAAAATCAACCTCTTTTTGGCTTCAATGAGCTGCTTTTTTGACTCCGGAAAATGGATGTTCCAAATGGCATCGCTGTAATTCATAGGATGATACTTTTGCAATATTGTCTCGGGAAGATATTCAGGAATCGCTTTCATATAGCGTTCCGCCTGACGGATCGCTTTTGAAACAATCTTATTGGTAAGCCCGCCAGTCAACGGATAAACCGGCTGGAGCGTCTCTTGTTTTTTCCTGTAATCTTCCTGAGTAAAAATTTCCGCATGTTCTATTGTGATCCGACCGTTTTTAAAAACGGGAGTTCCGCAAAAAATATAATCTCCGCCCTGATGAATCTGCTTTTTCAAATACGGCATGTTGTACCACACAAGGGTGATTGTTCCGGTATGATCTCTTCCGAGACACGTTACAAGCTTCATCCTCCGCACATACTGTACATGGACTTCCGAACAAATCCGCACTGAAACAGAGACTCTCTGTCCGATTTCCAAGTCGCAAATATCTTTCGGATCTTCATAGGTCAGATAATATTTCGGGTACATGCCAATTAGATGATCTACACTTTGAATCCCCAGTCTTCCAAAAGCCGCCGCTGTTTTTTCTCCGATTCCCTTCAATTCTAAAATACTGGTTGTTCCATCCATAGGATACTCCTAATCTGTCAAATCAAAAATGACAGCAGTCCTGACTCGCATTTGGTCGGTGCCGCTGCCATTTGATTCACTTGCATTCTTTTTAAATCTCTGAGTTTCCTTTTCTTTATCTTACTCTACAGACAGAAGGAAATAATAAACCGGCTGTCCTCCGTACTCCAACTGCACATCACAGTCGCCGTAGGTTTCCTCAACCTTTTGCAGCAGCGCTTCCGCCTGTTCCTCTGTGGTATCTTGTCCATAGTAAATGCAAATCAATTCACTGTCTTCATCTACCATCTTATCAAGCAATTCCAGCGTCACATCAGAGATACTGTTTCCAACCTTCTGAATTCCGTCATCGTCAATTCCCATAATATCGTCAATTTTGATTTCCATCCCATTGACTGAGGTATTACGGACCGCATATGTGATCTCTCCGGTTTTCACAGACGCAATGATCTCTTTCATTGTTTCTTCATTGGTCTTCGCATCCTGTTCCGGCTCGAATCCAATAATCGCGGAAAGTCCCTGCGGAACTGTTGTTGTTGGAATGATTACGACTGTTTTATCTTCAATCAACGACTGCGCCTGCGTTGCTGCCAAAATAATATTTTTGTTATTCGGGAAAACAAACACAGTCTCTGCGTGCACATTCTCAATGGCATTGAGCATATCTTCTGTACTTGGATTCATCGTCTGTCCTCCCTCAATGAGAGAATCTACTCCAAGGCTTTTAAAAATCTCATTCATCCCTTCGCCGATGGAAACGGCAACAAAGCCATAATCTTTTTTTGGTCCCTGGGATGTCTCTTGGTTTTCGGAATCCTTATTTTGTGCATTCAATCCCAGTCTTTCCCGATGTTCTTCTCTCATATTGTCGATTTTCATATTGGAAAGCTCGCCAAAAGTCAGCCCCTTCTCGATTGCCTTCCCGGGATGATTGGTATGCACATGAACTTTCACAATCTCTTCATCTGCTACCACAACAATCGAATCTCCAATCTCTGTGAGAAAAGCTTTAAATTCCTGCTCCTCCTTCTGAGTCAGCTCTTTTTTGGTCACTACGATAAACTCTGTACAGTAGCCAAATTTGATTTCTTTTTCAGAAATCGGCTGCTCAGAAACCACAGGCTGTCCGGAAGATTTCGGAACCATCGAAACATCGATTTCTTTTCCCATTAAAACGTCCACTGCTCCGCTTAAAAACTCTACCAGCCCTTGTCCGCCGGAATCTACAACACCTGCTTCTTTTAAAACCGGAAGCATCTCCGGTGTCTGTTTCAGAATTTCATTGGCTTCCTTGAGAACGACTGCAGCAAACTTTTCAAAATCCTGCGTTGTTCTGGCACAGCGAACCGCTTTCTCCGCCGTTATCTTGGCTACCGTAAGAATGGTTCCTTCTTTCGGCTTCATCACTGCTTTATAAGCGGTATCTACGGCATTTTTAAATCCTGCCGCAACCGCTTCTGTTGTAAGAACCTGCTGATCTTTGACCCCCTTATAAAATCCTCGGAACAGCTGTGACAAAATAACACCGGAATTTCCTCTGGCACCTCTTAAGGAACCACTGGACAACCCTCTGGCTACTTCCTTGATTGTAAGCTCTGGGGTATTCGCAACCTCCTTGGCTGCCGCTATCGCGGTCATGGTCATATTGGTTCCGGTATCACCGTCCGGTACCGGAAAGACATTCAACTCATTAATATATTCTTTATGCGCCTCTAAACGCTTTGCTCCGCCAATTAACATCTTCTGCAGCAATGCCGCATCTATTTGATTCATTTTTTTCTTTGCCTCCATATTTCTCATTATCCAATATCTTTTACGCCTTCAACGTAAATATTAATCCGTTCTACCTCCAGGCTTGTAAATTCCTCTACCCGGTATTTTACAGACTCCATGAGATTGCTGGCAACCGTAGAAATGGAAACTCCATAAGATACAATAATATGGAAGTCAATTGTGATCTTATTATGATTGACAGAAACGAAAACGCCCTTGCGGATATTGTCTCTGGTGAGAAGCTTGGCAATCCCATCCTTTACATTGACCATCGCCATGCCTACGATACCAAAACACCCAAGGGCACAGATCCCTGCATATTTTGCGATCACCTGATTTTCAATGGAAATCTCTCCATTCTTTGTATTCATATGTCCTTTCATAAATTATACCTCCAAATGAGAATTCATATATAATATGAGTATACCTTATCCTTTGAAATCCGTCCAGTCCAAAGGCAAAAGAATTCAAAGAAAAGCAAATTTCATCTTGATTTTTCATAATCAATCTGTTAGAATGTAATAGTTGTCGAGCCTGGAATGTAACAGGGATAAGATTGGAAAAGGAGGTGCTAACATGGCAAAATGTGCTATTTGTGGCAAAGGCGCTCATTTTGGAAATGCAGTGAGCCATTCACATAGAAGATCAAACAAAATGTGGAAATCAAATATTAAATCCGTAAAAGTAAAAGTAAATGGTGCAGCAAAAAAAATGTACGTTTGTACTTCATGCTTAAGATCCGGTAAGGTTGAGCGTGCATAAGCATTTACAATTTATTTAATATAGAACCACAAAAGAGCCATTGCAGAATGGTTCTTTTTTCTTTGCGATAGCGATGAGTCAAAGTCCGGGCTTGTCCGGAACCTTGGCGTTCGCTTACCATCCCGGAATGTGCCTTTTGGCGCTTCCGGTGATTTTTCAGGAAATGAATTCCTTGTCTTTATTAGTATGTTCATTCTGCCACATCTTTATCACTCTTTTGCATCAATTACAAACGTCTTTGAAAAATCAATGAAAAAAAAGGCAATATGCAATGACGATACATCCGCATCCCATAATCACCTGCGTCAGACTATGGTCAATACATAATCCAACCTGTAACCCCAGTCCAAAAAAGAAAAAGCCAATTCCCCATACACGCTTCATATTTTCACCTCAAGACCTTATATTCAAAACACATCCATGAGCCTTCGCTTGGAATCGCAGTCCACAATGCAGACAAAATCCCACCTGATATATTCTATGCACCGCCTGCAATTTATGTTCCAAATTTCCTAATTATCAGAACAAATCGGACAAGTCTGTCTCGAACTCTCTACATCCCGCAAGCATTTTATGATAAAAAAATGTAAAAACTTTCCTATATCATAGAAAATCCCGAAAACCATTTTAAAGAATTGTTTCCGGGCGTCTTCTCCATCCTTATTTTTCTTTTTTTTGTTCTTTTTCCAAGTCTTCTACGATATCTTCCAAAGTCTCTTCCTTTTTTGTAAATTTATCAATGACATCTGGTACCATATCTAAAAGCTTTACGATGGTTTCCTGATTCTTTACATTGACCAGCTTGGTCTGTCCATTGCGAATCACCAAAACGGCGCTCGGCGTCATTTTTCCTCCGATTCCGCCTCCGCTGCGATTTTTTTTGTCCGCCGCAAAAGCTCCTGCTCCCATCCCAAAGGATACATCGACCAATGGCAAAATGATCGTATCGTTGATATAGATTGGTTCTCCCACAACAGTCTTTGAGGTCAGAAAGCTTTCCATCCCATCAAACAGCGATCCCACCGTATCCTTTAAATTCTCCTTATTCATCATGTCAACCTCCTAACATTGTGATCACACGGTCTTTTTGCTTCAACAAATCTTTATCTCTGAAAATCTTCCACAATAACATCAATATTCTATATCGTCGGATCCTTCCTCGAACCAGAACCTTCCCTTCCAGAATTTCCCTTGAAAAATCCGGTGTGATTTCAAAATAACGGGCACTTGCCGGCATGATTGCCGCAATCAAGCCAAGTATTTTTCCGGTCAGCGCCGGATCATCGGTCCCGAATACAAGATGTCCTTTTATTTTCTGGGGAAGTAAAAGACGAATTCCGTCAAAACCATAGGTTTTGATTCTGACAACGGCATTCTGAATTTTCTCATCTCCAAAAGCTTCTCCCACAGCTTCCATCTTTTCTGTAAATTCTTGAATTTTCTTTGGAATACTTTTAAGCTTATTATAACACTTTTGAAAGAAATCTACGATTTTTTTTTGATCTTTTACCGGTTTTTCAAGCTTTTGCGGCGTTTCTTTTTTCGCTTTCTTTTCTTCTCCCTCCCACACAAGATCGAAGACATCTTCCGTGTCTCGCTCCTTGTCTGAAACTGCCTCAGTATTCGGATCCTTTTTCTTCTCTTTCGGCGGCTTCGATTTCACTCCCTCTTTTTCTGAGCGCTGCTCTAAAGATGTTTCTTTTTCTTCTGAGCCAAACAAGGACCACCTCCGGGAATCTGACCGGTACATAGGAATCCCAAACACATGGATTCCAAACTCCATCTCATCATTATAGAGAAGCCTTCCCCTTACAATCACCAGAGCCCATGAAAATCGAAGCTTTCCTCTCAGTTTGTTCCCATCAAACTCACCCTCTGCCTGATAGCAAATTGGACAAAGCAAAAGTATCAGGAGAAGCGCCACCGGAATCAAAATCAGTATCCCTAATATTTTTAAAGCAACAAAAATAATACTCATGATTTTACTTCTCCATTAAAATAGATATCCGCATTTTCCAGACAGTCTTCCCGGTACAGCCGATCCACAATACGTCTCAACACTACCAGAGCATCTTCTTTTCCTGCCGCCATACCGACGATCACCATCTCTTTTTCTCTGTAAAAAGCTGACAAAAGCTGATTATATTCATAAATTTCCAGAACACTCCAATTCCAAACAGGCAGAGTGATACAATATAGAACCGGAATCCTTTTTCCCTGCCGAATCCGTTCCATCAATCTGTATTTCTGCGATCTTAAGATTTCTGATATGTATACATGTTCCGCGATCTTCATTCTTTCACCTGCTTTAAGAAAATGGGGATGCATTGCTACATCCCCATTTTAACATATAATCTTGTCGATTACTCGCCAATTTTAACGACTTTCAACATATTTGTGACACCTTTTCCACGGTGATCTGCCGGTCCTCCGCCGGTTAACACAAGAATATCATCCTGCTCAGCCAGACCTGCCTCCAAAACGATATCCGTTGCCTCATCCAAAAGATCCTTGGTTGTTTCTGCCTTATGAGATTTGAACGGACGAACCCCCCAATAAATCTGCATCTGACGAACCACTGCTTCATCTGGAGACAGTCCGATAATCTGTGCATCCGGTTTGAATTTTGATACGATTCTCGCCGTAAATCCAGACATGCTGGATGCCAGAATACATTTTGCATTAATATTATGCGCAGTCTGTACTGCGGAATAAGCAACTGCCGCTGAAATTCCACGATTTACATAAATCGGACGATAGTCTTTGATCTTCGTATCCAAATGAAGTTCTGTGGAAATTGCAATCTGGTTCATCATACGAACTGCTTCTACCGGATGCTTTCCTTTTGCTGTTTCACCGGATAACATGATCGCATCGGTTCCATCATAAATTGCATTGGCAACATCTGTCACCTCTGCTCTTGTCGGGCGTGGATTGCGAATCATAGAATCTAACATCTGTGTCGCTGTGACAACCGGCTTAAATGCATTGTTGCATTTTTTGATAATGGCTTTCTGCATAAACGGTACTTCTTCCGCCGGAATCTCCACACCAAGGTCTCCGCGGGCAATCATAATTCCAGCAGACGCCTGAATAATCTCTTCAATGTGTTCCACACCTTCAATATTTTCAATCTTAGAAATCACACCCACATGCATATTGTGCGCTCCGATGATCTCTTTAATTTCTTCCACCGCCGCTGCATTTCGGATAAAAGATGCCGCAATAAAATCAATTCCATTCTCTAAACCAAATTCAATATCTGCCTTATCCTTTTCTGTGATGGACGGAAGATTCACTCGAACATTTGGTACATTGACACCTTTACGGCTTCCCAGCATTCCTCCATTGACTACCTCACAGACAATGTCCGTGCCATCCTTAATTTCTTTCACATGAAGTTCAATCAGACCATCGTCAATCAGAATTGTATTTCCTGTTTCTACGTCTTTTGGAAGTTCAGCGTATGTAATGCTGACAATTTCATTGGTTCCATCTACTTCTCTTGTTGTCAGAACAAAGTCCTGTCCTTCCACCAACTCTACGTCATCATCGGTTGACAGCAATCCAGTACGGATTTCCGGCCCCTTTGTATCAAGCAAAATTGCAATTGGCAATCCAAGTTCTTCTCTGAATTTTTTAATTCTTTTAATTCTTCCCAGCTGTTCTTCATGATCTCCATGAGAGAAATTCAGTCGCGCAATATCCATTCCCTCTATCATCAGCTGCTTTAATACAGCATCATCGTCCGTTGCAGGACCCATGGTACAAATAATTTTTGTCTTTTTCGTTAGCATAATATTCTCCTTTTGCTTTCATATATAGATATTAGTATCTCACTTTTTCACATGCTTATGGGTAAATAAATGATCCTGACAGTATTCGTAATCCCCATCGCATTTTGAACAGTATCGAAACTCCAATGTCGGATCATCCAATTCTGTTCGATGGCACACTGCACATTCATGCAGCGCACCGTTTTTCTTCTTCGGAACAACCTGCTTCTTTTGAAAGTCCCGGCTCTTTTTTTTCTGAACCGTTCTTTGCGCAAAGGCAGCGCCCCGGCTTCTGATTCTTTTCATAGAGAAGAAAAACAGCAAGAAATTTAATAAAGCTGCTACAATGGATACTTTAACTGAAATTCCCTGTGCTGTAAAGCCTGAGAAGAGAAAAATATACGCGAGATATGCCCCGTCCAAATAAGCAAGCCATTTGACACGGATCGGCAAAATCATGTACAAATATACCTGCATGTCCGGAAACATCGCCGCATAGGCTAAAAACAAAGTCATATTCAAGTAAAAGGTATCCATATATACTGAAGCGCCATACATTTCCCCATAGAAAAAGGTCAGCACTCCATATGTAAGAAACGCTCCGAGAATCGTTCCCAACACTCCGATGAAATAGTACATATTAAACCGAAACGTTCCCCACACTTGTTCCAAGGAAACTCCGATTGAATAATAAAAGAACAATACAAAAAGAATAAAAATCAAACTGGAATCCGGTCCAACCATTAAAAACGTAATCAATCTCCAGACCTGTCCGTGAAGAATCAGATATGGATTCAGCTTTAGCATATAATATAAGGAAGGAGATACCATCTGTATTACATACCCTGCCGCATATAATATGACAATCACCATCGGCAGATTGGGGATCGCAAACTTTCCAAACTTCTTTTCTAATTTATTCAGCCACATAAAAACCCTTTCTTAAAACATGTTTTTCTTTCCTAAGATATATCCCCCGACAATGGTCAAAATCAAGGAGATCACCACAAGAACCGCAAAGCCATAAGGAGAATCCGCCATTGGAACCGGTACATTCATTCCCCAAAAACTGGCTATCATTGTCGGAATGGACATGACAATGGTAATCACGGCCAATACTTTCATCACAATATTCAGATTATTGGAAATAACAGAGGCATAGGCATCCATCGTCCCGCTTAAAATATTACTGTAGATATCCGCCATCTCAATTGCCTGTTTATTCTCAATGATAACGTCATCCAACAGCTCCTCATCCTCCGGATACTGTTTAATTTTCTCTATTTTCAATAACTTTTCTAAAACAAGTTCATTGGAGCGCAATGAAGTTGAAAAATATACCAAACTCTTTTCCAGCTCCAGCAGCTCAATTAATTCCTGATTCTTTGTGGAAATATGAAGCTGTTTTTCTACGGAATCACTCTTTTTATCAATGACTCTCAGATATTGAAGATAAAGAGAAGCATTGCGGTACAGAATCTGCAAAATAAACCGTGTCCTCTTAAATGTCCAAAAATTCCGGACCCTTCCATCGCGAAAATCTGTTAATACCGCCGTATCCATCAGGCAGACGGTAATAATCACCTTCTCTGTCAAAATAATACCGCACGGAATTGTGACAAAATATTCTTTTTCCTTGCGTTCCTCGGTTGTCGGGACATCCACAATAATTAAAGTATATCCCTCCTCTACCTCAATATGAGAGCGTTCTTCTTCATCCAGAGGAGCTCTCAAATCATCTATGTCAATCTTATATTCCATAGCAATTTGGGCAAGTTCTGCTGCTGTGGGGTGAATCAACGATATCCATGCACCTTCCATCGGTTCACTGATTTCATGGATCTGATGGTCCATCGTGCGATAATATTTAATCATTGTCCGCTCCTTTCCCATGGCACAACATGTCCCATAATATTGTGTCAAAACAGGAATCTGCCTTTTATGCCATCCCTGTCTCATCACTTTTGCTATTTTGAATTTTTATCCATTTGGTCTTACTTCATTATAAAGAACTCATTTTGCTTTGTCAATTAACACTACTGTACCAACCGGCAAGGTCAAATCCCTAATTGTTTTGTTAGATTTTGCCAAATTTTCTACCGTTGTTTTGTTAGATTTTGCTATACCAAGAACGGTATCTCCTTTTTTTACCACATATGGAACAAAAGCTCCCTGGATCACCGGAGTAAAACCAGGAATACACAATTCATCTCCCGGCTGAAGATTATACACATTTACAAAAGGATTATGTCGCATAATATCCTTTACCCGTATCCCATATTGCTTCGCAATCTGATATAGAGTATCCTTTTCTTTTACTACATAGACACTTCCTAAACATTTTCGTTCCGCCATTGTTCATTCCTCTGCTTTTTTATTAGACTATGCCCGCAGATTCAAATGTTTCCATTATTGTTTCCGTTTTTCTTAATTTTATACCCTCTTGGACACTGGTGAATTCACAGTACCGCAGACTTTCTTCCCCATATGAACATAACCGCATACAGAACATACAAATTTTTTCATATCCGCTCCCCTTTCAACAATAGTAATAGTTATTAATTATAATGTCACATTTGCAGAAGGATTATAATGTATTTGCGGTTTTATGCGAAAAACAGACCCTGCATTGAAATGTTTTATAGGTAATTTTTCCGTTAAAATAAAAAGATTCCATTTGCAATTATGTCCAGAATGTTTATAATAAATATAATGTTACGGTATTTTTGTAAAATACCATAATAGATAATTTGCAACCTTGAAAGAAAGCAGGTATACGAGAAGATGAAACGATTAGGAATTGATATCGGTTCAACAACAGTGAAAGTTGCTGTTATTGACGAACAACATAATATACTTTTCTCCGACTATCAAAGACATTTTGCAAAAATTCAGGAAACTCTGGCTTCCTTATTACAAAAAGCCAGGGATCAGATTGGAGAAACCATTTTTGCTCCAACCGTTACCGGCTCAGGCGGACTTTCTATCTCCTCTTATTTAGAGATTCCGTTTTGCCAGGAGGTCGTCTGCGTATCCACTGCCCTGCAGGACTACGCACCCCACACAGATGTCGCCATTGAACTTGGCGGTGAAGATGCAAAAATTATCTACTTTACCCACGGAATCGATCAGAGAATGAACGGTGTATGTGCCGGAGGAACTGGTTCGTTTATCGACCAGATGGCCTCCCTTCTCCAGACCGATGCCGCCGGTTTAAACGAATACGCCAAAAGCTATGACACCATTTACCCAATTGCCGCGCGCTGCGGCGTATTTGCAAAAACAGACATTCAGCCATTGATTAATGAGGGAGCTACCAAACCAAACCTTGCGGCTTCCATCTTTCAGGCTGTAGTCAACCAGACCATCAGCGGTCTTGCATGCGGAAAGCCAATCCGCGGAAATGTTGCCTTTCTGGGCGGTCCCCTTCACTTTCTGACAGAGCTTAAAAATGCGTTTATTCGCACGCTGAATTTGAAAGATGAGGAAATTATAGCCCCTGTCCACTCCCATTTATTTGCGGCTGTGGGAGCAGCTCTCAATGCCAGAGAGGAAATCTCAACAGATTTTGAACACCTCTTAAATCAATTTGAGAAAAAAATTCAGCTTCAGCAGGAAGTCGATCGTCTGGAGCCTCTGTTTGGCAGCGAGCAGGAATATAAAAATTTTGTCAAAGAACATAACCGCCACGTGGTCAAACGGGGGGATTTAGCTACATATCAGGGCAATTGTTATCTGGGAATTGACGCCGGTTCCACCACAACCAAAGTTGCTTTAGCCGGTGAAGGCGGAGAGCTTCTCTATAGTTATTATAATAACAATAACGGAAGTCCTCTTCACGCGGTAATTGAAGCGCTTCACGAAATCGATGCCAAAATGCCGGGCACTGCCCACATCGTATCTTCTTGTTCCACCGGATATGGGGAACATTTGATCAAAGCCGCCCTCAATCTGGATTTTGGCGAGGTGGAGACCATTGCACATTATTATGCGGCAGCCTTTTTTGATCCGGAGGTGGACTGTATTTTGGATATCGGCGGACAGGATATGAAGTGCATTCGCATTAAAAATGGCGTCGTAGATGATGTGCAGCTAAACGAAGCATGCTCTTCCGGCTGCGGTTCCTTTATTGAAACCTTTGCCAAATCTTTGAATCACTCTGTGGAGGAGTTTGCAAAAGTTGCCCTGACAGCAAAACATCCAATTGATCTTGGTTCCCGCTGTACAGTCTTTATGAACTCCAAGGTAAAGCAGGCACAAAAAGAGGGCGCAGGTGTCGGTGATATTTCCGCCGGCCTTGCTTACTCTGTCATCAAAAATGCTTTATATAAAGTCATTAAACTTACCGATGCATCTGACCTTGGAAAGCACATTGTCGTACAGGGCGGTACCTTTTATAACGATGCGGTCCTTCGCAGCTTTGAGCGCATCTCCGGATGTCATGCAGTCCGTCCCGATATTGCCGGGATTATGGGAGCATTTGGTTCAGCGCTGATTGCCAGAGAACGCTATGAAAAGGGGATGGAAACTTCGATGCTTCCTCTGGAAGAAATTTTTGCCATGAGCGTAGATACTTCCATGACACGATGCAAAGGATGTACCAACCATTGTCTTCTGACAATCAACAAATTTTCCAATGGACGCCGCTATATTACCGGAAATCGCTGCGAACGTGGAATTGGAAAAGAACCCAACGAAGAAAATATTCCAAATTTATATGATTATAAGCTTCACCGCACTTTTGATTATGAGCCGCTTCCCGAAAAGGAAGCTTCCCGCGGTGTCATCGGAATTCCGAGAGTGCTGAATATTTACGAAAATTACCCGTTCTGGCATACCTTTTTTACAGAACTGGGATTTCGGGTAATCGTTTCACCGGAATCTTCCCGCAAGATCTATGAACTCGGAATCGAATCTATTCCAAGCGAATCCGAGTGCTATCCGGCAAAGCTTGCGCACGGACATGTTATGTGGCTGATTCAGCAGGGGATCAAAGATATTTTTTATCCGTGCATCCCATATGAACGAAACGAAACAGAGGGCGCGAATAATCACTATAATTGCCCAATCGTCACCTCCTATGCGGAGAATATCAAAAATAATATGGAAGAACTTTCCACTGAAAACATTCATTTTATGAATCCATTCCTCGCATTGGATAATGAAGAAGCCTTAAAATCACGTTTATTTGAAGAATTGAAAGAATCTTATTCTCTTTCTTTGGAAGAAGTTGAGCGCGCAGTTACTTTAGCTTACGAGGAACTGGATCAAGTTCGCACGGATATTCAAAACAAGGGGGAGGAGGTTTTGGCATATCTTGCCGAAACCGGCAGAACTGGTATTGTTTTATGCGGACGCCCTTACCACATTGATCCCGAAATCCATCATGGCATTCCAGAATTAATTAATTCCTATGGCATTGCCGTTTTAACAGAAGACTCCATTTCCCATTTATCAAAAGTAGAACGTCCGTTAAATGTACAGGATCAATGGATGTATCATTCCAGATTATATGCCGCCGCAAACTATGCAAAATCAAATAAACAACTGGAGGTTATTCAGCTGAACTCCTTCGGCTGCGGTCTGGATGCAGTTACAACAGACACTGTTAAGGATATTCTAACAAAATCCGGTCGTATTTATACGGTCTTAAAAATTGATGAGGTTAACAATTTAGGTGCTGCCAGAATCCGAATCCGCTCTCTTATCAGTGCGGTTCGTGTCCGCAAAAAACACCGCATTGAGCCAAAACCGGTATCTGCTGCAATCAAACGTGTGGAATTTACCAAAGAGATGCGAAAAGATTATACTCTTCTTGTACCGCAAATGTCTCCGATTCATTTTGAATTCTTAGAGCCGGCTTTAAAGGCATGCGGATATAACGTAAAAGTTCTAAAACAGGGCGGCATGAATGATGTAAACACCGGTTTAAAATATGTAAACAACGATGCTTGTTATCCGTCTTTGATTGTCATCGGACAGCTTATGAACGCTTTATTATCCGGGAAGTATGATACTGACAAAATTGCCCTGGTTATCTCTCAGACCGGCGGCGGATGCCGGGCAACCAACTATATCAGCTTTATCCGCCGTGCTCTGGAAAAAGCAGGTTACGGACATATTCCTGTGGTAGGACTCAGCGCACAGGGAATCGAAAAAAACAGCGGATTTTCCTTTACCCCTGGACTGCTCAACCGTGCAGTTCAAGCCGTAATATACGGAGATGTTTTTATGAGAGTTGTCTACAAAACCAGACCTTACGAGGCAAAACCGGGCTCCGTTAATAAACTTCATCGGCAATGGGCTGCCAAGTGCCGTCGTGACGTTGCCAACGGTAATTTCTTTACCTTCCAGAAAAACATTCGGGGAATTATTCGGGACTTTGACCGGATTCCGTTAAAAAATATTAAAAAACCTCGTGTTGGAATTGTTGGAGAAATTCTTGTCAAATTCCTTCCCGATGCCAACAATCATCTGGTGGAATTGTTGGAACGTGAAGGCGCTGAAGCTGTTGTACCGGATTTGTTAGATTTCTTTATGTATAGTTTCTACAACAGCAACTTTAAGTATCGTTATCTTGGGAAATCCAAAAAATCTGCGATGATCAGCAATTCCGCAATTTGGATTGTAGAGCGTTATCGCCAGACATTGCGAAAAGAGCTTGCCAAAAGCCGGCGCTTCGAGCCGCCTGCATACATTAAAGATCTGGCAGCTTACGCCAAACCATTTGTTTCCATCGGAAACCAAACCGGTGAAGGATGGTTCCTGACCGGTGAAATGATTGAACTGATTCACAGCGGAGCTCCGAATATCGTTTGTACTCAACCTTTTGCCTGCCTGCCGAATCATGTGGTCGGAAAAGGCGTCATCAAAGAACTTCGTCAATCCTTCCCGGAGGCAAACATCGTTGCCATCGACTATGATCCGGGTGCCAGCGAAGTTAACCAGATCAACCGAATCAAACTAATGCTCTCCGCAGCAGAGAAAAACTTAAATTCTTAAGAGCTTTCCTATCGCAAAACACAGCAAAGCAGATCAAATTCCGCAATCATGCGGAACTTGATCTGCTTTTCACATCTTCACCCGGCGCCTTTTTTGCTTCCGTAAACGCCATGTTTTATTTTTCTGCTCGATTCAAAATATCATCCAGCAGCATTGCAGCATCCTTTACGCAATCCGAACAGGCTCTTAACATATTTCCTGTTTCAACGCCCTTTAGATCTTTACAAACCGTCGCTTGATTTTTTTCCTTAAAACGTTGAACCAGCTCTCTTGATTGCTGATATGTATTTGCCTTTGAGTTGGGCTTCTGTAAATTTCCGCTGCTGTTTTTGGCTCCCAAAACAGCCACAGCGCCTGTGATTGCCCCACAGGTCCCTTCCATTCCTCCCATTCCAAGTCCGTGACCTTCTGTCAGCTTAAACATCGTCTCCTCATCAATGCCCGCTTCCTGACAAAATGCACATGCCACTGCCTGTGCACAATTATAGCCTTTTTTATGATTTTCTTCTGCTTTTTTTGCTTTTGCATTCATTTCTTTGTCCTCCTTCGTCAGCTGCATCGAAACACACTTCCTCCTATTATCGTCGAACACTGAGTCCCCGCTTTGCCAGATAATCTTTCAGATCAGAGATTTTTAATTCATTAAAGTGAAACAAAGAGGCTGCCAATGCCGCATCTGCTTTTCCTTCCGTCAGGGTATCATAGAAATGTTCCTTTGTCCCTGCTCCTCCCGATGCAATGACCGGGATATCTACATTTTCCGCTATGATCCGCGTCAGCTCATTATCATATCCTGTTTTTGTCCCATCACAATCCATGCTTGTCAGTAAAATTTCTCCGGCGCCACGGCGCTCTGCCTCCATTGCCCATTCCACGGCATCCAGACCGACATCAATTCTTCCTCCGTTTTTATATACATTCCAGCCGGCTGCGTCGGTTCTTTTCTTAGCGTCAATTGCCACAACCACACATTGACTTCCAAATTTATCTGCAGCCTCATTAATAAGATTCGGCGTATTGATTGCAGAAGAATTAATCGAAATCTTATCCGCGCCTTCCCTTAGAATTGCTTTGAAGTCCTCCACTGTACGGATTCCGCCGCCTACCGTAAAAGGAATGAATACAGTCTCCGCAACCTTTCTTACCATATCAATCATAATGTTTCTTGCATCGGATGACGCTGTAATATCCAGAAATACCAATTCATCCGCGCCTGCCTGATCATAGGCTGCACCAACGGCAACCGGATCTCCGGCATCTATCAAATTTACAAAATTTACGCCCTTTACAACTCGTCCGCCTTTTACATCCAGACATGGAATAATTCTCTTTGTATGCATGTCCATCCCTCCCTATAATGAAATAAAATTTTGAAGTATTTGCAGTCCGACGGTACCGCTCTTTTCCGGATGGAATTGACAGGCAAATATATTTCCCTTCTCCACCGATGCATCAATATCTACTCCATACTGGGTGGTCGCCGCAACAATCCCCGGATCTTCTGCCTTCAAATAATAGGAATGTACAAAATAAACGTATGGATGCTCTGTCATTCCCTGAAACAGCCGAGAATCTTTCTTTGTCTTAAGACTATTCCAGCCCATATGAGGAATTTTCAGATCTCCGGTCTTTGGAATTCGCAGAATCTTCCCTTTTAAAAGCCCCAGACCGGAAACTCCCGGCGCCTCATCGCTTTCTTCAAACATCAATTGAAGCCCCAGGCAAATTCCCAGAAACGGAATCTCTTTCTCTGCCACTGTGTAAATCGTATCCTCCAGTCCGAAGCTTCGGATCTTTTCCATAGCATCTCCAAAAGCCCCGACTCCCGGAAGAATCACCTTATCACTTCCAAGGATTTCGTCACGATCTCTTGTGACTCTTGTTTCCTCTCCTAAAAAATGGAGCGCTTTTTCCACACTTTTTATATTTCCCGCATCATAATCAATAATTGCTATCAATGAAACGTCTCCTCTCTTCCTAATGTATGCCCAAAAATTCACGACTGTCCATCGGAATGGCAATTCCCTTCTTCTTCAGCTCCTTCCCAATTTGATAAAGAGAGTGATGTACTCTCACAAAGGATGCTTTCTCATTGTAGAATGCCATTTTCTCAAATGGCCACCGAAACAGGCTTGGTGTTTCAAACCCTTCTCCTAATTCTAATATAAAAAGCTTTTTATTTAAAGTATTTTGCAGCCATTTTGTATAATTCGCCCAGGAATTTAGATAGGCGCCCTCCAGATAAACTGATTTTGTTTCTTCTGTACGGACATTGAAAATCAGTCGCTCTCCACATTTGGGACACTCCAGGTGTTCAATCTCCCCGCATTCCTCATAGTGAGAAATCAAATCGTTTAATCCCAGATGAGCCGGATACAGCTGTTCCTCACACGGCTGACTGCATTGAAAAAAATCTCCGTTCCCGCAGGGCGCTGTTATATGATCTTTTTTCAACTTCGTATGATAGAGCAGTCCATCATCATTACTGGTCACAATAAAATATTCTGTTCCATCCAACACCTGCTCCAGTTCTCTGAACTGATCTGCCTCTCCCATAGAATACAAAAATTCCCTTTCATACACCGTACGCATCCAGACAGAATCTGCATCTTCTTTTCCAATCAGCGCCTGATATCCCGGATTCTTTATCTCCTTTCCAAAATCAATCAGTCTGTCGGCACAAAGCTCCCTCCCGATTCCTACCAATACCAAATCTGCTTCTTTTATCTGTGTCTTAAAATCTTTTATCATTTTTTCATCCTTTTCCTATGCCATTTCTACCTCGAAATAAAACTCCACTCCATGGTCTACATTTGCCACGCCATAGTCTCTGCCATGGGCTCTCATCGTCGCTTCTACAATGGATAAACCGATGCCGCTTCCGCCATACTCTCTCGTTCTTGCCTTATCAACCTTATAAAACTTCACCCACAATTTATCAATATCCTCCTGCGGAATATGTTTTCCTGTATTAAACACTTTGACCCGCAGATTTCCTCCATGCTGGCAGTAGCGGACTTCAATTCTGCCATTCTCACTGACATGATTGCGCGCATTGCTCAAATAATTGCTGACAACTTCTTCGATCATAAATTCGTCCGCCCAAACATGAACAGAAGGTTCCTCAAACAAAATTTCCACGCCTTCTTTTTCCAACAAGATTTTATTGGCATCCACCATGTTCTGAATCAGTTCCGTAATATCAAATCGTTCCATCTCCACCTGATTGCTGCCGAACTCAATCTGATTTAACGTTAAGAGTTTCTGCACCATCCGGTTCATCTTTTTCGCTTCATCTGTAATGACATCACAATAAAACTCTTTGCTTTCATCATCATCAAAAATATTATCCCGCAATCCCTCCGAATATCCCTGAATCAGAGCAATCGGCGTTTTCAATTCATGCGATACATGAGATAAAAATTCTTTTCGCATTTCATCAATCTGAACTTTTTGTTCAATATCCTTTTGCAGTTCATTATTTGCCGTTTTTAATTCCGATATGGTCTGTTCCAGTCTGGAAGATAATTCGTTGATGCTGTTCCCAAGTCTGCCCAGCTCATCTCTGCTGATATCATTCACCTTCACATCAAAATCTAAATTGGACATCTGTTTTGCCGCTTTCGCCATCTCTTCAATCGGTTTTGTAAAACGCTTGCTGTACAGATACATTGCCACAGCCCCGCCTGCAATTAAAATCAGCCCCACATATAATGTAAATTGTCCCGATAGCTTTGCACTGGTCTGAATACTCTCCATCGGAGTGCTGATAATTACCGTATACTGTCCATCCAGATACCCCATCAGATTAATGCTGGTTCCCATATTTTTATTGGTGTTAATCATCACCGCATATCCCCGGGCATTGATCTGATTGCTGATCTTATCAATATTATCCTTGAGAATATTCCAAAGACTCCGATACATCATGCTCTTTTCTCCCTCGGAACTATATACAATCTGCCCGGAAGGATCATTGATTAAAATTCTGTAATCGAAGTTTTTCGCCACCATGTCAATATCCGACTTGCGCACCGTATCCTTTTCAAAAATGCATTGTATTTTTTGGTAAGACTCCCGAATACTTTTCTTCTCTTTCATAATATAATAAGATTTCAGCATCGTAAAATTAATCAGCACAGAAAGAAGGATCACAGACGTCATAATGACAATCAGCATCAGTGTCATCTTTGTTTTGATAGATTGATTTTTCAAAAATTTCTTTTTCAATTCCCGTCAACCTCAAATTTATACCCCATACCCCAAATCGTATGAATATAGGACCCTTTCTCTCCCAGTTTACTTCTCAGCTTCTTTACATGAGTGTCAATGGTTCTTGCATCTCCAAAATAATCATAATTCCATACTTGATTCAAAATGCTCTCTCTGGTCAGTGCCTTCCCCTGATTGGACATAAAATATTGCAGCAGTTCAAATTCTTTGTAGCTTAAATTAATACTTTTGCCGCCAATCGAAACGTGATGACCTCCTACGTCCATCAGGATTCCTCCAGCCTCCATGGACTCACCTTCACTTTGTACGGTTCTGCGAAGAATCGCCTCCACTCTTGCCACAAGAATTTTAGGGCTGAACGGCTTTGAGACATATTCGTCTACGCCCAGTTCAAATCCCAGAAGTTCGTCCTGTTCCTGATCTTTTGCCGTCAACATAATGATCGGTACGGAAGAAATTTTGCGAATCTCCTTGACCACTTCCCATCCATCCATCTTCGGCATCATCACATCCAGAATCAGCAAATCAATTCCCTTCGTCGAAAAGAAAACATCCACTGCCTCCTCTCCGTCCGCAGCTTCCAACACCTGATATCCTGATCTCACTAAAAAGTCTTTTACCAGCTTTCTCATTCTGCTCTCGTCATCTACAACTAATATTTTCAAATCACTCATCGTGCGAATTCCTCCTGTTTTTTCTATTTTATCACAGGAATATGTAAGAAATGTGAAAAAGAACCTGGAAGACTCAAAAAATCTAACAGGTTCTTGCTTCTGCAATTTTTATTTTTCAGAGATGGATTTGACTTTTTCCAAACCAAATAAAATGACAATTCCTATCAGGAAAAAAATCGGATGGAACGTCTGAACACTCATCGCCGCCTTGGCATGTTCTAAAGTTGTCGGTCCCATGATAATAGCATACAAGGACCCGATCATCATCCCGATGATAAAATAAATCATCCGAGAACGATGCTGCTCCAAAGCCCTCCGAATGGTCTTAATGACAACTGCAATCCCAGCGAGCACGCCCAATCCAAAAATCACCACAACCGGAAGATAAGAAAAATTAAGATGGATGACTTCTTTTAATGCTGAGATAATCGGTACATAGAGTCCAAAAATCAAAAGCATCGTAGATCCTGAAATTCCAGGAAGAACCATCGCGGAAATCGCAATCATAGCAACCACAAAAATATACAGAACCAGAGTTAGATTTAAATGCTCTACGCTGATGTTCACTCCCTTTCCGGAAACCGGATTAAAGAAAGTAATTGCGGCAACTAAAACAACTCCAAGAACTGCCCACGGAATATTCTGATAATTCCCCTTCAAAGCATCTTTTTCTTCCTTCCAGATCATCGGAATCGCAAAAATAATAAGTCCCAGAAACAGGGAACTGATTTCATAAATCCTCTGATCAAAAATACTGGCAAGAACAGAAACTGCTGCTCCCATTCCAACAATCCAACCAACACCGATACGCAGTAAAAATTTAATTGCTTCAATTCGCTGGTCTTTTGTTCCTGACATCAAATGATCCAGAGATGTAATAAACCTATCATAAAATCCCAGCAAAAATGCAATTGTTCCCCCTGAAACACCCGGAACACTATCCGCCAATGCCATACAAAAACCTCGTATAAAATTCAGCATAGTACCTCTTCTCCTATTTTTTCGATTACACTGTCTGCAGCAAACAGAATTTATTGTAACATATCTCTTTCTTCCCGAAAAGATCGAAATAAAGAATCTGGTTTTCTTTTTTTGTACATCGAGGCTGCTTTCCCCTATTCATTTCCTGATTTCAGAATCGTTGCTCCGCCTGCTACAAAATCACCGTCATAAAATACAACAGCCTGTCCCGGTGTAATTGCTCTCTGAGGCTCTTCAAATACAACCTTGATCTGATCTTCCCCCGCCTTGTATACTCTGCACAAAACTTCCGGGCTATTGTAACGAATCTTTGCCCGAAGTCTCATTCCCTCATGAAATTCCGGCACAGACATACAATTCACCTGATTTCCGTATAAGACATTTGACAACAGCTGCTCTTTGCTGCCTACAACCACCTCGTTGGAAGACTCGTTGACGCCTATGACATAGCCCGGCGCCTTCAAAGACAATCCAAGCCCTCTGCGCTGCCCGACCGTATAATAGATAATTCCCTTATGTTTTCCCAAAATCTTTCCCTCAGGATCCACAAAATTTCCTGTAGGAATCTCCATTCCTGTCATTTTCTCAATAAACTGACCATAATCATGATCAATGAAGCAAATATCCTGACTGTCCGGTTTGTTCGCTACCAAAAGTCCCAGATCCTCTGCAATTTTTCGGATTTCGTCCTTGGAATACTGTCCAACCGGCATCAGCGTCCTGGATAATTGATTTTGTGTTAAATTATAGAGAGCATACGTCTGATCTTTTTTCAAGGTTTTTGATTTTTTCAGCGCGTAACGCCCTGTTTCCAGTTGCTCAATTTGTGAATAATGACCCGTGGCAATATAGTCTGCTCCGATATCCAGGCATCGTTTCAAAAGAGATTCCCATTTGATATATCGGTTGCATGCAATGCATGGATTGGGGGTTCTGGCATGTAAATATTCCTCACAAAAATAATCAATGACTTTTTCTTTAAATTCTTTGCGGAAGTTCATAACATAATGAGGAATTCCTAACGTCTGTGCCACATGCCGGGCATCCTCCACCGCTGACAGTCCGCAGCATCCTCCATTTTCTTCTTCCACTTCCCTCTCTTCTTCCTGCCAGATCTGCATCGTTACACCGATTACATCATAACCTTGCTCTTTCAGCAGGTAGGCTGCAACCGATGAATCCACTCCCCCTGACATACCAACCACGACTTTCTCTTTCACATTCTCCTCCTAATACTCTTCCTCTTCTTCCTCTTCGCCAATATCAGATTTAGGCTTTTCCAACCCTTCGATTATAATTCCCTTTTTCTCAGCATAATCCCACAGCGCCGCATGAATTGCCTCTTCTGCCAAAAGCGAACAATGCACTTTCACCGGAGGAAGCCCGTCTAAAGCCTCCAGCACCGCTTTATTGGTAACCTCCAGAGCTTCTTTTACCGTTTTTCCTTTCACCAGCTCTGTTGCCATACTGCTGGTTGCTACAGCTGCACCGCAGCCGAAGGTCTTAAATTTCACATCATTGATAACTCCATCCTCACTGATGTCCAGATAGATTCTCATAATATCTCCGCACTTTGCATTTCCAACGGTTCCAACACCGCTGGCATTTTCAATCTCTCCTACGTTTCTCGGATGCTCAAAATGGTCCATTACTTTTTCACTGTACATTGTGAATTCCTCCTAATTCTATCAATCTTCGTTCTTATCCTCGGCTCTTCTTTACGAAATCTTCGTAGAGAGGAGACATTGTTCTTAATTTCTCCACAATTTCTTTTATTTTTTCTATCACATAATCCATATCTTCCTTGGTTGTTTCTTCTCCCAGAGTCATGCGCAGTGAACCGTGGGCAATCTCATGAGGAAGCCCAATTGCAAGAAGAACATGGGACGGATCTAAAGAACCAGAGGTACATGCAGATCCGCTGGACGCACAGATTCCCGCCATATCCAGCATAATCAGCAGGGATTCTCCCTCAATAAACTGAAAGCTTATATTAATATTGTTGGGAAGTCTGTTCCTGGCATCTCCGTTTAATCGGCAATATGGAACTTCTGCAAGAATCCTCTCAATGGCATAATCCCGAACCTCAATTTCTTTTGCCGTACGCTCCTTCATTGTATCAAGAGCAATTTCCACCGCTTTTCCAAGGCCTACAATTCCAGTGACATTTTCTGTACCTGCACGACGCTTTCGCTCCTGCGCCCCGCCATGTACAAAAGAACGCAGCTTTAACCCCTTGCGGATATATAAAAATCCGATTCCCTTTGGTCCGTTTAGTTTATGCCCACTGGCGCTGAGCATATCAATATGATACTCATCGACATCAATCGGAAGCTGACCATACGCCTGCACTGCATCTGTATGAAAAATGATATCATGTTCTTTTGCAATCTCTCCGATTTCTTTAATCGGTTGAATGGTTCCGATTTCATTATTTGCAAACATCACAGAAATTAAAATTGTATCTGGACGAATTTCCGCTTTTAGCTGATCTAAATTTAAAATTCCTTTCTCATCGACATCAATGTAGGAAATCTCAAATCCTTTCTTTTCCAGATACTCACAAGTATGAAGAACCGCATGATGTTCAATTTTACTTGTAATAATATGTCGGCCCTTGTTTTCATAAGCCTCAGCCGCAGCTTTTAACGCCCAGTTATCGGATTCTGATCCGCCTGCCGTAAAATAAATATTAGGACGTTCGGTTCCAAGAGATTTTGCAATGACGTCTCTGGCTTCGTCTACAGCTTTTCGGTTTTCAAGAGCCGGCGTATACACACTGGATGGATTCCAGAAATTTTCTGTAAAATACGGAAGCATTGCTTCTACAACTTCCGGTCTTGCCGCCGTTGTGGCCGCATGATCTAAGTAAATTACTTTTCCCATAATTATAATTCCTGCCTTTCTGCTTCATGATATTTATTATGTATCTTTTTGGATTCTTCCATTAATTCTTTTAAGGTAATGGAATCAACAGTATTGCGAATGCTCTCATCAATTTTCTTCCAGACAGTTTTTGTTACACAAAATTTCTCCCCGCTGCAGGTTTTATTCTCACCTGTAAACGCTGCACAGTCTACCGGCGTCAAATCGCCTTCCAGCGCTCTTAAAATGTCTCCAACGGAAATGGTTTCCGGATCTGCTGCCAGAAGATATCCTCCCTGAGCTCCCCGAACACTTTGAATCATACCTGCCTTCTTCAATTTCGGTAAAAGCTGCTCTAAATATCTGATCGAGATTTTCTGACGTTTTGCAATGGAACTGATGGACACCGGTTTGTCTTCACTGTAAACAGCCAGATCCACCAAAGCCCTCAGTCCGTAACGTCCTTTTGTCGATAACTTCATTCTATCACCTCAATTCCGACTATTAAGCTCGGATTTATGTTCTTATCTTAACACTCCCCCTTTTTTCTGTCAACTAAATTTGTAATATCTCATTTTTTATTTTCATACAATAAAAAAAAGCACAACAGGTATTGTTTATGAAAAAGGCAAGCCCCTTTATTCAGGGAACTTTAATATTAACCGCTGCAAATCTATTTTCCCGTCTGATCGGCTTCTATAATAGAATATTTTTGGCAGGTCTCATTGGTGCACATCAAATGGGAGTTTATCAGTTAATTTTCCCAATTTATCTTCTGGGCTTTTCCTTCTGCTTTCAGGGATTTCAGTCTGCCCTTTCTAATATTATTGCTTCCAAAAAGGCACAGGGAGCTGAGGCAGATGCAAGAAAAATTTTAAAAATCGGAATTTGCTTTACCCTCATTCTATCTCTTTGTTTTTCCATGGCTGTTTTTTTCTTTGCCGATTACATTTGTCTGACATTCTTAAAGGACTCCGACTGCATTCCATGCCTTAAAATTGCCGTCTGCGCTCTTCCGTTTGTAGGAATCAAAGCCTGTATTCACAGTTATTCCCTTGGAATGGGCAATTCGGGACTTCCTGCCGTCTCTCTTTGCGTTGAACAAATTTCGAGAGTTCTCAGTATTTTTTTGATTTCCGTTACCTTTTTTCAAAATCTGCCCTCCGCAGCTATGATTGCGGTTCTGGGAATGGTTATCGGCGAAATCATCTCATTTTTCTTTACTTTGTTTTTCTACTTTTATCATCACACACAAACACAAACATCTGCCGCCGCTGCCCATTCTCTGCTGAAAGAACTTTTATCTCTGGGCATCCCGCTGACTTTAAATACACTCTCTGTCACGCTGCTTCAGAGCCTTGAGAACATTCTCATTCCCATGATGCTAACCCGCTTTTACGGAAATCAGCATCAGTCCATTGAAATTTACGGCATAATGACAGGAATGGCACTGCCCTTTCTTCTATTTCCGTCCACCATTACCGGCTCCTTGTCTGTGATGCTTCTCCCAAAGGTTTCTGCTGCAAAGGCATCCGGAAATTTGCACGCACTGCACCGTTCTTCAAAATATCCGATTCTTTTTTGTGTATTTCTCGGCATTGCAGGGTTCTTTTGTTTCTTTACGTTTGGTCCGTGGATCGGGACAACGGTTTTTCATAGTGTCCTTTGTGGAAATTATCTGCGCTCCCTGTCCTTCCTATGCCCGTTTTTATATCTCTCCGGAACGCTCTCCAGCATTTTAAACGGATTAGGAAAAACAAAAACCACTCTGCTTCACAATAGTATCTCACTCACGATACAAATTTTGTTTATCCTGTTTTTCATTCCGACAAAAGGAATGATCGGTTATATATGGGGACTGATGGCAAGCGCCATTTTTCTTGTCACAATGAATCTTCGCCATTTGAAAAAAAGCCTGGAACAGACAAAGTAAAAAACGTCTCTTTGCAGACGCACATCTCTAAAATATTTTAACAGATCATCGGAAGTGCCAAAAGGCACATTCCGGGATTGTAAGCGGCCGTCAGGGTCTCGGGCAAGCCCGGACTTTGACTCATCGCTATCACAAAAAGACAGGAACGAGAAGTATTTGCCTTATCGTTCCTGTTTTAAAACGGATTGCTATCTGATTTTTAGAAACGTCTCGTAAAGATCCAAAGCTCCATATCCCCACTCTCGATTAGGATACACGCGATCCGGTTCTCTTCTTGCTCCTCGAATAAAATAATTCTTAATTCTTGTCGTATTAATTTCCGGATCATTTCCTTTTACACTTCCCCATTCCAGCATCAACGCTGACATTCCCGCAGCAATCGCTCCGGAAACACTGGTTCCTGTTTTTCTCCCATAACGATTTTTCGGAAGCGGTCCCAGCACCTCGACTCCCGGAGCAGCAAAATCAGGCTTTATGGTATTTCTTGGATACCCACGGCTGCTGTCAATAAAAATACTGTTATTATTGGAATTATAATTTGCCGCACACATCAGCAGATCCGTATTGCCCGGTGAAGTCAGCGTATTATAAGGAGTCGATTCCAGAAAAAAAGTATCTTCTGATAAAAAATTCGTAATCGGAAGCCACAAATCAAATTGGCGGTTCCCCATACCATCATCGCTAATATAAATATTCCAGATTCCCTCTGCCGGGTGGCGAAACCGCATCACGACAACCGGCGCCCCTGCTGAAGTATCCACAGTAAAATAATCAACGACAAGGTTTGTTTGTTCCAGAAGAAACGAAACTTCTCTTTGTCCTCGGATTCCTCCTGCAATCCGCCCGGTTTTCTGCCCGGAAGGCGACTCAATATCCACATAATACCGATTTGGCGGAAGTCCCCAAAGTTCCAGTGTAAATCCATACTCCGATCCTCCGACTTTTACTTCCGCTTTTGCTGTTCCATCGGAAATTTCTCCGGCATAGTGATGTCTTGCCTGCCCCTCGTTTCCCCCGCTCGTCACAACGGCTGCCCCCTTCAAAGGCGCAATCATAGAAAGATACTGCTCCAGCGGTCCGGTTCCAAGATGCGATCCCTGACTGGTTCCCACTCCAAAGAATAGAACCAACGGTTTCTGGAGTCGTTCGGCTGTCTGCGTAATATAGCGAATTGCAAGGAGCAGATCAGTCTCTGCGTATGCCTCACTCTCCGGAGCCATACAGTAATATTCTTTCAGATATGCCTTTGCCTCCCGAAGTTTCACCACAATAAGCTCTGCACCGGGTGCAATTCCCGAAAAACCTGCACTCAAATCCTCATTCCCCGCAATCATTCCCGATAAAAAAGTTCCATGCCCGGAGCGATCTGTTGTAGGTACTTTCTCCAGAGGACTGGGAGAATTTAACGCCTCCTCAATCTCTTCTTTTGTGTATTCTGTACCGTAATCAAAAGGTGCATTTTCCTGACCGGTTTCTGCCGTCTGATCCCAAATGGAATAAATTTTTGTAGAGCCGTCTGCATAAAGAAACGCAGGATGCTGATAATCAATTCCCGTATCGGCAATTCCAACCAGAACTCCATTTCCGTACAAATCTAAATTCGCTCTTCTCACTTGTGCCACTCCGATATCTTCCATAACAGATTCATCCATCAGCCCAAAGCATCTGGGGATAGAATTATACTGGTATCGCTCGCTCCGAAACTGTTCCTGACCGTTTTTCGGCACGTAGGCAATCGCAAATCTTGAGTTGATCGGCATAACACATTCCGTCCGAAATTCTTCTTTTACATACTCAATCAGACCGCTGTAATCCGCAATAAACTCAAAAAACTCATCTCCCCGGGCAGCATTCTTACAATCCATTGACAAACCTCAGATTTTTTTACAATATATGCCCGTCCTGAAATTTTTATGTCTGCTAGATCCGCTCCGTCAACAACCCTTTTTGATATGCCCAAAGAAGCTGTTCTAAATCAGAAATTTTTTCTTTTAACTCTTTCCCGTTATCGGTATCCTCCACACGTTTCCTGCGCGTCACTTTATTGATCACAATTGTATCTGAATGGATATCTGTCTCCTCTCGAATTGCCGTGTCTCTGGATACAAAGGGTTCATGGGCAGCCAGTTTCAATCCATAGGAATTTGAAACCAGTGTGTACCCCGCAATCCCTGTTGTCTTTTGATATGCCTTGGAAAATCCTCCGTCAATAACAAATAATTTGCCGCCGCACTTTATCGGGCTTTCTCCCTTTTTCACTGCAACCGGCATATGCCCATTGACAATCTTTCCTGTATTGGGGTCCAAGCCAAATTCCTCTAAAATCTGATTGATCACTTTTTCATTTTCATACCATTGATAATAATAATCCTTTTTCTCTTTCTTAATATCTGCATCTTCCAAAAAGTATCTCTCAAACGTTGCCATTTTTGCTTTTCCGTACACCGGTGAGTTTTCATTGGACCATATAAACCACATAATATCCTGTCCGTACCGGCGGGCTTCTCGGTCCTTTTCCTCATAATATCCCTGCCGCGCAAGATGTTCTAAAACATCATATAGTGTTTTCCCTGAATATTTTTGCCCCTGAATTTCAACTTCCCGAAAGCTCCCATCTTCATTTAACGGCACACACCCATGATATAACAGCATATCATTAAAAACCTTATAAAGACTTCCTTTTGCAAATAAAAATCTTACATGCTCCTGCAAATATGCACAATATTTAAAAGCCGTCACCAGATGTTCCATTACGTATTCTTCTTCTTTCGTCAGCTGATAAGGATCTTTCGGATCAATGGTCGGGAAATTGGTATCTTTCAGTTCATATTCTTGTCCGTCGATTACAATGGTTCCTTTTTCATAATTAATTTTATCCAAAAGCAACCTTTGATCCATTTTAAAATCAGGTCTGCGCATAATCAACTGTCCCTCCAGCTTAAATTGTATCACCGCAATGGCTTTATGCATTTTTTTATTTAATTCCTCTTCTCTCATATTGCGGTCATCCACCTCTCCGGACATATGAAAAAGACTGCATTCATCGTCTTTATAACACTCCAGAGCGAATCTTGCCAGCGGAATCAAATTAATTCCATATCCGTTTTCCAGGACATCCATATTATTATATCTGGCGCAAATACGCACCACATTGCAAATGCATGCCCGATGCCCGGATGCCGCACCCATCCACAAAATATCATGATTTCCCCATTGGATGTCCACATTGGCAGACCGCATAATACAATCCATAATTCGATGCGGTCCCGGACCTCTGTCATAAATATCTCCGATTACATGCAGATAATCTACCGACAAATCCTGAATCAAATGTGCCATTGCCGCAATAAATTGGCGTACTCTTCCGGTTGTAATAATTGTCTCCAAAATCTGTTCCACATACTTTTTTTTATCGGCAGTCCGATGCTCTACCATCAGCTCCTCCATAACATATGCAAATTCCGGCGGCATCGCTTTGCGAACCTTTGATCTGGTATATTTGCTTCCCACGGCTCTTGCCACATGAACCAGACGAATCATTGTATCATGCTGCCAGGTCAGCAAAACATTTCTCGGCAGTTTCTCTTCCATTAAATCCATTTTCTGCTCTGGATAGTATATCACAGATGCAAGATTTTTCTTTTGTTCTTTTGTCAGCCGGTTTCCAAACTCGTCCTCAATCTTGCTTCGGATTGCCCCGGAGCCATTTCTGATAATATGACTGAATTTTTCATATTCTCCGTGAACGTCTGAAATATAGTGCTCCGTCCCCTTCGGCAGGTGCAAAATTGCCTGAAGATTAATGATTTCCGTTGAAGCAGAAGCTACATTCGGATATCTCACCGCAAGTTCCCTTAGATATTTCATCTGATCCATCTGGTAAAACCCTCCCTGTTCAAAATTTGTTCACTGTATTGTAATATTATAGCATTATTTTTAAGACTTTCACAAAAACTTTCTTTTATATTTCTTAAGATATGGCTATCTGCACAAATCCAGAAGCATCTTATGGTATAATAAGGTACCTGCGCAGATCACAGGCGTACATACAATAAGGAGGAGATTTTCATGAAACACAAAAGAATTCTTGCAGCCGTTTTGCTTACTGCAGCTGCTTTTTCAGGCTCGGCATGCATGAAAAAACAAATCAAGGAAACACCGAAGGAACTTCACTGGGAATTCAAAAAAAACGACCGCAGCTGGGAAGACAAATTATCCAAATCAAAACTTCAAATTGTCAGTTCCTATGGCGACACTCAGGCATTTCACCCCAAAGTCCTGCATTTTCCCAAGCCATGGAACGGATACCGTTACTGGATGGCATATACGCCCTACCCGGGTGCAGACCAGAAAAGAGAAAACCCTCATATTCAGGTATCCAACGACAAGATCACATGGAAACCGGTCTCAAAAACAGATCAGCCTCTGGATCCTATCGTTCCATTTGAGTACCCGGACAAGCAGTATAATTCCGATACCCATCTGGTCTACCGAAAAGATTTAGATGTCCTGGAATGTTACTGGCGTCAGGTCGATAATATAAAGCGCATTGACCGTATTTTTAAGCGCACGACCACAGACGGGGTGCACTGGAGCGACCGCCAGCTTGTCTTGGAATCTGACGCGCGCATTGACGGAATCCTGAGTCCCTCCATTCTATATGAAGATGGGAAATACAAAATGTGGACCGTCAATTATTTCGGGGAATATCCAATTCTTTACCGCGAAAGTACCGACGGATTTCACTGGAGCGCACCAAAAGAGATTTATCTTAAATATCCGTCAGACAAATTGCGCAGCTGGCATCTGGATGTGATTCATACAAAAAAGGGATATGAAATCCTTGTGGTCGCTTTTTACCACGGTCATCGACACCGGGATATGAACCTTTATTATACCTCATCAAAAGATAATGAAAACTATTCCGAATGTATTACAGTCCTAAAGCCATCCCGCACAAAAAACGCATGGGATAATCGCGGAATTTACCGCAGCAGCTTTTTCATAGAAGATCATACTTACTATGTCTATTACAGCGGAATCGGTTATCCTGCGGGGCCGAAAAGTTCACAGGGGGTCGGGCTGACTCTGGGACCATCCATCCAACAGCTCAAAGGATATGACAAATAAATCATAACCGAGTACCGTCTGTACAGCAAAAAAGTACCGAAACATTACAATCTGTATCATGTTTCGGTACTTTTTTGTTATTGATCCCGAAGATGAATCTGAGGGCTTCCATGTCCTTCAATATAATCTTTGGTAATGGTCACACTTCCGATGGTATCGTCCTTTGGAATCTCATACATAATATCCAGCATAAATTTTTCAATAATTGCACGAAGCGCTCTTGCACCGGTTTTCTTTTCCAAGGCTTTTTCAGCAATTGCCTCCAACGCCCCCTCATCAAATTCCAGTTTTACTTCATCCAATTCCAAAAGCTTCTGATACTGCTTTAAAATCGCATTTTTCGGTTCCTTTAAAATCTGCACTAACATCTCTTTTGACAGTCCTTCTAAGGTAAAAATCATCGGCAGACGTCCGATAAATTCCGGAATCATTCCATACTCCCTCAAATCTTCATTTGTTACATTGGATAAGAGATTCTCTTCCTTATCAAATCGATCTTTTAAGTCTGCCCCAAACCCAATGGAAGTCTTTTTCATCATGCGTTTTTTGATAATCCCTTCCAGATTCGGAAACGCTCCGCCGCAGATAAAAAGAATATTTTTTGTATTCATTGTGGTAAGGGGTACCATGGCGTTTTTACTGGTTGCGCCCACAGGAACTTCCACCTCGGCTCCCTCCAGCAATTTCAGCAGCCCCTGCTGTACAGATTCTCCACTGACATCCCGGCTGTTTGTATTTTGCTTCTTTGCAATCTTATCAATCTCATCAATGAAAATAATTCCGTGTTCCGCCTGATCCACATCATTATCCGCCGCCTGCAAAAGCTTGGACAGAACGCTCTCCACATCGTCTCCAATGTATCCGGCTTCCGTAAGAGATGTCGCATCTGTAATCGCCAATGGCACCTTTAATAATCTTGCCAAAGTCTTCACAAGATATGTTTTTCCACTTCCGGTCGGACCAATCATCAGCATGTTGGATTTATCAATTTCAATTTCATCCATTGTATTTGTGACGACTCTTTTATAATGATTATAAACGGCAACAGACATCACCTTTTTGGCATAGTCCTGCCCTATCACATATTCATCCAACATCGCCTTGATTTTATGCGGAGCCGGAAGATCCTTCAGCTCAAGCTTTGGCATTTCTTCTTTTTCCTTTTTCTTTTTTTTGACTTCCTGCTGTGGTTGTCTCATCTGCATATCATTCATAATCTTTTGAATGTCAAGGTTGTCAAGATCCATATTTCTTGCATCAATAAAACTAAACTGTCCCTGTCCCATTGTGTTTAATGTCCTTTGCATACAATCTGTGCAAATATAAATATGATTTGGAAGCGACAGCATCTTGCCGGTCTGAGATTCCGGACGGCGGCACAGATAACAATAATGCTCTACCTCTTTTGAATCTTCTTCCTGTTTTACTTCTTCGATTTCATTTTGATTTTTTTCTTCTGACATATACATCGTCCCCCATTTCTTATGTTGTTAAACAGAGTACTTCTCTTATGATTCCGGTTCCTTTTATCATATCCTCTTTTGTCATTCTCGTAAAGCCCAAAATATATTGCTCTCTTTCCGGGCATTTCTCAATCCAATAGCGAGATAACGGATAAATCCTGACGCCTCGTTTCTGAAGATCCTGTTCAAACTTCCGGCAATTTTTTACCGGAAATTCTGTAATCACATGGACGCCTGCTCCCTGTCCCGATACTTTCACCTGATCCCCCATCTTATGCAGACAGGACAGCAAAAGATCATGCTTTTCCTTATAAATGCTTCGCATTCGGTTCAAATGCCGTTCGAAATGTCCTTCTGTCAAAAATAAAGTCAAAACTCTTTGATCAATTCTGGAAACTGCACAGGAAAACGCTTTTCCAACCTTCTGATATGCCGGCATAAGCTTTTGCGGCAGCACCATGTAACTAACACGGATTGCAGGCGCAATTGCCCTGGAGAATGTTCCCATATAAATAATTTTTTCACTTTGCGCAATTCCCTGAAGCGCCGGGATGGGCTTTCCCACATAGCGAAATTCGCTGTCGTAATCATCTTCCAGAATATAGCGATCTTTTTTTTGTGCCGCCCAGCGTATTAACTGGCTGCGTCTTCCGATTGGCATAACAACTCCCGTTGGATATTGGTGTGCCGGCGTCACATAGGCCAGTTCTGCCTGAGATTGCTCCAGTTCTTCCACTAAGAGCCCTGACGAATCCATAGAAATCGGACAAATCTCAAAGCCCAATTCCCTTAGCATTCCATGGGCATGAATATAAACCGGATTTTCGATTCCCACCGTTTTTTTTCTCCCAAAAATCTGACGGAGCAAAAACAACAAATTTTCCATCCCTGCGCCGACAACAATCTGCCCCGCCGTTACATGAACCCCCCGGGACTGTCTCAAGTAATACATAATCGCTCTGCGCAGTTCAAAGTCTCCCTGAAAATGACCTTTTTGAAATAATTCACTGTTGTCATCAATCATAATATCCTTTAACAGTTTTCTCCAAATATGATATGGAAACTGTGACATGTCCGCTCCTGACGGTGAAAAATCATATGGAACGGTTTCAGTCTCCGGCTCTTTTTCTTCCTGCAAAACCTCCGGCGGAATGTTGAAATCCGCCAGCTCTTCCATCGGACAGACAAAAAAACCGCGTTTGGGCTCTGCTTTCACATATCCCTCTGCCGCAAGCTGACTATACGCCGTATCCACGGTATTGCGGCTGACTTCCAAATGTCTGGCAAGTCTCCTCGCCGAAGGAAGTTTGGCTCCAAACGGCAGCGCCCCTGTTCTGATTTCTTCTCTGACCGCCATATAAATCTGCTCGTAGAGAGGAGACTTTTTTTCAAAATCCAGTGGAATTAACAGCATACTGCCACCTACCTACTTTGCATTTGAAATCGTAATCTTTTGAATAACAATATCTTTTACCGGCTGACTTTCTTCTCCGGTTCCATTATCCTTGGTCTTAGATGCCGCAATCCGGTCCAGCACATCATAACCATCAATCATCTGTCCAAATACCGTATAACTTCCATTCAAAGAAGGATATCCTCCCTGATCTAAAAACAGCTGCTTCTGCTTTTCTGTAAATTCCATGGTCCCTTCTTCCATGACTTCCTTTGCCGTATCAGCTTTCGCCTGAACAATAAAAAACTGACTTCCATTACTTCCGTCTGTTCCACTGTTCGCCATGCATAAAGCTCCTCTCAGAGGAAGCAGCTGATCCGAAATTTCATTTTCAAAAGTTTCTCCCCAAATACTCTCTCCTCCGGTTCCCGTACCGGTAGGATCACCGCTTTGAATCATAAAATCATTCATCACACGATGAAACTTTTGTCCGTTAAAATATCCGCTGTCTGCCAGCGTCACAAAATTCTTGACTGCCAGAGGCGCCTGTTTTAAGAAAAACTTAAATTTCAGTTCTCCATAGCCTTTGACTTTCATGACCGCGATCGTTTCTCCTTTTTGCGCATCTGCCAGCTGGTCTGTCTTTTTTGCCGCTGTAATTTGAGGTACCTTATATTTTGACAACACCTTTTTTTCCTTCTCTGTCGTCGCAGTTTCTTTTTTTGACTCACTGCTTTTTCCGATCCCGCATCCTGCAAAAATTGCCGCCGAAAGAAGCAGACATCCCATCACAATGACTTTCTTCATAAACCTGTTCTCCTTTTTACTGCTCTCTGATTTTATCCGCCGGAAATACAATTCCCATCTGACGCCGCGCTTCATCGGTAATTTCCATCTCAATTCTGGAGGACTCCAAAAACGGATGTTCCACATTGTTTGTTTTTATCAGTTCCAGAAAATCTCTCGTCTCAAAAATCATTGGATTCTCTCTGGATTCAAACCCCAGCTCTTCCTGACTTCCATCGCGATAAAAAATCGTAACCTTTTGAATAATTGGACACTGTTCAATTACCATACATCCATTTTCCCCCTGAATCTGTGTGGGAAGCATAGAGTCTGTAATCTTAGAATAGAGAATTTCCGCCTGCTTATCTCCATAAGAAGCAATCAAACTTCCAGCGCCGTCCACGCCATTCTTCAAAAAAATACTATCTGTCAGAATCTTATTTGGTCTGCCAAACAGACTTGCCAGAAAATGAATACAATATGAACCAATATCCATCAAAGCTCCATTGGATAATTTTGGATTAAATGCATTTTCAATAATTCCGTTTTTAAATTTATCATATCTGGATGAATATTGGCAATACTGAATCGTAGCCCGGCGAACATCTCCAATTTTGTAAAGATTTTTAAGAATTGCATCAAACCCCGGTGAATGTACGTTTTTCATAGCTTCCATAAAAACGACGCCCTGTTCCTTCGCTGCCTGAATTAAAAGCTCCAGCTCTGTCTGATTGGAACACACCGGTTTTTCACATAATACATGTTTTCCATGATTGATCATGGTAATAGAATGAATATAATGCATAGAAGTGGGACTCGCTACATAGACGGCGTCAATATCCGGATCTCTTGCCATTTCTTCATAATTATCATAAACTGTTTCAACACCATATTTCGCAGCAAATTGCTGCCCTCTCTCCTTTGTTCTGGAATAAACGGCGGTCAGCTCAATTTCGCCCAGCTCTTTGACCCCTTCCATCAGCCAGTCTGTAATAAAATTTGTCCCGATCACAGCCAATCGTATCTTCATAATCTTCCTCCTGATTTTCTTTTATTCTCAGAAACGCACAGCTGCCCGGCGATCCTCTTTTTTCTAAAAACAGGTACCCAAAGCGAACACTTTTGAGCCCCTTCGGCATGAAAGTGTTCGCTTTGGGTAATGCCGTTACGAAATCAGCCCGTTTGCTGAGCCCATACCGGCACATAGGTTGGTAAAAACTCATTTACCTTAAAAAAAATTAGGCATTCTCAAACTGACTGTTATATAAGTCCGCATAAAATCCGCCTTTTGCCAACAGTTCCTCATGATTTCCCTGCTCTACAATATCCCCGTGGTTCATCACTAGAATCATATCTGCATCTTTAATAGTAGAAAGACGATGAGCAATCACAAAGCTGGTTCTTCCCGCCATCAAATTGTCCATAGCCATCTGAATTCTCTCCTCAGTTCTGGTATCAACCGAACTGGTAGCTTCATCTAAAATCAAAATTTTAGGGTCTGCCAAAATCGCCCGTGCAATGGTTAACAACTGTTTTTGTCCCTGAGATACATTATTGCTTTCTTCATTTATTACCATATCATATCCGCCCGGCTGTGTCACGATAAAATGATGGGCAAATGCGGCTCTCGCCGCTCCCTGAATTTCTTCCTCTGTGGCATCCAGTTTTCCATAACGAATATTATCCCGGACAGACGCATGATAAAGCCATGTATCTTGAAGCACCATTCCAAACATTTCCCGTATGTCACTTCTCACAAATTCCCGTATATCATGACCGTCAATTTTAATAGAACCTCCATTCACATCATAAAAACGCATCAGAAGCTTAATTAATGTAGTCTTTCCGGCTCCGGTTGGTCCCACAATGGCAACCTTCTGTCCTTCTTTTACATTCACAGAAAAATCATGGATAATGGTCTGCTCCGGATCATACCCGAATTTCACATGTTCAAAGCTGACATTTCCCTCCAAAGCAGTAACATCGACCGGATTTTCTAAAACTTCTGTCTCTTCTTCTTCTTCTAAAAATTCAAAAACTCGTTCTGCGGAAGCTGCCGTTGTCTGCATCATATTTCCAACCTGTGCGAGCTGTGTGATCGGCTGACTGAAATTCCTTACATACTGAATAAAAGACTGAATCTGTCCGACCTCAATGGCATCCTTCATTACAAGAAATCCACCCAGAATAGAAACTGCAACATAGCCTAAATTTCCCACAAACTGCATAAGCGGCATCATAGCGCCTGAGAAAAATTGTGATTTCCATGCAGAGTTATATAAGCTTTCATTGACTTTTTTAAAATCCTGAATCACACTCTCCTCTTTATTAAACGCCTTCACGATATTATGACCGCTGTAGATTTCCTCTACCTGACCATTTAATTCTCCAAGATTTGCCTGCTGTGCCTTAAAGTACGGCTGAGATTTTGACATAATCAATCCGATTAAACCGATGGATAATGGCAATGTTAACAAAACTGCTCCGGTCATCGGAAGACTGATCCGAATCATCATCACGACCACTCCGATAATTTGTGTCGCGGAAGTAATAATCTGCGTCATACTCTGATTTAAGCTCTGCCCCAGAGTATCAACATCGTTGGTCACACGAGACAGCACCTCTCCATACGTTCTGCTCTCAAAATATTTCATCGGCATTCGATGAATCTTTTCCGAAATATCTTTTCTCATCTGATACGTTACATGATTGGAGACATGGGTCATAATCAATCCCTGAACAAAGGAAAATACCGCGCTGATTACATACAATCCCAGTAAGAGCAATAAAATATTTCTTACTTTCTCAAAATCAATTCCGCCGCTTCCGCTGACTTTGCGAATCAATCCATTAAAAATTTCAGTGGTAGCATCTCCCAAAATTGTCGGTCCCACAATATTAAATACAGTACTTGCAATGGCAAAAAGAATCACCAATACAATCGGAGCATAGAACCGGCGCATATATCTGATTAGTTTTTTCATGGTTCCTTTTAGATCTTTTGCCTTTTCTGCGGCTCCCAATCCTGCCCCGGGGCCTCTCATGTGACTTCTTTTTTGCTGGTTATGATTACTCATGCTCAGACACCTCCTTGGCTTTCTTAAGGTCTTCCTCTGATAGCTGTGACTTGGCAATCTGCTGATATACCGGACAAGTTTCCAAAAGCTCCTGGTGGGTTCCTTTCCCTACAATATTTCCTTCATCCAAAACAATAATCTGATCCGCATGAAGAATAGTACTGATTCTCTGTGCAACGATCAAAGTGGTACTTCCGTGGGTTTCTTTTTGTAGCGCACTCCGAAGTTTTACATCCGTCTTATAATCTAAAGCGGAAAAGCTATCGTCAAAAATATAAATTTCTGGATCTTTCGCTATGGCGCGAGCTATGGAAAGACGCTGCTTTTGTCCTCCTGATACGTTTGATCCACCCTGAGCAATCGGTGACTGATATTTTTCGTCCTTTTCTTCAATAAACTCCTCAGCCTGAGCAATTCGTGCCGCTCTCCTGATTTCTTCCTCCGTGGCATCCTCTTTTCCGTAAGCTAAATTAGACGCAATCGTTCCGGAAAATAACACGCCTTTTTGAGGAACATATCCGATTTTATCGCATAAATCTGCATGACGTACTTCTTTGACATCCCGTCCGTCAACCAAAATGCTGCCTCTTGTTGCATCAAAAAATCTTGGAATCAGATTAATCAAGGTCGATTTTCCACTTCCGGTACTTCCGATAAAGGCTGTCGTTTTACCCGCCGGCGCCACAAAACTAATGTTGTGCAGCACAGCCTCATCCGCATCCGGATAAACAAAATAAACATTTTTGAATTCGACCTCACCCTTTTTCTCCGGCAAAAATTCTTTCGGATTCTCTGGATCTTTGATCATAATCTCCATATCAAGAATTTCATTGACACGCTCTGCAGCCACCTGTGCCCTCGGCATCATAATTGACACCATAGAAATAAATAAAAACGCCATAATAATTTGCATTGCATACTGAATAAATGCCATCAAATCTCCAACCTGCATTTTTCCAAGATCAATATTATCTGCTCCCACATAAACAATTAAAACAGTTAATGCATTCATAATCAGCATCATTACCGGCATCATAAACGTCATCGCCCGATTCACAAACAAGTTGGTTTTCATTAAATTCTTATTGGCCTCATCGAAACGTCCTTTTTCATGTTTTTCCGTACTAAAAGCACGAATCACAGACAATCCGGTCAAAATTTCTCTTGTCACCAGATTCAGTCGGTCGATTAATTTCTGCAGGGATTTAAATTTGGGCATCGCTACAGAAAATAAGATAAAAATCACTGCCATAATCGCCCCAACTCCCAGGGCAATGGTCCATGTCATCTTAGCGTTGGTTGTTAAGACTTTAAAAATCCCTCCGATTCCCAAAAGCGGCGCATAAATAACAATTCGGAACATCATGGTCACGAACATCTGAATCTGCTGTATATCGTTGGTACTTCGCGTTATCAGAGAAGCCGTTGAAAATTTATCAAATTCAGAATTTGTAAAATCCATAACTTTCTGAAAAATACGATTTCTTAAGACACGGCTTAATCCCGCTGCCACTCTTGCAGATAACAAAGTAACGGAAATCGCAGCTGCCATAATTAAAAACGCCAATCCAACCATTTTAATTCCCGTCATCATCAGATAATGAATTTGCACGTCATCCAAATCAATTCCGATTGCCTGATATTCCGATGTCACAAAGGAAATCGCTGCCTGACTGATCAGACTGTCTGGCATTTTTTCAACATCCATTTGTTCCATTTGCGCCATCATTTTCTTCTGATTATCACTCAAATTTGCAGCAGCTTTCGGATTCGCTTTCATTTGCTTTGCCATCTGCGCGGACAGCTGCAGCATCCCCTTGGACATTGTGTTATCCAGTTTTTCCCTCTCGTCTGAGGAAATATTTTTTCTGACATACAGCCGTCCCTTTTGATAATTTTTATAATCAGAGGCTTTCACATCCTTCTTACTGTAAAGCTCATAGGCATCTTTCATACGGTCTGCGTCTTTTTTCTTCATCACAGACGAAAGTCCTAAGAACGTCTCCTCGCGCATCACATCCGGCACTGCGTCCTCGATTCCCTTTTGCTGGATTCCGATATTTACAATATTGGATGTAAATGTCGGAAGTGACAGGTCGCAGACTGCCTGTACGATCAGCAAGAGTGTGATCGCAACCATCGGCAGATACGCTCTTTTTAAATATCGAAATAATTTAAGCATTGTCTCCATCCTTTCCAAGTTGTAATTCTTCGATTTGTTCATCCAAACGATCTGAAAGTTTTTGAAGAAGTCTTATAAATTCTATTTGTTCCTCTTCGGTGAAAGCTTTCATGACCTCTCTTGCCACAGAATGCGACTTCTCCATTGCATTTCGACAAATTTTTCTTCCATTCTCCGTAAAATAAATTAAACTTCTTCTCTGATCCTTTGGATCTTGCTTTTTGATAATGAAACCATTTTTCTCAAGCCTTCCGATCATTACATTCATTGTCGGCGGCCTGATTCCAAGCTTTGAGGCCAGTTCTCTCTGACTCAATCCCTCTTTTTTCAACAATATCATTAAAAGCGGCATCTGTCCGGGATGAATTTTAGCCTCCTTAAAAAAGCGAAATCCATAGACAAAATTCTTATGATTAATTTCCCCCAACAGATGATAAACACCGCCTTCTGTATACATAATAACTCCTTTCTTTGAAATTTATTTCAGTTTCTCATAGAAATCCAAATAATTAGTCACCTAATCATTAGGTGACTAATTGACATGGTATCATTTTTCTCTGGCAAAATCAACCCCTTTTTTTCTTTTCTTCAAAACCCCTGGAACACTGCTCTTATTTCTTTCGCCTGCCTTTCCAAAAAGAGACAGAAAGAGCTGTCAGTATTTTGATAAACCGACAGCTCTCTCTTTTCTCTTATGCATTTTTACCGCAGCATTTTTTATATTTTTTACCGCTTCCACACGGGCAGGGATCATTTCTCCCCACTTTCTTTCCTTTTACAACTGTTGTTGAATTTCTGGACTCTTTGTACAGTTCCTTTCTCCGCTCTTCTGACAAAATGTCATCCCATTCTTTTAAAGTGTAGAGCCATTCTGCACGGCATCCCACCATATTATAATATAACTTCTCATGATCAATATCCAGCTGAACCTGCGTATCCTCTATCATCTCATCAATTGGATTCGGTTCTTTCAAGCTGTCGTTGATTCCATCTAAGAACCCTACAAACATCTGAAGATCTGTCTCATACTGCTCTGCCAGCTCTTTGACCGTTCCGGATACTACAGTATCTTTATCTGCCAAAAGCTTTTCGTAGATTCCCTTCTCAATATTAAAATACGTCAGCCAAAATTCCTGTCCTTCTCTTGTTCGATCATCAAATTTATATGCATAGTCGCGCCACTCCTGTAATAAAGCCATATTCTTCTCCATCCTTTTTTCTAAAATGTTCTTTGCTCTTGCTACTATAACAAATTTTATGTAATTTTTCAACATGATGTTCTCTATTCATTCCATATAAAATAAAAACAGTGGGAATCCCGCAAAGCGTTTTATAAGATAGGAAAGTCAGAACTTTCCTAATCTTACAAAAAATCCCCCATTCCACGGCTTCGTAGAATGGGGGAATACTTAAGGGGAGGATAAGTATTTCTCATCCAATCATTGATTGGATACTACTATTATGTCCTCCTCTCGGATTTCTATACATATTTTTCTCATTTTTTTATCCACTCAAAACAAATGCTTTCTTTGAGGCTGATTTTAAAATGTTTGTTTTGGGGAAGGATAGAATTTTTAAAAATAATATGTTACAATACAAACCAGAAACCTGACTGAAAGGAGTTTTTATGAATACGAAATATAAGCAAATTTTAGCATCCGCTATGATTCTATCCCTCCTTCTTATCATCGGACTCACCATATTTTTCGCAGTCATCGGAAGCCGCTGGTTTTGGATCATGCTGTTTTTGATGTTCTTTTTCCCGATTTTTCTGTGGGCAATGTCCTTTTTATACAGATGGAGCAAGCATACATCTGATTCCTAATCTAAATGCTTTAGATATTCTTTGATTTTTTTTTCGAATCCATTTTCTGTCGGCTCATAAAACGTTGTTCCCAAAAGCTCATCCGGAAGATATTGCTGTTTCACATAATGCTTTGGATAATTATGTGCATATAGATAATCCATCCCATGCCCTAATTTTGCCGCACCCTTATAATGGGAATCCTTTAAATGATTGGGAACCTCCCCGATTTTATGATTCCTGACCATATCCAACGCCTGATCCACAGCAAGATAGGCTGCATTGCTCTTCGGTGCACCTGCTACATAGGTAACTGCCTGCGCTAAGGGAATTCTGGCTTCCGGCATCCCAATCCGCTCCACTGCCTGCGCTGCTGCCACAGCGACCAGCAGAGCCTGAGGATCAGCATTCCCCACATCTTCCGCAGCACAGATCATGATACGTCTTGCAATAAAAGTTACACTCTCCCCGGCGTCAATCATTCTTGCTAAATAATAAATTGCCGCGTCCGGATCAGATCCCCTCATACTTTTGATAAATGCGGAAATCACATCATAATGGTTATCTCCATCCTTGTCATAGCGTGTAACTCTTCTCTGAATACACTCCTGCGCTACATTCAGATCAATCACGATATCACCGTTGTCATTGGGCTGGGTTGTCAGAATTCCAAGTTCTATGGCATTCAGCGCGCTGCGCGCATCGCCCTCTGCCATATCTGCCATAAAATCCAGTGCATCCTCTGTAATTTTGCCATTATAAATTCCCATTCCCCGCTCTTCGTCCAAAACAGCTCTCTGAATCAGTTTTTTAATATCTTCCTTTTCCAGAGCATACAGTTCAAAGACATTGGACCGGGAAATCAAAGCCTGATTTACCTCAAAATATGGATTCTCTGTTGTCGCTCCAATTAAAATCACCGTTCCGTCTTCTACAAAAGGAAGAAGGTAATCCTGTTGAGCTTTATTAAATCTGTGAATCTCATCAATAAACAAAATTGTCTTTTTCTGATACATGCCAAGGGTTTCTTTTGCCCGACTCACGGCTTCCTGCATATCTTTCTTGCCGGATGTCGTTGCATTCATCTGCACAAAATTTGCCTTAGTCGTATTTGCAATAACCTTGGCAAGCGTTGTCTTCCCCGTTCCCGGCGGTCCGTAAAAAATAATCGAGCTTATCTTATCTGCCTTGATTGCCCGATACAGCAATTTGCCTTTTCCAATAATATGAGACTGCCCCACAACTTCATCCAATGTTTTAGGGCGCATTCTCCCTGCCAAAGGAGCTTCTTTTTCCTGATTCAATTCTCTTGCATATTCAAATAAATCCATAGTCTTCCTCCGAATTTCATCTTAGCACAGCCCGGTTATAAAATCTATGAATTCTTAAGAGTTTTTTTATAAATAAGACATGATTTTGCCTCATTCCTTTGCTATAATAAAAACAAGAAACAATAAATGCCAACAGGGGAATTATTATGAACAATTTGATTGAAAAAATTTCTTATACAGAAGTTACAAAGAATATCAGTCAGACAGAATATGATCAGACGCAAGAAGAATACCTGCTTTCAAAGTCTCCCGAAAAATACATGATCAGTCTCCCGATTCGAGTTCTAATGTTCGAGGGAGCCCAGAACAACTCTCCGTTTACTTACTATTTTTATGAGGAAAACGGAGAAGATTTATTCTTAATCCAACGCCAAAGACACGGATCTGTCGTCAACAAAACTCGATTCTCTCTTTCCAGAGAACAGGGACGTAAAATTTTAAACGGGGATTATCAATTTCTTTTAGACAATGAGGAACCCATGCTGAATTCTCTTTATTTTCAATTTACAGTGAATCAGCTTCATCCAATTTATAAAAAGGAATGTACTAGAAAGATTTTTCATCAAAATCGATTTCTGGATGAAATCATTGATATCTCCATCGCACGCACCCCTTATCATTCAGAGGAAGATTTTTTTGCCGAATCGCCCGCCAGACTCCGGGCAATCAACCACAGCAGTCTGCGCCGAAATACCCGGCAGTATTTAAATCTGTCAAAACCTATGATGGAGCTGGTAAACTTTGAAAATACTCTGATTGAGCAAAAATAGGTACTTCAATTTTGAAGTACCTATTTTTTTAGCTTCTGATATTTTCCTCGGGTTGCAAGTCCACCCCGGATATGACGCTCGGATTTATTTACATCCAGTACTTTCCGGGTTTCCTTCGCCAGCGCATGATTGATCATTTCCAGCCGTTCCGTTACATCTTTATGTACCGTGCTTTTACTGACGCCAAACTGCTTGGCAGTCTGCCGCACCGTTGCATTGTGCTCTATGATATAATTGGCGGTTTCAACGACCCTCTCCTCGATATAATCTTTCAAAAATATCCCCCTGCAAACATCGTTTTTACAATGTATGCAAAGGCTTTCCCACTTATACCTCAATCAACGATGATAACACTTTAAGTTCTTTGTTCCCGTCGTTTCATATAATACAAAATTCCAATCATATCTGCCAGCACCCACCCAATAGGAACTGACATCCAAATTCCCACGACGCCAATTGCCGGCATGGCAGAGAGCATATACGCAAGCAAAACTCTTGTGCCAAGTGATACGATTGTAAGAATTACAGACATCATCGGAAGATTTACCGCCCTATAATATCCATACAATAAGAATAAAACTCCAATTCCGGCATAACATGAACCCTCAATTCTTAAATACCGAACTCCCTCCGCAATCATTTGTGTCTCTGCAGGACTGATAAAAATTTCCATCAGTGGTTTGGCAAATAAAAAAACACACGCGCTGATGATCAGGCAAAAAAGTATGGCGCTGATTCCGGCGCTTACAATTCCTTTTTGAATCCGCTCTTTTTGTCCGGCTCCATGATTTTGTGCCACAAATGTGGAAAATGCATTTCCAAAATCCTGTACCGGCATATAGGCAAACGAGTCAATCTTCACTGCGGCAGCAAATGCAGCCATAATGGCAGTTCCAAAACTGTTCACCAGCCCCTGTACCATTAGAATTCCGAAATTCATAATGGATTGCTGAAGACTGGTCAGAAACGATAAATTTAAAATCACAGAAAGGCTCTCTTTATCCCATCGGCAGTCTTCCCTTTGCGGTCTTAACTGTGGAAATCTTTTCAATGTATAGACGGCAATCCCAATTCCGGAAACATATTGCGAAAATACCGTAGCTGCCGCCGCACCGGCAACTCCCCATTGAAATACTAAGACACAGACAAAATCCAACACCACATTCATAATTGCAGAAACTGCCAAAAAGATCAGCGGAACTACAGAATTTCCGATTGCCCGAAGCAGGCTTGCAAAATAATTATAAAAAAAAGTCGCCAAAATCCCCATGAAAATAATGATTAAATAATTTTTCATCAGTGACTGAATCTTCTGCGGTACTTGGAGAATCCATAAAATAGAATCAAGCCCTGCATAAATTATCAGATTGATGGCAATGGAAACTGCCGCAATCAGCACGAAAGACATAAAAATGCTCTGTCTCATCTTCCGATCCTCACCGGCTCCGTACTGTATGGAAACAGCGGCTCCATTTCCCATGCAAAGCCCTAACAGTATCGAAGTAAGAAATGTCATCAAAGTATAGGACGATCCCACAGCTGCCAGTGCATCAGCCCCCAGAAATCTTCCAACCACCCAGGTGTCTGCAACATTATACATCTGCTGTAAAAGATTTCCTGCCATCAGCGGAAGAGCAAAAAGAAGGATATTCACGGTAATAGGTCCTGTGATCAAACTGCGGTTCTTCTTTGTCTCCATATGCTTCCTATCTTTTCCTCTCTTTAAAAATATACCAATTGCTGCTTCGGCGGATCTGCTTTTTCGATTCGTTCTGCTGTTAATATCGGCATTGTTCGATCATATGCCTCCTGATATTCTGAGTGTATCTTTGCTGTAACCGTCACCCATTCTTTATTTAGTACTCTTTTTAAAGTCTTTGATTTTGTTTGGTGCAGTCTGCAAAGATATCCCACAAACGTAATATCATCCTCACAACAGGTCATGGCTTTTCTCCCCGGAATGATCATTCCGGATGGCATCTTAGGACTTCTCCTAACTTCCGCACGAAATTCTATGGTCTTTCCATCATATACCTCTGGGCGTTCCATGGCATCAATATACCAAATCCCATAATCATCATCTGCAATTTGAATCACATCCGCATCTAAATTGTACGGGAGAATCTCTTCCATATTCATCTCCCTGCCGTCTGCCCTCTCAAATCCGACCTGTGCTCTCGGATTCACTGCTTTTATACTTCTTCGGAAACTTCCAACATTAGTTGTATCGTCGCATCGGTTAAAAATAACCAGATCTGCCATTTGAAACATTTCCACAAACAAAGATTTCATATTTTTCAAATACAGCTCTGCCGTGGAGGCGTCAACGGTCACAATTGTCTGATATAATTCCAAATCGCTTTCATCCGTGGTATCCATCAAATCTTCAATTTGATACATTCCATTAAACTCAATCATTACCCGGTCCGGCGCATAATTTTTCTGACAGGATACCACAAACTCTTTCGTAAAATCTTCTATTTTTTCTAATGCAATGACAAAAGAATTGGTTTCTTCCAGCATCTCCTGATCATATTGTGCCTCTCCTTCTTCAAAGACAAGAATCATCGTCCTCTCCCCGTCATTAAAATAATCCTGACTCAGGGTGTCTTTGATCAGAGTGGTTTTTCCGCTTTCCAGAAATCCCCAAAACAAGTATGTCGGTAATTCATACATGGCTTCTTCCCCCTACGCTCTCAAAAAAATAAATCTTCCAATTCATCTTCTTTTAATTTTGAACCAATGACACAAATTCTTCCGGTATAGTCGGCACCGCCCGTTCGGATTTCATATTCTCCCGGTACCAGATCAAATTGAACCCATGCTCCGTCTTCCATCTGTAAAATTCCTTTGGATCTTAAGATCATTCCATAGGAATCATCCTCAGATAATCGTTTTAAAATTTCTTCCAATTTCTCTGCTTTATATTTCTTTGGCGTCTCTCTTCCCCAGCTTGTAAATACTTCATCCGCATGATGATGGTGATGATCATGTCCGCAGCCACAGCCGTGCTCATGATGGTGATGATGATCGTGTTCATGATGATGTTCATGCTCATGATGATGATCGTGCTCATGATGATGATCGTGCTCATGATGGTGGTCATGCTCATGATGATGCTCTCCGCATACCGGACAGATCTCCTCTTCCTCCAGCAATTCTTTCGCCATATCGTTGCCATCTTCCATCACCTTTAAGATCTGATCTCCGGTCAGCTGCTCCCAATCTGTAGTGATCATTGCCGCTTTCTGATTATGTTCGCGAAGCAGCTTTACACAATGCTCCAGCTTTTCTTCCGGCAGATCTCCAGTACGGCTCAAAATAACGACGCCGGCATATTCGATTTGATTATTATAGAATTCTCCAAAATTTTTCATATACATTTTGCACTTTTTCGCATCTGCCACAGTTACAAAGCTGTTCAGATGAAGTGAGGTATCCTCTGCTACTTCCTGCACGGCTTTGATCACATCCGATAATTTTCCCACTCCAGATGGTTCAATGATGATGCGATCCGGTTCATACTGCTGTACAACTTTTCTCAAAGCGGTTCCAAAATCTCCGACCAAAGAACAGCAGATACAGCCGGAATTCATCTCCGTTACTTCAATTCCCGCATCTTTTAAAAATCCACCGTCAATTCCGATTTCTCCGAATTCATTTTCAATCAGAACAACTTTTTCATTCTTTAACGTTTCTTTTAACAGTTTTTGGATCAGTGTTGTCTTTCCTGCTCCCAAAAATCCTGAAATAATATCAATCTTTGTCATATCGTCCACCTTCTTTTATTTTTGTATTCTAATACAGAGTCGTTTCTGTCCAACATAAGATTATTCTACTACTTCCTCAAGATTTGTCAAAACTTTCTTTCTGCATCCGTGCAAATCAAATCCGTCCGCTTCACGCCATATGAGAAAAAGACACGGAATTCCTAAAAAAACTAAATACCGCATCTATTTTTGTTCCTCCTTTAAATCTGATCTACTCTCCAAGAATCTTATGACATTCATCAATAATACTTTGTTTAATCTTATCTTCGTTGATTCCTGAAATCAGTCCAAATACACTGATGGAAGGTTTTTCTACTGGCTTTCTGTAATTTGTTGTTATTAAGATCAAATCAACATCATTTTGTTTTAAAGGAATCTCACTCATACTTCCTTTTAAGATTTTCCCTGGAATATTAGCTTCCTCTAAAATCTTTTTTACCGCTTCCTGCGCCACCGTTGACGTCGCCACTCCACTTCCGCACGCTACTAAGATTTTTACTTCATTTGCCATAATTTTATCCTCCAAATGCTTCTCCAAATTGTATTTCAACTCGTTACTAATTCATGAATTAACTTATGTCATTATAATATATCCAACCAAAAAACCATTCAAGCCAAGTTTTCGTTTGTACATTTTACCCAAAATGTTCTAAGCCAAATTCCGTTCCTGTTCCCAACATCCATTTTGTACCAATAAATAAGGAAGCAGCTTTGCGTCACTATCGTGCAAAGCTGCTTCCTTTTGCATTCCTCAATTTTAACATTTTCTGTTTTATCAGAATCCAAAATGCGGATTTCCTCTGATGTTCCATCATCAGCCGCGCAATCCAAAAAAAGATTAATTCAGCAGATTTTTTTTAATTTCCAAGGGCGTATGCCCATAGAGCGTATATAACCTCAAATTCATCCAAAGCTCCGTTAACTCCTCTGCAAACTCATCTGCCTGCTCTTGATTCAGGAAACAGATACCTTCGTTTTGCAGCATGGCAAACACTTCTTCCGGATGAACGCCGATCTTTAGCATTCCGGCACAAAGCTCGGTAACTCCCATTGTCTCCTCAATTGAAAAGCGCATCTTTTCCATGAGATAGCTTCCGAAAACCATAAGGGACTCATCCCTTCCCTGAGCCAGCTCCTGAATCTCGTTTTTGGATGGAAGATACGGCTTATATGCTGACCGTTCCTTCAAAATTTTGGAAAGCAGTCCTTCCCCGGAACTCAAAAGCTTTTCTGTAAACATATTTTCTCGATATATAATATAAGGATTCTTTTTCTGTGACGGCAGATAGATGTCCGTCACAATTTCAAACTCACTGATCTCCTTTTTTTCGTACTTTCGGTACAAATCCGCAATATCATGAAGAGATACCGCACCGTAAAGCGCCGTCAGACCTTTACAGTAGTTATAAGCGGTCTCATAATTTTTCTGTTCTCTCCAAAAATCATCGGTGCTGATCTGTTCATAAGCCGTCTTTACCTCTTCTGGAATCAAAAGCCGCCCATCTCCGTCAATGGAAACATACCCGCCCCGAAAAAAATAGGATAACATCAGCGCCAGCTCCTCCTGCTGCCGGGGTTCCTCATTTCCATATAACGCCGCTTCAAAAGCCTCCAGCTCCTCACTGTCCGCACACACAAAAAACGGTCTCATATTTTCTGGATCTATGACACTGGAACTCACGTATCTGATTAACTCCTCTTTTCGATATTTATAGGTTCCTGCAATATCATGCATTCTGGCGATCCCTTTGATTTCATCTACGGTAAATTCGCTGTACATATCTTCCATACTATCCTGCCAGACATCTGGAAACAAAATTACATTATCTTTCATTTTCCATCCTCTACATATTTCTTAAACGGCCGCGGTGTCATAAAGGTACCGCTGGCGCTTCCCACCAGCAGCTCTCCCACATAAGCCTTTCCAACGAAATTCATAATTGTTTTTCCCGTGGATACTGCCTCTGCCTCGATCCGAACGACAGACCCAATTGGAATTCCTTTCAAAAAATTCGTAGACAGCTGTACGGTCGGAGCAACATCATAGTCTCCTAATCCCGCCGTCAGCGTTCCAAAAGTAATGTCAAACATTCCAACCAAAGAGCCCCCAAACACAATCCCAAACCCATTTCGATGAAACTCAGTTGCCTCGTATTCCATCGTCAGGCTTTTTTTATCATAATCGTATGCAATGATCTTTCCATTCAATTCTCCAAACACACTATGTTCACCAAATTGACGAATGTCCTGCATTCTTTTTTGCATCTTCCTTTCAAATGTTTCTCTGTCCATCCTCTTCTCCTATGCCAATTTATTTCATGCGAGTGTGCATCGTCAAAAATATTTTACCATATTTCATGTATAGAATCAGTCCTTTTTTGTCATCCTATCAAAAAAGGAGAACATTTATGGATAATGAACAATTATTAAACGCAACTTATCAAAATATTCAAATGGTCCTGGAAAGTCTTCCGGAGCTTCGCAAAATCACCACCGACTGTGACCTAAAATCTCAGTTTATGGAACAGGAGGAAGCCTATCAGGCTCTGTCCGGCCAAGTCAAAGACCGTATCGAAACTCTCGGTTATGAAATGGAGGGATTGAATGATCTGTTAAAAAATTATTCTGAGTGGATGACAAAATTAAAGGCCTATACGGATCGCTCC
>CAJMHU010000003.1 GCA_905213305.1 uncultured Anaerostipes sp.
GGGGTGTCTTTTACCACGGATATTATTGTAGGATTTCCGGGAGAGACAGAGGAAGATTTTGAGGAAACCTTAGACGTGGTGCGGCAGGTTGGATTTGACAGCGCTTATACCTATGTTTATTCAAAGCGTACCGGAACTCCGGCTGCTTCTATGGAAAATCAAGTAGACAAAGATGTGATCAAGAGGCGGTTTGACCGTTTGCTTGCCTTGTTAAAAGAGACTTCTGCTGAAAACTGCAAGAAAAAAATCGGTCTTGTGGAAACGGTTCTGGTAGAGGAAGAAAATACACATGAACAGGGAATGCTGACAGGTAGGCTGGAAAACAATCTTCTGGTGCATTTTAAAGGATGCAGGGAACAGATTGGAACGATGGTGGATGTGAAATTAACAGAAGAAAAAGGGTTTTATTATATGGGAGAACAAATGCATGTCTAAATTAACGCCAATGATGCAGCAGTACATGAAAATCAAAGAGGAAAATAAGGATTGCATTTTATTTTACCGCCTGGGAGATTTTTATGAGATGTTTTTTGAGGACGCGCTGACTGCATCAAAAGAATTGGAAATTACATTGACAGGAAAAAATTGCGGTTTGGAAGAACGGGCGCCGATGTGCGGCGTTCCCTATCACGCCGCGGATTCTTATTTAAATAAACTGGTGGAAAAAGGTTATAAGGTTGGAATCTGTGAACAGGTGGAGGACCCCAGTCAGGCCAAGGGGATTGTAAAACGCGAAATTGTCAGAATCGTAACACCAGGAACGAACATTTCACAACAGAGTTTGGAGGATGAAAAAAATAATTATTTAATGTGCATTTTTTCCAGTGACGGAAGCTACGGCATTTCGCTGGTGGATGTGACAACGGGAGATTTCAGGACGACCTCTGTGGATCGTCTGTCCAAAGTCAGGGATGAGATTTTTAAATTTGCCCCCGCAGAAATTATATGCAATGATGCATTTTTTATCAGCGGCATGGATTTTGAATCTCTGAGAGATAAGATGAATCTTGTGGTTTCCGGAATTGAAGCCTATTATTTTGATGAAGATCAGGGAATAGAAAGAATCAAGCGTCAGTTTAAGGTGGGAAATTTGGAGGGACTGGGGCTTACGGACCATCCAATGGCAATCATTGCCACCGGGGCTTTGCTTGGATATCTCCATGAAACACAAAAAAGCTCGCTGGATCATTTGATGCATATAACGCCGTATGAGACCAGTGAGTTTATGGTGATTGACAGTTCCAGCAGAAGAAATCTGGAGCTGTGTGAAACCTTGCGGGATAAGCAAAAAAAGGGATCTCTTCTTTGGGTTTTGGATAAGACGAAAACTGCCATGGGAGCCAGAATGCTTCGGAGTATGGTAGAACAGCCTCTGGTTGACATGGAAAAAATTCAGGAGCGCTATGACGCAGTTTCCTCACTGACGGAACAGGCGATTGTCCGGGAAGAATTAAGGGAGTATTTAAATCCCATTTATGATTTGGAACGTTTGATGACAAAAGTCAGTTATAAGACAGCGAATCCAAGAGATCTGATTGCCTTCAAGAGTTCTCTGGCATGGCTTCCTCCGATGAAAACCATTTTGCTGGAATGTAACGATCCCCTGCTGTCTTCTCTTCAAAAGGAACTGGATGTTCTCTCGGATCTTCATCAATTGCTGGAAGATTCTATTGTGGAAGAGCCGCCTTTGGCAGTAAAAGAGGGCGGAATCATCAAGGATGGATTTAAAGAAGACATTGACCGGCTGAAAAGGGCAAAAACAGAAGGAAAACAGTGGCTGATGGAATTGGAAGAGCGGGAAAGACAGGCCACGGGAATTAAAAATTTAAAAGTAAAATTCAATAAAGTATTCGGCTATTATCTGGATGTTACCAACTCCTACAAAGAGCTGGTGCCGGAACACTACATACGAAAACAGACACTGGCAAATTCGGAGCGTTATACCACAGAGGAATTAAATCAGCTGGCAGATACGATTCTTGGTTCGGAAGACCGTCTGTACGCTTTAGAATACGAAACGTTTGTTGCAATCCGAGAAACTCTGGCGGCAGAAATGGAGCGCATTTCCAAGACTGCGCATATCATTGCGCAAATTGATGTTCTGGCGTCGCTGGCGTTTGTGGCGGAGAGAAATCATTATGTTCGTCCGAAGCTGAACAGCAGGGGAATCATTGACATTAAAGACGGGCGGCATCCGGTGGTGGAACAAATGATTCAAAATGATATGTTTATTGCAAATGATACCTATCTGGACAATCGAAAGAATCGAGTTGCAATCATCACCGGACCGAATATGGCAGGAAAATCTACATATATGCGGCAGGCAGCTCTGATTGTTTTGATGGCGCAGGTGGGATCCTTTGTGCCGGCATCCAAGGCAAATATCGGCATTGTAGACCGGATTTTTACCAGAGTAGGGGCATCCGATGATCTTGCCTCCGGTCAGAGTACTTTTATGGTGGAAATGAGTGAAGTTGCCAATATTTTAAGAAATGCAACAAAGAACAGTTTATTAATTTTAGATGAGATTGGAAGAGGGACCAGTACCTTTGACGGACTTTCCATCGCCTGGGCTGTGGTTGAATATATCAGCAATGCGAAGTTTCTGGGAGCGAAAACCCTGTTTGCAACCCATTATCATGAATTAACCGAACTGGAAGGGAAGCTTGACAGTGTGAACAATTACTGCATTGCTGTAAAGGAACAGGGAGACAATATTGTATTTTTAAGAAAAATTATCAGAGGAGGGGCAGATAAAAGCTATGGAGTTCAGGTGGCAAAGCTTGCCGGAGTTCCGGATGTTGTGATTCAGCGAGCCAAAGAAATTGCCCGGGAATTGGAAGAGCATGAGTTGACTGCAAAGGCCAAGGAAATCAAGACCTATGGAGAGGCAGAACAGCTTTGCTTTTTCAGACAGAGTGAGGAGCCCACCATGGAGCATCCGTTTATGGCAGAGCTCAGAGAGAAGGATTTGTCGGATATGACGCCGCTGGAGGCTTTAAATTACCTGTATGTTTTGCAGAATAAGCTAAAAAATGAGGAGTAATATATGGCGAAGATACAGCTATTGGATCAGAAAACAATTGATAATATTGCGGCGGGAGAAGTCATTGAACGGCCGGCATCTGTGGTAAAAGAGCTGGTGGAGAATGCCATTGATGCAAAAGCCAGCGCGGTTACAGTGGAGATTAAGGACGGCGGAATGACGTTGATTCGCGTAACCGATAATGGGTGTGGGATTCCGAAGGATCAGGTACGAACTGCTTTTTTGCGTCATGCTACCAGTAAAATCCGATCTGTGGAGGATCTGTTAACCGTATCGTCTCTGGGATTTCGAGGCGAAGCACTTTCCAGCATCAGTGCGGTGGCACAGGTAGAGCTTGTGACAAAGACTTCCGAGAGCTTTTCCGGCGTTTCTTATAAAATCTGCGGAGGAGAAGAGGAAGCCTTTGAGGAAATCGGCGCGCCGGATGGCACGACGTTCTTAGTAAAAAATTTGTTTTACAATACTCCGGCACGAAGAAAATTTTTAAAAAGTCCGGCGACAGAAGCGGGATACGTGGAACAAATGATGATCCATATGGCGCTAAGTCATCCAGAAATCTCTTTAAAATTTATCCATAACAATAAGAATAAAATTTATACTTCGGGAAACGGAAATGTGAAAGACATCATCTATCATATTTACGGAAGAGATGTGGCAGGAGCTTTAATTGAGCTGAGTGCAGAGACTGAAAATGTAAAGGTGACGGGATTTGCAGCAAAACCGTTTGTGTCCAGAGGAAATCGAAATTATGAAAGTTATTTTATTAATGGGCGGTATATTAAAAGCTCTCTGATCTATAAAGCCATTGAAGAAGGGTATCGTACTTTTACTATGACCCACCGTTATCCTTTTGTGTGTCTGGAATTAAAGATCAATCCTCAGCTGCTGGATGTGAATGTACATCCGACCAAAATGGAAATTCGTTTTCGCAACGGCAGTGAGATCTATGATCTGCTTTCTGCTCAGATTCGGAATGCGCTGATGAGGAAGGATTTGGTGCCGAATGTTTCTGTGGCACAAAAAAAGGAACAGAAACCGGAGAAAAAGGAAAATGAGCAGGCCGATCAGGAGGTTTTGAAGCCAGTAAAAACACCGGAACCGTTTGAGCAGATAAGAAGAACAAACGAAGCTTTGACAAAGTCGCCTGTTTTTGCGGGAAGGAATTATGACAGGAATCCAAGCTCTTTTTCAGAAGATCATCGCGGGGAGTCTGCGGGAGAGCAGATGACGTTACATGAAAATCCTGTATTTGCCAGGGAAGCGAAACCGGACCGGACGGTATTGGGGCAATTATTTAAGACTTATTGGTTAATTGAATATGAGGATCAATTATTCATTATGGATCAGCATGCTGCCCATGAGAAGGTAAATTATGAACGGCTTCTGAAAAATTTTCATGAAAAAGAAATCTATCGTCAGCAGCTTCTGCCTCCGATGGTTCTGACGGCATCTATGGCAGAGGCACAAGCGCTAAAAGAATATAAAAATGTGTTTGAAAATTTTGGATTTGTCATTGAGTCTTTTGGGGGCAATGAGTACTGCATTCGAGAGGTTCCTGCCAATCTTTACGGCATCGGTGAAAAAGAACTGCTGGTGGAGCTTTTGGATTCCATCAGCCAGGAACACGGAGTATTGAGTACGGAGATGATTGCATCAAAACTTGCGTCTATGGCATGTAAGATGTCCGTTAAGGGGAATCAGACGATCTCCAGGATGGAGGTGGAGCACTTGCTGGATGAACTAATGGAGCTTGAACAGCCATATCAGTGCCCTCATGGACGGCCTACCATCATTAAGATGTCAAAATATGAGCTGGATAAAAAATTTAAGAGAATTGTATAGGAGGACAAGATGAGGGATGAAGAATTATTGGAGATTGCCGACCGGGCAAAAGAGAATGCCTATGCGCCTTACTCAAACTTTCGGGTGGGAGCGGCGCTTCTAACCAGAGAGGGAAAGGTCTTTACCGGGTGCAATGTGGAAAATTCGTCTTATGGAGCTGCAATTTGTGCAGAACGTTCTGCGGTTTCTCATGCGGTCAGCTGCGGTTTCCGGGACTTTGATGCGATTGCCATTGCATCAAGCGGGGAGGCTACGGTGTATCCCTGTGGAATCTGCCGGCAGGTGCTTCATGAATTCCATCCGGACATGCGAGTCATTTGTCAGTCAGAAGACGGCTATGAAACCTATCGACTATCAGAACTTATGCCGAAAGGATTTTAGATGATGAAACCAATGGTAATTTTAACGGGACCGACGGCAGTGGGAAAAACAGAACTTTCCATTGAGCTTGCAAGGGCGCTGGATGCAGAGATTATTTCCGCAGATTCCATGCAGGTATATCGGAAAATGGACATTGGAACTGCCAAAATACGGCCGGAGGAAATGGGGGGAATTGTCCATCATTTGATAGATTGTCTGGACCCCGCAGAGGAATTTCATGTGGCAAAATTTCAGAAAATGGCAAAAGAAGCTCTGGATGAGATCTATGCCAGAAGAAAAATCCCTTTGATCGTGGGGGGAACCGGATTTTATATTCAAAGTCTGTTGTATGACATTGATTTTACAGAAGAAAAAGGAGATTTGTCTTATCGTAAATCTTTGGAAGAAAAGGCAGACAAGGAGGGAAACGAAACATTGTTTCAGATGCTTCGCGGGATAGATCCGGTATCCGCAGAAAAAATTCATCCCAACAATCGAAAGCGTGTCATCCGGGCACTGGAATTTTATAAATTCAATGGATATCCGATTTCCCAGCACAATGAAGCCGAGGCAAAAAAAGAATCGCCGTATCACTTTGTGTATTTTGTGCTGAATCAAAACAGAGAGGTCCTCTATGAAAGAATTAACCAAAGAGTGGATCTTATGATGAAAGAAGGGCTCATCGAGGAGGTAAGGAAGCTCCAAAAGGAAGGATATCAAAAAAACATGGTGTCGATGCAGGGGATCGGATATCGGCAGGTTTTTGAATATCTGGAGGGAAATACTTCTCTGGAGGAAACCATTGAGAACATTAAAAAGGATACCAGACATTTTGCAAAACGACAGCTCACATGGTTTGGCAGAGAAAAAGACGTTTGTATGGTGGATAAGTCAAAATTTGAGACCGAAACAGCCGTTTTAAATGAAATGCTGCAAATTTTAAAAAAGAAAGGGATCTATCATGGATCATTTGAAGGAATATTATAGGCAAATGGGCGTAAGCGGAGAGGTTTACGACTACGCGCAGGAAATTGAGACAAAACTGAAAGAACGTTTCACGGCGTTGGATGCCATGGCGGAATTTCATCAGATTAGGATTCTAAAAGCGATGCAGAAACGGCAAATAGCCGAGATGCACTTAGGCGGAACGACCGGATATGGATATAACGACGCCGGGAGGGAGGCCATTGAAGGGCTTTATGCGGATGTGTTTGGTACGGAAGATGCCTTAGTGCGGCCGCAGATTACATGCGGAACCCATGCGCTGGGAATTGCGCTCGGGGCAAATCTAAGACCGGGAGATGAGATTCTTGCAATTTCCGGGAAACCGTATGATACATTGGAGGAGGTTATTGGAATCCGGGCTTCCAAGGGATCTTTAGCAGAATATGGGATTACTTATGCGCAGGCAGATCTTTTGCCGGATGGAAGTTTTGATTATCCGAAGATCAAAGCAGCAATGAATGAAAGGACAAAATTAATTCACATTCAGAGATCAAAAGGCTATGCTTCTCGCCGGACGCTGTCGGTGGATCAGATCGGAGAGGCCATTGCGTTTGTAAAAAAAATTTGTTCGAATGTGATTGTAATGGTTGATAACTGCTATGGTGAATTTGTGGAAGATAGGGAACCGTCCCAGGTGGGAGCAGATCTTGTGGTGGGATCGCTGATTAAAAATCCGGGAGGCGGACTGGCGCCGATCGGAGGTTATATTTGCGGAAAGGCGGATCTCATTGAACAATGTGCATTTCGTCTGACAACACCGGGGCTGGGAAAAGAAGTGGGGGCAACCCTGGGAGTAAACCGCCAGTTTATTCAGGGACTGTTTCTTGCTCCGACTGTGGTCAGTGCAGCGGTAAAGGGAGCGGTGTTTGCGGCAAATCTTTATGAAACTTTAGGATTCTCTGTGATTCCGGGAGGACAGGAGGAGCGCCATGATATTATTCAGGCAGTGGAATTTCATGATCCGGAGAAATTGATTGCATTTTGTGAGGGGATTCAGATGGCATCTCCTATTGACAGCCATGTAACGCCGATTCCGTGGGATATGCCGGGGTATGACAGCCAGGTGATTATGGCGGCGGGAACCTTTGTGTCCGGTGCGTCCATTGAGCTGAGTGCAGATGGTCCGATGAAAGAACCTTATGCGGCTTATTTCCAGGGAGGGCTCACATATCCTCATGCCAAATATGGAATTATCATGTCTCTTCAGAGAATGAGAGAGAAAGGATTAGTGGAAATTCGACAAAATACGAAGAAAAACTAAGAAAATTTTAAGGAAAACACATGGTTGTTTTCTATACATTGTTCCAAAGTTATGGTAAGATTTATAGATGAGAAATGTTTTTGACCGGAGGGATTTTTTCGGCAGGAAAGGATCACAGATGGAAAAAAAGCATCAAACATTAAAGGAAATTCCAATTTCCGAGAGACCTTATGAAAAATGTGAAAAATACGGAGCGAAGATGCTCTCAGACGCCGAGCTTTTGTCCATTATCTTAAGAACCGGAACCCGCAATCAAACCGCAACGGAGCTTGCACGCAAGATTCTGTCTGTTCATCCCTATTATCAGGGAATTCTTGGAATCTGTCATACGTCGCTGGAAGAATTAAAAAAGCTTCCGGGCATCGGAAGGGTCAAGGCGATACAAATTTTATGCGTTGCCGAGTTGTCCAAACGTTTAGCGGAATCAAAAGTGAAAGATAAAATCAGTTTTCATTGTCCTGCATCCATCGCGGACTACTATATGGAAAAGATGCGGCACCTGAATCGAGAAGAAATGATTTTAATTTTTTTTAATGGGAAGAATAAAGTCATTAAAGAACTGACGGTTTCCGTTGGCACAGTGAATCAGACGGTGGCATCTCCCCGGGAGATGTTTCTGGAGGCGCTTCGGTGTGAAGCAGTTTCTGTAATTATGATCCATAACCATCCATCCGGAGATCCCACGCCCAGCAGGCAGGACATTCTGACAACCAAAAGGATTCAGGAGGCAGGAGAGGTTTTGGGGATTCCATTGTCTGACCACATTATCATCGGAGACCATAGATATGTGAGTTTTCGCGAAGAAGAGATAATGTAAGGAGCAAACTATGAAAAAAGGTCAGATTGGAATTGAGCTTGGGACAAAACATATTAGAGTCTGTACGAGAGAGAAAGAACAGTATGTCCGAATCAAAAATATGATTGCCATAGACGGGGAGGCAAATATTCGGGCGGTCGGAAATGAAGCGTTTCGGATGTATGAAAAAGAACCGTCGAATATTCAGATGATTGCTCCGATCACCAGTGGCGTCATTGGAGATTATACGAATATGAGACTTTTGCTGGCGGCGGTGCTTCGGAAATATTTTCGATATTTTAGGAAATGTACCGTGGATGTGGCAGCGCCGTCCGACATTACGGGCGTTGAGAAGCGTGCGTTTTATGATTTGGTATGGGAATCGGGAAGAAGACTTCGGGATGTACGGCTGGTTTCGAAACCTATGCTTGCCGCAATTGGAAGTGGACTGGACGTCAATGCCCCCTGCGGGAATATGATTATTGATTTCGGGGCGGGAACCACAGAGATTTCTGTGATCTCCCTTGGCGGAATTGTAAAAAGCAGATTGTTAAAGTTTGGCGGAGATCAGATTGACCAGTGGATTGTTCATAAAGTCCGGAGGCTTTACAATATTGATATTGGAAGAAGAAGTGCAGAGCGGCTGAAACTGCAGTATTCAAAAAATGAAGATGAGAAGCAGGTGGTGATGAAAGGCAGAGATTTGTTAAGCGGGCTGCCGGGAAAAATCACGGTGCCGGTCTCATTGGCAGAAGAAAAAGTGAAAAGTTATATGAAAGAAGTCGCGATGGAGGCAAGAGCCGTTCTGGAAACCGTTCCGCCGGAGCTGGCGGCAGATATTATGGTTCAGGGAATTTTTATATCCGGAGGCAGCGCGTCATTTCCCAAAGCGGGGATGTGGCTGGAAGAAGAGTTGGGGATTTCTGTTTATACGGTACAGCAGCCGGAGGATACGGTAATTCGCGGACTGAGTTTTTATCTTGATAAAAAAGACGGGAAATGAGGATGTTTTTATGAAGTTGCAAAAGAAAAAATTTAATTCAAATCATTTGCTTGCAGTCTTTCTTTTGATTTGCGGGCTTTTGATTGGTGTCAGCGTATTTGCGGGAGGCGTGTTAACACCGGTGAAGAATGTATTTTTCGCTGTACTTTCACCGATGCAGAAAGGAATTAATTCTGTGGGGAATTCTGTATTCTCATGGAATGAAAATACGAAAACAAAAAAAGAATTAAGGGCGGAGAATGAAAGACTTCAGGAAAAAGTAGATGCCATGAAGATGCAAAATCGAATGTTGGAGCAAAATCAGGTGGAGCTTGAGCGGCTTCAGGATCTTTTGAAATTAAAGAAAAAATATAAGAAATATCATACGGTGGGAGCGCGAGTGATCAGCAAAGGCTCCAGCAATTGGTTTGATATTTTTCTGATTGATAAAGGAAGCAAGGACGGCATAAAAAAGGATATGAACGTCATTGCAGGAAATGGACTGGTGGGAATTGTGTATGATGTAACAGCGCACACCGCCAAGGTTCGCACCATTATTAATGATACCAGTATGGTCAGCGCGATGTTTTTAAAAACCAACGATTCCTGTATTGTAAATGGAAGTCTTGATACAATGGAGGATGGATATCTGGAAGTTGTTTATATCAGCAAGGATGCAAAAGTAAAAGACGGAGATGAGCTGGTGACGTCACATGTCAGTTCCAAATTCAATGAGGGAATCACCATTGGAACAGTTTCTGATATTAAGCTGGATTCCACAAAGCTTACAAAAACAGCGAGGGTAACTCCGATTGTGGATTTTGAGCATCTAAAGGAAGTTCTGGTGATTACAGATTTGAAGAAAACAGAAAATCTGGATGAGAATACAAAGGAATAGCAGGTGATCGTTATGAAAGCAAAACGGGTGGTGTTTTATGTTGTTTCCGTGGTTTTTTGTTTTCTTTTACAGACCTCGGTTTTTGAATTTTTAAAATTGGCAGGGGTGATGCCGAATATTCTTTTAATTCTTACGGTTACAATGGGATTTATTCGAGGAAAAAAAGTAGGGATTATCATTGGATTTTCGTGTGGACTGCTGATTGATATTTTTTCCGGAGACGTTCTCGGGCAATATGCGGTTCTTTATCTTTTGTTTGGATATGTGAACGGTCAGTTCCACACATATTTTTATGAGGATGATATTTTGCTTCCGATCGGGCTGCTGACAGCCAACTCTTTGGCATATAGTTTTGTCGTTTTTTTCTTCTTTTTTGCTATGAGGGGGAGAATGCAATTCTTTTCTTATTTGCTAAAGATTATGATTCCGGAAGCTGTTTATACAGGGATTACCGCGTTAATTTTATATAAAATATTATTGGAAATTAATTTAAGAATCAGCGATGGAGAGAAAAGGAGTATGTTTTAGTGTTACGAAAAATTTACGAAAAAGCCGAAAAATTACTGGAAAACCGTCTGCTGGTCATGTCGGCTCTCATGTCGGTGTTATTCTGCGTCTTGATCTATCGTGTATTTGTCCTTCAAATTGTACAGGGAGAATCTCATAAGGAAGATTTTACATATAAAGTGCAAAAAACAGTGAAGACATCCGGCACGCGAGGAAATATTTATGACGTCAACGGCAAGCTTCTGGCATACAATAAGCTGGTATACACAGTGACGTTTCAAAATGATAATGAATTTCAGACATTGGCACAAAAAAATAAAACAACGCAAAATTATGAGAAAAACAAAGTGATCTACGAGACCATTCAAATTTTAGAGAAGAATGGAGATTCGTTTATCAATGAGATTCCCATTGAATATACCGGAAGCGGAAAATTTCGTTTTACGGAAACCGGATCAAAGCTGAAAAAATTTAAAAGAGACGTTTTTGGAATTGGAAATGACACATCAGATTTGTCTGCCGCAGAGAAGGAGCTTCGGCAAAAACAGCTGAATGCTTCGGCAGAACAGGTTTTTGAATATCTTCGCAACGGAACAATGGGTTCTGCGGGAACCGGAAAGATGTTTGAGATTGATAAAAAATATTCTAAGGAAGATGCTTTAAAAATTATGTCGGTTCGATACAGTGCGTTCCTGAGCCGGTATTCTCAATACATGAAAGTAACCATTGCCACAGAGATCAGCAGCCGAAGTATTGCCGAGATCAAAGAGAGAAGTTCAGAGCTTCCCGGAATTGATATTGATACAAAATCCATTCGTGTTTATAATAAAAGTGAAGCGATGTCTCATATTATCGGATATACGGGAACCGTAAGTACCGATGAGCTGGAAACCTATAACAAGGGAAAGAAGGAAGATGATAAAGATTACTACTCTTCCGATGAGACGGTGGGAAAATCCGGAATTGAAAAAGAGCTGGAAAGTGATCTTCACGGGGACAGCGGAAGCAAAACCATGATTGTAAATAACATCGGAAAGGTGATTCAAACGACAAAAACAGTCAAGGCAGGAACCGGAAACAATGTGACGCTGTCCATAGACAGTGAGCTTCAAGAATATGTTTATAATTTATTGGAGAAGAAAATCGCGGGAATTGTATTATCAAAGCTTACCACTGCCGACAGCAAGGGAGAGAGCAGCGACGATATTCGGATTCCGATCAAAGAGGCGTATTATGCCCTGATCGGGAATGGAATTATTGATTTGGAAAATCTCAATGGGGAGACTGCTACGTCCTATGAGAAATCCATGTACCGCAAAATTCAAAAGCTGGAAGATTCGGCGATTTCCATGTCAAAGAGTATGATGCTGAACAGCACAAAGGCTTATAAAGACGAAAGCGACGAAAAACAGGCATATGCTTCTTATATTTACAGCATGTTATCAGAACGCAAGGTGCTGTTAAGCAGTTCGATTGATACTTCCGATCAGACGTATCAGCGCTGGAAAGATGAAAAAATCGGACTGGGGGAATTTTTAAGATATGCGATTAACAAGGAATGGATTGATATTTCTTCTTTGAAGATTGACGGCAAATACAACGATACGGAAGAAATTATGCGATCTCTTGCGGATTATGTGGAAAATCAGCTGATTGAAGCAGATGATTTTGACATGACCGTCTGTGAACAGAAGATTTTAAGTGGAAAACTGTCCGGCAGGGAAGTCTGTCTTCTTCTTTATGAACAGGACATTTTAAAGAAAAAAGGGGACAGTGATTACACGGCGCTGAAAAACGGATCTATGAGCAGTTACGACTTTATTTATAAGAAGCTTAAGAATTTAGAAATTACACCGGCACAGCTGGGATTGGACCCATGTTCCGGGTCTGTGGTTATTACCGATCCGAATACCGGAAAGGTGAAGGCAATGGTCAGTTATCCGGGATATGACAGCAATCGTCTGTCCAATGGAACAGATTCCGGGTATTACCGCCAATTAGTAAATTCTACATCCACACCGCTGTATAATCAGGTTTTGAACCATAAAACCGCGCCGGGTTCAACCTTTAAACCGCTGGCTGCTTTGGCGGGACTGAATGAAAAGGTGATTACCACGGGAACCGTCATTGATTGTACAGGACTTTATGATAAGATTACGCCGCCGGCAAAATGCTGGAAATATCCAAGCAGTCATGGGGCCAGAACGGTCACGACCGGAATTGAGGCATCTTGTAATTATTTCTTTTATGAGGTAGGATATCGTTTAGGGAATAAATCTGGGTCTTACAGCAGTCAGGAAGGTCTGAAATATTTGGAACAATATGCGACGGAGCTGGGATTAAATAAAAAATCGGGCATTGAGCTGGATGAAGCCTTACCTCAGGTATCGGATGAAACTTCCGTTCGTTCTGCCATTGGGCAAGGCCGAAACAGTTTTACGCCAAGCCAGATTTCCAATTATGTGACGACCCTTTCCAATCGAGGGACCGTTTATGATTTGAGCATTTTAGATAAAATTACCAGCGACAATGGCAAAACAGTCAAAAGATACGGAGTGAAGAAAAAAAATCAGCTGCATTATGACAGCAAATATTGGGATGCAGTGCAAACCGGAATGCGAGGAGTTGTGAGCGGAGCCGACAGCTCTGTCAGCCAGATTTTTAAGGGAATGAAGGTCAATATTGCCGGAAAGACAGGAACTGCCCAGGAAGATAAGAAGCGACCGAATCACGCGTTATTTATTTCCTATGGTCCTTATGAAAAACCTGAGATCACAACCACGGTTGTAATTCCGTTTGGATATACCTCATCCAATGCTGCATCCACAGCGAAAGATATATATGAGTATTATTTTGCAAATGACAAGACAAAGAAAAAATTAGAAAAAAGCAATCACACTGCATCAGCATCCAATTACGGAGCGGCAGGAGATTAGATTTTAGAAGAGAGGGATTATATGAAAGATCCAATATTGTTAAAAGGAAATAGTTTTGGATTGACCATTGTGCTGGACCCTGAGATTGACTTTGAAGATCTTAAGACGGCGGCAGCGAAAAAATTTGAACAGGCAAAAGATTTCTTCAATAATCAAAAACAGATTGCGGTGAAAATCGAAGGAAGGAAATTGGATTCTCAGGAGACAAAAGAATTGATAGATCTGATCTCGGAAAAGAGCTCTCTGCTCATTGCTTATGTCATCGAAGATGACAAAATGATGGAAACTTCGTTTGCGGAGGCTGCGAGGAAAGTCTTTCAACCGGAGAGTGAGGACCGGTCCATTGACATGAGAAAAAAAGCCTCTGGTCAATTTTATCGAGGGACGCTTCGCTCCGGACAGAGTCTGACCTCCGATGCAAGTGTTGTCGTCATCGGAGATGTTAATCCGGGAGCATCGGTAACTGCCAAAGGAAATGTTGTAGTTTTGGGATGCGCCAAGGGATATCTCTGTGCAGGAAGCGATGGAGATGAACGTTCGTTTGTGGCGGCTCTGGACATGCAGCCGATGCAAATTCGGATCGGAAGCCGTCTTGCCAGATGTTCTGACAGTGACCGAGAAAAAAAGAAAAAACGATTTAAGAGAGCCAAGGGAAATGATCATCAGCCGATGGAGGCGCAAATTGCATTTGTAGAAGATGAAAATATATATATCGAGCCCATATCGAAAGCGCTCTTAAATGAAATCATAATTTAGTGAATGGAGGAAGAAAAAAATGAGTGAAGTTATTGTAATTACATCCGGAAAAGGCGGTGTCGGAAAGACAACGACCACAGCCAATGTGGGAACTGGATTGGCGAAGGAAGGGAAAAAGGTTGTATTGATTGATACAGATATCGGACTGCGTAATCTGGATGTAGTGATGGGGCTTGAAAATCGAATTGTCTATAATTTGGTCGATGTGGTAGAAGGAAACTGCCGAATGAAGCAGGCGATGATCAAAGATAAGAAATATCCGAATTTATTTCTTCTTCCATCTGCACAGACAAGAGACAAGACTTCGGTCACACCGGAGCAAATGAAGAAGCTGGTTGAGGAATTAAAAGAAGAATTTGATTATATTATTTTGGACTGTCCGGCGGGAATTGAACAGGGATTTAAAAATGCAATTTCCGGTGCAGACCGCGCGCTGATTGTCACAACACCGGAGGTGTCTGCAATTCGGGATGCGGACCGGATTATCGGGCTTTTGGAGGCCAACGAAATACATAAGATTGATCTTGTAATTAACCGAATCCGAATGGATATGGTAAATCGGGGGGATATGCTGTCAAAAGAAGATGTGCTGGATATTCTGGCTGTGGATTTGATTGGAATTGTTCCGGACGATGAAAATATTGTGATTTCTACCAATCAGGGAGAACCGCTGGTTGGCAGCGATACACCGGCAGGAAAAGCTTATGAAAATATTTGTTCCCGCGTTATGGGAAAAGAGGTGCCGTTTATGGAAATCACCGGACCGACGTTCTTCCAGAGACTTGCAAGTGTATTTAAAAAGTAAGGAGGAATGAAGGATGGGTTTATTTGATAATTTTTTTAAGAAGAAAAGTTCGGGGGAAGTTGCAAAAGACCGCTTGAAGCTTTTGCTGGTTTCCGATCGTTCCAATTGCTCTCCGGAGACGATGGAGCTGATAAAAAATGATATTATTAAGGTGATTTCCAAATATATGGAAATTGATGCAGAAGGACTGGATATTCAGATTACACAAAATAGCGAAGAATCTGAGGGACCTGCATTGTATGCGAATATCCCGATTCGTGAACTTCGCAAATAATATGGAGTGAAAAATGTTTAGAAATTACCGACTGAAAAACTACAATTTTAAGATGATTTTTAATGTACTGGTTTTAGCAGCAATGGGGCTTGTATTTATTCATAGTGCGAATCCATCCTTTGTGACAAAGCAGGCTCTTGGAATTATTCTGGGCTTTTGTGTCATGGTAGTCGTATCTGTGATTGACTTTCAGGTTTTTACCGGAAGCTCGAGAATTTTATATATCATAAATCTGGTACTGTTAATCGGGGTGAAATTGTTTGGAAAGAGTGTGAATAATGCCAAACGATGGTTTTCTCTGGGACCCTTTGGGACTTTGCAGCCATCGGAATTTAGTAAGGTAATTATGATCATTGTGGTGGCTGATTTTTTGGTCATGCATCAGGATGATTTAAATGAGCCAAAAACTCTTGGGAAGCTGGCGCTGTTGTGCGCTCCTCCTCTTTATCTGATCTTAGATCAGCCAAGTCTGTCCTCCGCACTGGATATTTGTTTTATTATTTTAGGAATGCTGTTAGTGGCAGGGCTTTCTTCAAAGCTGATTGTGCGGTGTCTGGTCATCGGAATCCCGCTTTTGGCGGTTTTCCTCTGGTATGTGCAGACCCCCGGACAGATTTTGTTAAAACCCCACCAGGTGGCTCGTATTATGTCGTTTCTGCATCCGGAAAACTATGCGGATTCCACTGCCCTGCAAACCAATAATTCCATTATGGCAATTGGTTCCGGCGGACTGTTTGGAAAAGGATTCGGCAGCAACACGATTTCAGATATATCCGCCAGTGATGTCAATCTGGTGTCAGAGAGTCAGACGGACTTTATATTTTCAGTTGTCGGTGAGGAATTCGGATTTGTAGGCTGCCTGATTGTCATTGGGGTTTTGGCGCTGCTTGTTTATCAGTGTATTCAGACAGCGAAAAAGGCAGGAAATCTGATTGGATGCTATGTTGCTGCGGGGGTTGCGGGATATATGGGATTTCAATCCTTCATTAATATTGCAGTGGCAACCGGAACAATGCCCAATACAGGGCAGCCATTGCCATTTATCAGTTATGGAATTAGTTCATTGATGTCGGCCTCGATTGCAATCGGGCTGCTGTTGAATATTCATTTGCAAAGAAAACGACACTAGGAGGTCTAGGGATATGAATGTAGGATTAGTTGCTCACGATGGGAAAAAAAATCTGATGCAGAATTTATGTATTGCGTATCAGGATATTCTGAAAAGACATGAGCTTTATGCAACCAGCACGACTGGGCAGATGATAGAGGACGTTGCAAATTTAAAAATTCATAAATTACTCGCAGGACATTTTGGCGGTATGCAGCAAATGGGGTCTAAAATCTCCAACAATGAAATGGATCTTTTGATTTTTTTGCAGGATCCTTCCAATAAAAAAAGAACCCCGGATTTTTATAATGTTTTGAATCTCTGTGACCAGTATAATATTCCGTGCGCTACAAATCTGCCAACTGCAGAAGTATTGATTTTGGCGTTGGATCGAGGAGATTTAGATTGGAGGAATATGTACAAATAGGCTGTCACGGGACGGTCTTTTTTTACAGATTAGAATGATGAAGAAAAAAATTGTTTGTTTGATCATGGCGAGTCTTCTGGTGTTTCTTCCGGGATGTCAGTTTACAGACCGGGCATTGGGCTTGACAACCAGTTATGACAGCCATTATACAAAAACAGAAGAAAAAATTAAAAATGCTGCGCTTTCCGACCGCTGGCAGTCCAAGGGTTCTGAGGTTGCTGTCATTTCAAAGCATCGGGCGGAAAATCACGATTATAAGAGTGCAAAGGAAGTTTTGCTGGTCAACAATACGACCAATGAGACACTGGTCAGCCAGAAGGTATTTGATCGGGCGTATCCTGCCAGTACCACAAAGATTATGACAGCGTTATTAACTTTGGAGCATTGTGATCTCCAAAAAACAGTAACAATCCGACATGATATTACCTTTGAAGATGCAGCGGCAGTTTCGATTCACCTAAAAAAGGGAGACAAAATTACCATTGAAGCTTTATTAAACGCATTGATTGTCATGTCAGCCAATGATGCGGCGGTAGCGTTGGGAGAAGAAATTGCAGGCAGTGAGAAAGCTTTTGTAAAGATGATGAACCAGAGAGCAAAACAGCTTGGGGCGACAAAGACTCATTTTGCCAATCCCAATGGTCTGCACCTCAGCGACCATTATACGACTGCCTATGATTTGTATTTGATTTTCAGGGAGCTGACCAAACACAATGAATTTTTTGATATTGCGAAGAAATCCAGCAGCTCCATTGAATATACAGGTTCCGATGGACAGGTGAAACGATATGATATGTCCACGACCAATCAGTATATTGCAGGAGAGTATAATCTCCCTCAGCAGGTTTATATGATCGGAGGAAAAACCGGTACGACCACAGAAGCCGGGTCCTGTCTGATTTTGCTGACAAAAAATGAAGAGGGAGAAGAATTTATTTCTGTGGTTTTAAAAGGGGAAACAAAATCGGCGCTGTATCATACAATGACGGATCTTTTATCAAAGGAAAACTAGAATGGAACGATATAGGACTTACAGTGAGTATCTAAAAGAAATATATGGAAAGAAGGTATATAAGCTTCCGGTGAATCTTCCGGTAACCTGTCCCAACCGAATGGACGGAAACGGATGCAGCTTCTGCGGCGGTGCCGGGACAGGATTTGAGGCAATGGATTCCCGAAATTCTGTAAGAGAGCAGCTGATTGCCACAAAAGAAAAAATATCCAAACGCTATAAAGCAGAAAAATTTCTGGCATATTTTCAAAATTATACAAACACATTTCTTCCGATTTCCAGGTTTCGGTCCTATCTTTTGGAAGCGGCGCAGACCGAAGATATTGTTGGAATTTCGGTTTCCACAAGACCGGACTGTATCACGAGAGAATATCTGGATGTGATGCGGCAGGTTGCCGAGGAGTTCCATCTTCAAATGACAGTAGAGTATGGTCTTCAGACAGCCAACTATCGAACCCTGTGTCAGATCAGCCGGGGGCATACTCTGGCAGAGTATTTAGACGCGGTTTTAATGACCGCTCCATATGGGTTTGATATTTGTACTCATGTGATTTTGAACTTACCGGGAGATACAATGGAGGATACTGTTGAGACGGCAAAGATTCTCTCGGCGCTTCCGGTACAGATTGTAAAACTCCATTCTCTTTACATTCCAAAAGGCTCTCAGTTGTATGAGGATTTTGAACATGGTAAGATAGAATTATGTTCCGCAGACGAATATCTGCAAAGGCTTTGCGAGTTTATTTGTTATACTCGAGAGGATATGGTCATTGAGCGCTTATTCAGCCGTGTGCCGAAGGAGGATGCTTCCTTTTCCAACTGGGGAATCAGCTGGTGGAAGCTCAGAGACGAGTTTGAGCAGAGAATGGCGGCAGGTGGATGGCGGCAGGGATGCAAAGCAGATTATTTAAACGGAGCAGCCCTCAGAAAATGGAGGATCACATAGATGGCAAAAAGAAGAAGAAAAAAAATACATTGGAATGTCGGGCTGGTGATCTTTGCCGTAATTTTTGTTTATTTGCTGATCAATGTGGTGATATTTTTGGGAAAAAAGAAATTGACCGTATATCGGGTTGAGGAAGATAAGATAACCAATACCCTGTCTCTGACCGGCATTGCATTCAGAGAGGAAAAGCTTGTGAAAGCACCGCAGAGCGGATATATTACTTATTATGTGGAAGAGGGGAAGCGTGTTAAGAAAACAGGAACTTTGTTTACTTTGGATAAAGACAAGAAAGTACAGGAGGCTTTTGCAGAACAGGTGGAGGAATTGGAGCGCAGGGGCAAGGTGACAGACGATCAGGCAGTGCGGCAAAAAATTGCAGAGTACCAATCCATTTACAGCGACCATAATTTCTCGGATGTCTACAATTTGAAATACGACTTGAAAAATGTTATTTTGAATTTAAATGAGAAGTCCATGAAAACCGTAATTCGTGCGGTGGAACAGCAGATGGGAATGGAAAGCTTTCAGACTGTCGAAAGCCCAGCAAGCGGAATCGCTGTTTTCTATTCGGATCATTTTGACCAAAAGACGGCACAGGATATTAAATTTTCGGATTTTGATCAGACAAAATATCGAATTTCACAGTATAACTCTTCTCATAAAGTGAAAAAGGGTGAGGTTGTTGCCAGAATTATTCAGGATGAGAACTGGACGGTTGTCGTTCCGGTCAGTGCAGAAGAATATCGAATGCTGAAAGATAAAAATCAGGTGTCTGTAAGGTTTGCGGAAGATGAGACAAAAGCCAGTGCTGCAGTGGAGGTGGAAAAGAAAGGACAGCATTATTTTGCATATTTAAGCTTTGACGATTATGCAGTCCGTTACAGCAGCGAGCGTTTTCTGGAAATTGATCTTACGCTGGATTCTTATAAAGGCTTGAAAATTCCCAATACAGCCATTGCCAAGAAAAGATTTTATCAGGTTCCGGTCAGCTTTCTATCGAAGGGAAACAACAATGCCAAAGAGGGATTCAGTGTCCGCACGACCAATGAAGACGGAGAAATCACTGTAGAACAAAAAAATTATAAAATATATAAAAAGACCAAGAACTACTGTTATCTGGATCCGGAAGAAGTGGGGGAAAATGTTGTATTGCAGTCCATGGATTCCGATCGGACATTTTTGGTGGAAACGACAAAAAGCCTGAATGGGGTCTACTGTACAAATCAGGGGTATGCAGATTTCCGTCCCATTGAAATTCTTACAAAAAAGGATGATTACTCGATCATTAAAGGCGACACAGAGTATGGAATCGGGCGTTATGACTTTGTAGTTCTTGACAGTACCACGATAAAAGAAAATCAAATGATTTATTAAAAAGGAAGTGAAAATATGCTGATGGATCGTTATCAGGAAGTAAAAAAGCATGTGGAAGAGGCGTGTGAGCGCGTAGGACGTGACCCAAAAGAGGTGACAATTATCGCCGTAAGCAAGACGAAGCCTCTGGAGATGGTGGAAGAACTGCGAAAGCATAAGGTGCTGGATTTTGGGGAGAATAAGGTTCAGGAATTAAAAGATAAATATGAGAGAATCAGCTGGCCGGTTCGATGGCATTTGATCGGACATCTCCAGACCAACAAGATCAAATATATTGTAGATAAGGCGGCATTGATTCATTCTGTGGATTCCTTCAAACTTGCGCAGATGATTGACCGTGAGGCGCAGAAGCATCAGATGAGAGAGGTTCCCGTACTGATTCAGGTGAATTTTGCTCAGGAGGAGAGCAAATTCGGCTGTACTCCCGGGGAAGCCGTGAAGCTGATCGAAGAAATATCGAAGCTGGAACATGTAAAAATCAAAGGACTGATGCAAATTGCTCCGTTTACAGAGAATCCTGAGGAGAACAGGAAGTATTTTCGGGCAATGAAACAATTATCTGTTGACATCAACGGGAAAAACTTTGATAATGTAGATATGAGTATCCTCTCCATGGGGATGACCAACGACTACGAGATTGCAGTGGAGGAAGGCGCCACAATGATTCGAGTTGGAACGGCGATTTTTGGAGAGCGCAATTATAGCATTTAGCGGAGGAAGATCAATGAAGGGTACAGTTGACAAATTGCTGAACTTTATGAAACTTACAGAAGATGAAGAATACGATGAAGAGTTTGAAGAATATGAAGACGAAGAGGAGGAAGAAGAACGCTCCGGATTTTCGTTTTTTAAGAAAAAGGAACAACCAATAGAGGAAGAGACAAATGTTGTCAGCCAGCCTTTCGATACAAGCAGAGAAGCGAGAAAACGTAAGTTTGCCAGCACAGGAAGCAGTAAGGTGGTTTCTATGAACGGAAGAGGAGTCAAAGTTTATGTAATTAAGCCTCAGGATTTTGCAGAGGCACAGACCGCAGCGGATTTTCTGAGAGAAGGAAGAACGGTTGTGATTAATCTGGAAGGGGTAGAGCTTACCATTGCGCAGAGAAGTATTGATTTTATCGGCGGGGCAACCTATGCCATCAACGGAACGCTTCAGGCGGTATCCAATAATATTTTTATTGCGGCACCGGACAGTATTGAAATCAACGGGGATTTAAAGAATGAGATTATGAACAAGAATACGATCTCACCTCAATTAAAGTAAGAAGAGCTATGAAGGAAGAAGAGTTGTTAAAGAAGCGGCTCGGGGAGCTGGCAGAGAAAGCTTACAGTCAAAATGTATATACATATACGCATTTTCTCAATGAATATGAGCAGAGTCTCTATAGAGGGATGAAACGGGAGCTTTCCTATGCCGAGCCTTCTCTGGTGGGAGGGCATGAGCATTTTACGAGAGCTTTTGTGATGTTTGGATCTGAAAATTTATTTGGGTATCCAGGTGAGACGGTGTTGGCATGTGCCAAAGTCTCACCTGTTTTTGAAAAATATGCGGAACATCTGACTCACAGAGATTATCTTGGCGCTATGATGAATCTGGGCATTGAGCGGCATCAGATTGGAGATATTTTGGTAGATGGGGCAGATGCCTATGTTTTTTGTTTTTCGCATATTGGGAAAATCTTAAAGGAGCAGCTTTTAAAAGTTCGTCACACCAGCGTCCATGCTGAACCAGTGATCTTTAAGGATACGGGCTTTGTGCAAAAGTATCTGAAAAAGGAAGGATTTGCGGCTTCTATGCGTTTGGATGTTCTCATTTCCATGGCGTTTGGTGTTTCAAGAACCGCAAGCGATCGGCTTTTGAAAGGACAAAAAGTATTTTGCAATGGAAAACTTTGTATTTCCGGAGGACAAAAGATAAAACAGAGGGATGTCATATCAGTGAGAGGTTATGGGAAATTTCTGGTAGAAAATTTAGGAAAACAGTCGAAGAAAGGGCGTCAGTTCGTAACACTGGCGGTGTTTCAATAGGAGGATAGTATGATTACACCAGTTGAAGTATTGGGAAAGGAACTAAAAAGAGGATTTGGATATAAAGCCGTGGAGGTGGACGAGTTTTTAGAGAACCTTGCAAGAGATTATGAGAAGGTTTATAAAGAAAATAACGAGCTGCGCGAAAAGGTATCTGCCCTGACAGAAAATTTAAACCATTACCGGACCATTGAAGAGTCTTTGAAACGGGCTTTGGTTCTGGCGGAGGAAACTTCTAAGGAGACCATTGAAAATGCAAATAAGACGGCACAGTCTATGGAAGAAGAGGCTTCCAGAAACGCAACGGAGCTTGTGCGTCAGGCAGAGCGGGAAGCGGAGCAGATTACAGTCAGTGCCAAAGAGGATTTTGAAGCAGAGAAAGCTAAGCAGATGGCAGAGATTGAGAATTACAAAAAGTTAATCGGGAAGCTTGAAAGCGACTATCACAGCTATAAATCCAGAATGATGCAGTTTATCGGCGGGCAGATGGATATTTTAAAAAACCCTGTGTATGAAATGGAATTCCAGATTGCAGGGAAAGAAGAAAAAGAGGAGCAGGATGAAGCTTATGAAAAGTTTGGAAATGAGCAGTAACATTGAAATTCGCAGTGAGGGAAAAAAACTCTATGATATTTTGCTCAGAGATTCCTTTGACGATTTTGTGAAAGCCATGGACTTTTTGGAACCGGACAAAAAGAAAGTATGTATTGTGACAGAGAGCAATGTGGCGCCCTTTTATCTAAGGGAGGTTTATGCGCTGATTTCCGGGCGGGCGGCAAAGACCATAACGTTTAGTTTTACTGCCGGAGAGGAAAATAAACAGTTAAAAACCATAGAAACTCTATATGAACATTTGATCAAGCATCATTTTGACCGTCAGGATCTATTGATTGCATTGGGCGGCGGAGTTGTAGGAGATATGACAGGGTTTGCAGCGGCAACGTACCTCAGAGGAATTGATTTTGTTCAGGTGCCTACCACCCTGCTGTCACAGGTGGACAGCAGTATCGGAGGAAAGACCGGCGTTGATTTTTTACAGTATAAAAATATGGTTGGAGCCTTTCATCAGCCCAAACTGGTATATATCAATACAGAAACCTTAAGATCTTTGCCGGAGAGAGAATATTTTTCAGGAATGGGAGAGGTAATCAAGCACGGACTGATCAAAGACCGGGACTACTGGCAATGGATTCGGGATCACAGCTCCGAGATTAAACACCGGGATCATAAGGCGCTTGGGCAGATGATCTGTCGAAGCTGTCAGATCAAAGGTGGTGTCGTGGAGCGCGATCCGAAGGAAAAGGGAGAGAGAGCTTTATTGAATTTCGGACATACGCTCGGACACGCCATTGAGAAACAGATGAATTTTCAATGGCTGCATGGGGAATGTGTAGCGGTGGGCTGTCAGCTTGCAGCGGAGATTTCTGTGATCAAAGGAAACATTACAGCCGGGGAAAAGAAGGAAATTCAAGAAAGTTTCCGGGAATTCGGGCTTTGGAAATCGTTAAAAGATCTGGATTCCAGGGAGATCATCGAGACGACCAAATCAGACAAAAAAATGGTAGGAGATCGGATAAAGTTTGTTTTGCTGCGATCTGTGGGCGAGGCATATCTTGACCTGGAGGTGGCGGAAGAAGAAATGATGACAGCATTGGAGCAGTGGGATTAGAACAATGAAGAGACAGATTCATATTTTTTTCATGATCTTAATACTTTTAGCGCTGGATCAGGCGACAAAATTCTGGGCTCTGGAATATTTGCAGCCGACAACAGGGATTTCTCTGGTCCCGGGAGTTTTTGAACTGCAATATTTGGAAAACAGGGGAGCTGCATTTGGAATTCTGCAAAATCATCAGCGTCTGTTTTTGGCCATGACATTGATCGTTTTTATACTTTTGACCTACTTTTACAGGAAGATGCCATTTCAAAAGAAATATCTTCCCCTTCGATGGTGTTATGTGGGATTGATGGCGGGAGCCGTCGGGAATCTGATAGATCGTATGGTTCGGGGATATGTAGTTGATTTTCTTTATTTTCGTCTCATTGATTTTCCGATTTTTAATGTGGCAGATATTTATGTAACAGTTACGGCAGCGGTTCTTTTAATTTTGCTGCTGTTCTATTATAAAGAGGAAGATCTTGCAGTGTTTGGCAGGAGGAAAGCTTCGTGAAAGAGAACGTAGAATTTACAGTAATCGGAGATATGGACGGAAAACGTCTGGATGTGATTTTGGCAGAGGAAAGTCAGGACCTGACCAGAAGCTATATTTCCAAACTTTGTAAAGAAGGCATGGCAAAAGTGAATGGTCGGATTTCCAAAGGAAATAAGAAATGCAAAGAGGGAGATCATATTACTCTGGAGGTTCCGCTTCCGGAGGAGCTTGAGATTCTGCCGGAGCCAATGGAACTTGAGATTGTGTATGAGGATTCGGATGTCATTTTGATTAATAAACCAAAGGGGATGGTGGTTCACCCGGCGGCAGGACATCAAAGCGGAACGTTGGTGAATGGTCTGATGGCGCACTGTAAGGATGACTTGTCCGGAATCAACGGTGTGCAAAGACCGGGAATCGTCCATAGGATTGATAAAGATACTACGGGAATTTTGATTATATGCAAAAATGATGAGGCGCATCAATCCATTGCAAAGCAGCTTTACGATCATTCGATTACAAGAAAATATCATGCGATTGTTTATGATAACATCAAGGAAGAGGAAGGAACAATCAATGCACCTATTGGGAGAAGTTCCAAGGATCGCAAAAAGATGGCCATTGTTCCGGGCGGAAAGCATGCGGTGACCCATTATCGGGTACTGCGGCGGCTGAAAAAGGGATTTACATACATTGAATGTCAGTTGGAGACAGGAAGGACGCATCAAATTCGGGTCCATATGGCATCCATCCGTCATCCTCTTTTGGGTGATGCGGTGTATGGTCCCCAAAAATCAAAATATATGCTGGAAGGACAGTGCCTTCATGCCAAGGTTTTGGGATTTGTGCATCCAAGAACCGGAGAGTATCTGGAATTTGAAGTTCCGCTTCCGGCATATTTTGAAGAACTTATAGAGAAATTAGACCAATGACAGGAGGAAGAAACCATGAAACTTGGGTTTATCGGATGCGGGAATATGGCGCAGGCCATGATCACCGGAATTTTGGAACAGAAAGTGTATAAGAAAGAAGAACTGATCGTCTCTGATCCGAGACAGGAACAGGTTGCAAAGATGAAAAAAGAGTTCGGAATCGAAGCCACAACAGAGAATCATAAAGTTGCAGAAGAGGCAGAGATTCTGGTATTATCTGTAAAACCACAGGTGTATCCGGCTGTGATTAAAGAGATCAAAGAGGACATTCGCAAGAAGCAGCTGATTGTCACCATTGCCGCCGGGGTTTCTATGGCGAAAACAGAGCGTCAATTTGGACAGGAGGTTAAAATTGTCCGCGTTATGCCGAATACGCCGGCATTGGTTGGAGAGGGAATGTCCGGACTTTGCTGTAATGAATATGTAAAGCCCGAAGAATTTGATCAGGTATTACATATTTTTGAGAGTTTTGGAAAAGCAGAAAAAATTACAGAAAATTTAATGGATGCCGTAGTGGGAGTCAGCGGAAGCTCTCCGGCCTATGTGTATATGTTTATTGAGGCAATGGCAGATGCTGCCGTACAGCAGGGGTTACCAAGAGCTCAGGCGTATACCTTTGCCGCCCAGGCAGTGTTGGGAAGTGCGAAGATGGTTTTGGAAACCGGAAAACATCCGGGAGAATTAAAAGACGCAGTCTGCTCACCGGCAGGAACAACCATTGAGGCAGTCAGAGTCCTTGAAAAAAAGGGAATGAGAAGCGCTGTGATGGAGGCAGTGAATGCGGCGGCGGAAGTGAATCACAAATTGGGAAAAAAATAGAGATACTTCTTTACAAAGTAAAAATGAATATGTTATACTGAAAAAGTTAGAAAGCCGATACCCGGATTTGGGCACTCCGACCCTTTCTTGGTATATGGCGGTATCAAAAGATTTAAGGAGGAAAAACAGATGATTTCATCAGAAAAAAAAGCAGAGATTGTAGCAAAGTACGGAAAAGATGCCAATGACACAGGTTCACCGGAGGTTCAGATTGCCATCTTAACAGCAAGAATTCAGGAACTTCAGGAGCATTTCAATATGCATCCGAAAGACCATCATTCAAGAAGAGGACTTCTGAAAATGGTTGGTAAGAGACGTAATTTATTAGCTTACTTAAAGAGCAAAGATGTGGAAAGATATCGTGCTCTGATTGAAAAATTAGGATTAAGAAAATAATCAAAGGTTGAAAACACTTTTGCTGTATTTTTATGCAGCATAAGTGTTTTTTTCTTTTGGATCTGGTGAAATTACTGGTCATGGAAAGAAAATTATGTTATACTGACTAAGTTATTGAGGCGTTTCCCGAGACTACTGAAAAGTCGGCTGGAAGAGTGTGCGCAGCCGGTTTTTCAGTTGTTTCGGCGCCTTAAGACAGAAAATAAAAAGGAGACGAAACTATGACAAAACAGTTTAGTATGGAACTTGCAGGACGCACCCTGATGGTTGAGGTGGGACGTGTTGCAGCACAGGCAAATGGTGCGGCATTGATGCACTATGGAGATACGGTTGTATTATCCACAGCAACTGCCTCTGAAAAACCAAGGGATGGAATTGACTTTTTTCCATTAAGTGTAGAGTATGAAGAGAAATTATATGCAGTTGGAAAGATTCCGGGGGGCTATTTAAAAAGAGAGGGCAAGCCGTCTGAAAATGCAATTTTGACAGACCGTGTGATTGACCGTCCGATGCGCCCGCTGTTTCCGAAAGATTACCGCAATGATGTGGCTTTAAACAACCTGGTAATGTCTGTAGATCCTGATTGCAGTCCTGAGCTGACTGCAATGCTTGGTTCGGCTATTGCAACGGCAATTTCGGATATTCCGTTTGATGGACCGACAGCATCGACAATGGTAGGATTGGTGGATGGAGAATTTGTAATAAATCCGACTGCTGATCAAAAAGATGTTTCAGATCTGGCGCTGACGGTGGCATCTACCAGAGAGAAAGTCATTATGATTGAGGCGGGAGCCAATGAAATTCCTGAAGATGTGATGTTGGAGGCGATTTTTAAGGCACATGAGGTAAATCAGGAAGTTATCAAGTTTATTGATACCATTGTTGCAGAATGCGGAAAAGAAAAGCATGATTATGAACATCATGTGGTAGATCAGGAAATGTACGATGATATGGTAGCGTTCATTACACCGGAAGCTATGGAAGAGGCTGTATTTACTGATGACAAGCAGACAAGAGAAGCGAATATCCGTGGGATTGAAGAGAAATTAGAAGAACGTTATGCAGATAACGAAGAGTGGCTGGCTCAGATTGGAGAGGCTGTCTATGCATTCCAGAAGAAGACCGTAAGAAAAATGATTCTAAAGGATCAAAAGCGTCCGGATGGCCGCGATATCAAAGAAATTCGTCACCTTCATGCAGAGATTGACTGTCTGCCGAGGGTTCATGGCTCTGCTTTGTTCCAGAGAGGACAGACACAGGTTATGACAGTCACGACTTTAGGCTCTTTATCCGAAGCTCAGAGACTGGATGGAATTGATGTGGCAGAGACAGGAAAACGCTACATGCATCATTACAATTTCCCGTCTTACTCTGTAGGAGAGACAAGACCAAGCAGAGGTCCGGGACGTCGTGAAATCGGACACGGAGCTTTAGCGGAGCGTGCCTTAGTACCGGTACTTCCGACAGAAGCGGAGTTTCCGTATGCGATTCGTACTGTATCTGAGATTATGGAATCCAATGGTTCCACATCTCAGGGAAGTATTTGCGCTTCCTCTTTGTCTCTGATGGCGGCAGGAGTGCCGACAAAAGCGCCGGTAGCGGGAATTTCTGTGGGATTGGTGACAGGAGAATCCGATGATGATTACATCATTCTTACGGATATCCAGGGACTGGAAGACTTTTTCGGTGACATGGATTTTAAAGTAGCAGGTACAGACAAAGGTATCACAGCAATCCAGATGGACATTAAGATTCATGGACTGACGGAGCAGATTATAAGAGAGGCGATTGCAAGAACAAAAGAAGCAAGAACTTATATCCTTCATGAAGTCATGAATCCTGTGATCGGACAGGCAAGAGATCATGTGGGAAAATATGCTCCGAAAATTTCACAATATACCATTGATCCTGAAAAAATTTCAGAAGTCATCGGAAAACAGGGCAAAACCATCAATGGCATCATTGATGAGACCGGTGTGAAAATTGATATTGATGAAAGCGGTCGTGTGGATATTTTAAGTGAAGATCAGGAAATGATTGATAAAGCCATCCGTATTATCAAATCCATTGTGGAGCCGTTAAACGTAGGAGATATCTATGAGGGAGAAGTCGTAAGAATTATGAATTTCGGCGCTTTTGTACAGTTGTCCCCGAATAAAGACGGAATGATCCACATTTCCAAGCTTTCCAAGGAAAGAGTGGAAAAGGTCGAGGATGTTCTCAATATTGGAGATAAAGTGGCAGTAAAAGTACTGGAAATAGATAAGATGGGCCGCATTAATTTGAAATTAGAAGAGAAAATCGAAGATTAAGAAAAAGAAGCCATAACGAAGCAGCTTTTTGTATGCGGAAGTATATGAAAAGCTGTTTTATCATATCCGAAAGTATATGAAAAGCTGCGCTGCATTCGCGCGGGAGGGAAAATAGTATGGAACATATAATTTTAGCTTCTGGCTCTCCAAGACGAAAGGAGCTTCTGGAGCTTGTCGGAATTTCCTTTGAAGTTTGCCCAAGCAATGTGGAAGAAGTGATAACGAAAAAACTTCCCCAAGAGGTTGTAATGGAGCTGGCGGCACAGAAAGCCAGAGATGTCTGGGAAAAAACAGGAAAAAATACAGCGGTGGTCGGGGCAGATACCGTAGTCTCCTATCACGGAGAAATTCTTGGAAAGCCGAAAAGTAAAAAGGATGCGGTTCGGATGCTTTCGATGTTAAGCGGGTCCGCCCATCAGGTATATACAGGAGTTGCGGTGATCCGCGAAGGAACAGAACATATTTTTTACGAGAAAACAGAAGTTTTGTTTTATCCAATGTCACCGGAGGAAATAGACGCCTATGTTGACACAGAGGAACCCATGGATAAGGCGGGAGCATATGGAATTCAGGGAAAAGCGGCGATTTTTATTCGGGAGATTCGGGGAGATTATTATAATGTCGTTGGCTTTCCGATTTCAAGGTTTTATCAGGAAATGATAAAAATCTTTGACGAACAGGCGAATCATCTGGTATGATGTTAAAATGTGAAGGAAAATTTAAGATGATACACGGCAGGGTCAAGGATTCAGAAAAGAAAGGGATTTACAAAATGAGCAAGATTGCGATTGTAACGGACAGTAACAGCGGAATTACTCAGAAGCAGGGAGAAGAACTTGGAATTTCAGTAATTCCGATGCCGTTTTATATTAATGAAAAATTATATTTTGAGGATATTACACTTTCACAGGAAGAGTTTTATGAGAAACTTCAGGAGGACGGAGACATTAAAACTTCTCAGCCGGCACCGGGAGATGTGCTGGATCTTTGGGATCGTCTTCTGGAAACACATGATGAAATTGTTCATATTCCAATGTCCAGTGGATTAAGCAGTTCTTGTGAGACTGCGGCGATGCTGGCGCAGGATTACGATGGGAAGGTTCAGGTTGTCAATAATCAGAGAATTTCTGTAACACAGAGACAGTCTGTAATGGATGCGGTCAGTCTCTCAAAGGAAGGGAAGAGTGCCCGGGAAATCCGGGAGATATTAGAGAAAGAAAAACTGGATTCCGGTATTTATATTATGGTCGACACTTTGAAATATTTGAAGAAAGGCGGCAGAGTAACTGCGGCGGGAGCTGCCATCGGAACGGTTCTTGGGATTAAACCGGTGCTGCAGATTCACGGAGAAAAGCTGGATGCTTTTGCGAAGACAAGAGGCGTAAAGCTGGCAAAGAAAAAGATGATCGGAGCGATTAGAAAAGAATTGGAAGAACGGTTTCCAGATGGCAATTACGGAGAACATGCGTATCTTCAGGCTGCCTATACAAAGGATGAGGAAGCTGCAAAGCAGTGGGAAGAGGAGCTGAGAGAGGAATTTCCGGAAATGGAACTTCATATGGATCCGCTGTCCTTAAGTGTGGCATGTCATATCGGAGCGGGAGCGATTGCCGCTGCATGGACCCATAAAATTTGAAAAATGATGTAAAGAGAATATGAAATTTAAGTGAAATCCCTGTGTGCTTGTGGCACAGGGATTTTCTTTGTGCTAAAATACCTTCACAGTGAAAAAGATATAGAGGAAAGGAGGATAAGATGGAGTTAAAGAAAGTACTTGCCTTTGCAATGGAAATCGGAGAGAGCATGCTGGTTTCCGGCGCCGGAGTTTCAAGAGTGGAGGATACGATCACAAGGATTTGCCAGGCATATGGAGCGCAGGAGACAGAAGTTTTTTCGATTACTTCCAGTATTGTCACATCTATTACAGACTTCCAGGGAGAGGTCTGGACCCAGACCAAGAGAATTCGCAGCTATCGCACAGATTTTTGGAAACTGGATCAATTAAATCAGCTGTCGCGCTATATGTGCCGATGCCTGCCGGAAGAAAAAGAAGTAGAGGAGCGAATCCGCCAGATTCAGCAGGGGAAGACTGTTTCTCCTGTGATGGAAAATATGACATCGGCGGTGATTGCAGCCGCATTTACATTATTTTTCGGCGGCGGGGTGATAGAGGGAATGCTGGGTTTTTGTATTGGAGGGATTATGACCGTGATTTCAAAATATCTGAAAGTTTTTGCGCCCAACTCCATGGTTTTTAATTTCCTTTTATCCTTTTTTGTGGCATCGGGAGCATATTTGGCGGCAAAAGTCGGAATCACTTCAGATTACGGAACGATAATTATTGGAAATCTGATGCTGTTAGTACCGGGAGTTGCTTTTGTGAATTCGCTTCGGGATATGATCGGGGGAGACATGATGTCTGGGATTCTAAGATTGTGTGAGTCCGTAGTTCTTGCTGTTTTTTTAGCGGGAGGATCCTTTCTCGCCCTGTTTTTTTGGGGAGGTGTATGGTCTTGAGAGAATTGATTCAGATTGCTGCAAGTTTTATCGGAAGTTTGGGATTTGCGCTTCTTTATAATCTTCGGGGGAAAAAATTGCTGATGGCAGGTCTTGCAGGAATGGTTTCGTGGATGACGTATCTGGCAGTATGGCATCAAATCCCGGACGTCTTTACTGCCAACCTGGCAGCCGCAGCAGCGGCAACGGTTTATGCAGAAGTTATGGCGAGGGTTTTAAAAACGCCGGTTACTGTATTTTTGATTACCGGAATCATCCCGTTAGTTCCCGGCGGAGGGCTGTACTATACGATGAATTATGCGATTGCAAAAGAATGGGGGTTCTTTTCCTATTATGGACAGCAGACGCTGCTGACAGCCATTTCCATTGCAGCAGGAATCATTGCCGCATCTTCCATTTACGGGTTCTGTTCCGCTTTTTTGCATTATTACCGGAAATATCACATAAGATGAAGGAAGAAAAAGAGAAGGGAAAGATGGGATGGACGGGGATGAAAAGATTGACAGTCAATTGAATCTTGCACTGGAAATACCGGAGGAAGAGCGGGAAAAAGCAATGGACTTAAACGTAGGCTATGAGGAAGAAAGTGGAAAATGGGAAATTATCTTTCAATATGCAGGTTCCCTTGATGAGATTTTATTTCCGGAAGGTGTGGAAATTGAGCCTCTGAGCGGAGGGTATGCCATTGCATATTTGCGGGAGGAGGTGATTGCGGCGTTTTCAAGGATTCCTCAGGTGATTTTTATGGAAAAGCCCAAGGCAATGCTGTTAGAACAACGAGCCGGGATTGCTGCCTCCTGCATTTTGTCAGTTCAGGCGCCGCCTCTGGGGCTTTCGGGAGAAGGAGTTTTTATTGCGGTCATTGATACCGGAATTGACATTTTTCATCCCGATTTTCGTGACGATCAGGGAAACACAAGAATTGCGGTCCTGTGGGATCAGTCAATTCCGGGAAATCCGCCGGAACCATTTACGATGGGAACGGTTTATAACAGGGAACAGATCAACCTGGCAATCCGCAGTGAAGACGGAAGTTCGATCGTTCCCAGCAGAGATACATCCGGACATGGAACGCATGTGGCATCCATTTGCGCGGGAACCAGAGGGGTGGCGCCGCAATCTGAATTGTTGATTGTCAAGCTTGCGGCTGCAAGGGAGCGGGGATTTCCAAGAACGACGCAATTAATGATGGCTGTCCAGTTTGTGATGGATGCGGCAAAACAGGCGGGGAAACCTCTGGCAATTAACATAAGCTATGGGCATAATTATGGAGATCATCGGGGAAACTCTCTTCTGGAAACGTTTTTGACAAGGATGTCGGATCAATGGAAAAATGTGATTTGTATCGGCACGGGCAATGAGGGAGACACCGGACGGCACAGACACGGGAAATTAAAGAATGACACAGAGGAAATTTTGTTTGACATCGCTCCCTTTGAACCCAATATGAATCTGCAGATCTGGAAAAACTTTGCAGATGATTTTGAGATAGAATTGGTTTCTCCATCGGGAAGAAGTCACAGGATTTTAAATCAGCCGGGTACGTCAGCATATCAGTATGGAGCAACCAGTGTCTTTGTTTATTATGGAACACCGCCGCCCTACAATGTAAGACAGGAAATTTACTTTTCCTTTGTTCCACAGGAAACGATGATTGAAAGCGGACAATGGAGACTGCGGCTGACGCCGGGAGTGATTGTCAGTGGAAGATATGAAATGTGGCTTCCGGTATCGGCAGGTACCAATTCTGAGACGAGGTTTTTGGAGCCGAGCAAAGCGTTTACGCTGACAATTCCGTCGACTGCAGATAAAATCGTTGCGGTGGGAGCGTATCATTTGACATATCAGTCTTACGCGGAATTTTCCGGGAGGGGAGAGGAATTTTTGTGCCCTCCGAAACCGGATCTTGTGGCTCCCGGAGTGGGAATTGCTGGAGCGGCGCCTGGAGGAGGCGAGACCGTGATGTCAGGAACCTCTATGGCAACTCCCTTTGTAACGGGAGCATCGGCGCTTTTTATGGAATGGGGAATTGTGAAAGGAAATGACCCCTATTTCTATGGGGAAAGGATTCGGGCATATCTGCACCGAGGAGCAAGAAGGTTGGAAGGATTTTCGGAATACCCCAACAATCAGGTGGGCTACGGGCGTCTGTGCGCTAGGGAAAGTCTTCCGTAGGACAGAGAAGAAAAACGATTCTGACTTAAAAAAAATACACAATACATTGACAATAATCCTATTAAATTCTTAAATTATATGTTAAACTTTATATGTTAGGAAATACGAAAGGAAGAGGCAATATTAGAATGAAAAAAAGAAGATTTGAAAAGAAACTGTTCAAGCAGGAAGTGCTGAACAACTTAAAGACTCAGTTCCGCGTAGAGCTTGACAAAGCATCTGAGCAGCAGATTTATCAGGCAGTTGCTTATGCCATTAAGGAATGGATGATCGAAGACTGGATGGATACACAGAGAGCATATGATGAAAAAGACCCGAAGATTTTATACTACATGTCCATGGAATTCCTGATGGGGAGAGCTCTTGGAAACAACATGATTAATATGTCCGTATACGAGGAAGTGAAAGAGGCGCTGGAAGAATTAGGCGTAGATCTGAATATGGTAGAAGATCAGGAGCCGGATCCTGCGTTGGGAAACGGAGGATTGGGGCGTCTGGCGGCATGCTTTCTCGATTCCCTGGCTTCTTTAGGATATGCCGCATATGGATGCGGAATTCGTTATCAGTATGGAATGTTCAAACAAAAAATTGAGAACGGATATCAGGTGGAAGTGCCGGACACATGGCTGAAAGATGGAAATCCTTTTGAACTGAAGCGTCCGGAATATGCAAAAGAGGTTCGTTTTGGCGGTCATATTGAGACTGTTTATGAGGAAGCGACCGGAAGAATGAATTTTGTACAGAAAGATTATCAGTCTGTATTGGCAGTACCATATGATTATCCGATTGTGGGATATGGAAATCATGTTGTCAATACACTGCGAATCTGGGATGCTGAGCCGATCACAGACTTCCAGCTGGATTCTTTTGACAAGGGAGAATATGATAAGGCAGTAGAACAGAAGAATCTTGCAAAGAATATTGTAGAAGTTCTTTATCCAAATGATAATCACTATGAAGGAAAAGAACTGCGCCTAAAACAGCAGTATTTCTTTGTATCAGCCAGCCTTCAGGCAGCCGTGGAAAAATATAAGAAACAACATGACGATATTACCAGGTTATATGAAAAGGTTGCAATTCAGATGAATGATACGCATCCGACAGTATCCGTTGCGGAATTGATGCGAATTCTCATGGACGAAGAAGGCCTCGGATGGGATGAAGCATGGGAAGTAACGACAAAGACCTGTGCATACACCAACCATACGATTATGGCAGAAGCGCTGGAGAAATGGCCGATTGATTTGTTCTCAAGGCTGCTTCCCCGCGTGTATCAGATTGTGGAAGAAATTGATCGCCGGTTTGTAGAACGGATTCGCAGTACTTATCCGGGAAATGAAGAAAAGGTTCGCAAGATGGCAATTCTCTGGGATGGTCAGGTTCGAATGGCACATATGGCAATTGCAGCAGGATATTCCGTCAACGGTGTTGCAAAGCTGCATACAGAGATTTTAAAGAAACAGGAATTAAAAGATTTCTACCAGATGATGCCGGAGAAATTCAACAATAAAACCAACGGAATTACACAGAGACGTTTCCTGATGCATGGAAATCCACTGTTGGCAGACTGGGTGACAAAGAAACTGGGTACTGATATGTGGGCGATGGATTTGTCTCTGATGTCCGGACTGAAAAAATATGTTTCTGATCCAAAGTCACAGAAAGAATTTATGGACATTAAACTTCAGAATAAAAAACGTCTGGCAGATTATATCTTAAAGCATAATGGAATAAAAGTAGATCCGACTTCAATTTTTGATGTGCAGGTAAAACGTCTCCATGAGTACAAACGTCAGCTAATGAATATTCTGCATGTGATGTATCTTTACAATCAGCTAAAGAAGAATCCAAATATGAAGTTTTATCCGAGAACCTTTATTTTTGGAGCAAAAGCGGCAGCAGGATATTTGAGAGCGAAACAGACGATTAAGCTGATTAATGCCGTAGCTGATAAAGTAAACAATGACGCTTCCATTAAAGGAAAGTTAAAAGTAGTATTTATTGAAGACTATCGCGTTTCGAATGCAGAGCTGATCTTTGCGGCAGCAGATGTCAGCGAACAGATTTCCACTGCATCCAAGGAGGCTTCAGGAACCGGAAACATGAAGTTTATGTTAAATGGTGCACCAACTCTCGGAACTATGGATGGAGCCAATGTGGAGATCGTAGATGAGGTTGGAAAAGAGAATGCCTTTATCTTCGGCATGAGTTCTGAGGAAGTGATCAATTATGAAAATTACGGCGGCTATCATCCATATGAGATTTATCAGCAGGATGAAGAAATCCATAAAGTTTTAGATCAATTGGTGGATGGGACGTATTCCGACGGAGATCCGGAGCTTTATAAGGATTTGTATCAGAGTCTGCTGTTTGGAGACACCGGAAGTCAGGCGGATATGTATTTTATTTTGAAAGATTTCCGTTCCTATGCGCAGGCACAGAAAAAAGTGGAAGAAGCATATCGTGATACCAGAAGATGGGCGAAGATGGCGATGACAAATACTGCAGGATGCGGCAAATTTTCGTCAGATCGTACAATTCAGGAGTATGTAGACGATATTTGGAAGCTGGATCGCGTTCGTCCGTAAATATCAAAGCAATTTAAGATTGTGCTGTAGGAAACCAGAGAGTTCTATGCCGGAATTCTCTGGTTTTTTATGGTAAAAGGATTGAAGCATTCAGGGAGTTTGAGGCGGACTTTTCCGCTTTGGGCTGATAATGATTTTCTTTTTTGAGGAAAAAGTTGAGAAAATATTGCAAAATAGTTGCATAAATATTAAAAATATGTTAAATTTTTAATGCTATGAAAGTGAATCAGAAGAGAAATGGAGTGGACTTATGAAAAAGAACTTGGGGAAGCTGATTTCTTGTGTTCTGCTGGTTTGCCTGATCTGGGGATTGGGGTTGTCCGGCGGAAAAACAAGAGCAGTCGATGCGGCAGTGAATTTTAAAATTCATTATATTGACGTGGGACAGGCAGACGCAGCGTTGTTGCAATACGGAGAAGGAAGTAGCGCAAAATATGCGTTGATTGATGCGGGAGCGCGTACCTACCATAAGACATCAGACCCTGCATATGCAAAAAAGGAATTTCCTGCTTATGAGTATTTAAAGAAACATAATATAGACTGTTTGGAGTTTGTATTGATCACTCATCCGCATCAGGATCATATCGGAGGAATGGAGAAGATTTTAGATGCTGCGATCAATGAGGAGATTGAGATTAAAAAGATCTATGGAAATGATTTGAATTTGCAGTATTTAGAGACCGGTGTGGAGGGAGAAGCCCAGGAAACTGCCGAGACCCATTGGACAACGGTGGATACAGAGGTATTTAAAACCTTTCAAGGAAAATTAGAGGAATACTGTCAGAAGATCGGAAAAAATGTGGACGAGGTCTATGAGATTCCCCAAGCCGGAAGTCCGGTGAAGCTGGGAGAAGCAAGGTTAACGTTTTACGGTCCGCTGGAAAATGATTATCAATATGGGCGGAGAGTGGATTTGGATACAAGACAGGAAAATAAATATTCCATTGTCTGCAAAATCACCTATGGGAAGAATTCTTTTTTAATGACCGGAGATGCCCAGCAGGAAACCATGGAAAAAATTGCTGCCAAAGGCTATGATCTGACGGCTCAGGTGTTAAAGGAACCCCATCACGGGTTCAATGATGTAACGCAGAAGGATATAAATTCAGGACAGAACTATTCGGATCATAAGTATGTCATTGACCGGAGTAAGGCGAACATTGCAATTATCAGCAACGGATATAAAAATGTGGCAGGCAAAGGCGGTGTGCCTTACGCAACGGTGCTGAAGGATTTATCCAAACTGGACGTTTATCAGACCAGTGACAAAGGAACCATTGTGGTAAATTCTGACGGAACCTACCTGACCATGTCCACGGAAAAAGGCGGGAAAACGCCGAGTCATAAAGGCAGTCAGACAACCACAGCCTCTCCTTATATGAAGCAGATGAGCGTAACCTCAAATAATACAAAAAAATTGGCGCCGACACTGACCAGCGCGGCAAATTCCTACAAAATCTATGAGAAGAAGAATATTACGGTTAGATTTTACGGAACTGCCAATCCGTTTACAAAGTTGACCGGCATTCAGTATAAGTTTGTAAAAAAAGGCGTGGATAACCGAACGGTTCCTTATAAAACCGGAACCTCTTACACGGTAAAAAACGGAAACGTAGGAAGAATCTATGTAAGATACAATACGCCGTTTGGTTCTACCGATCTAAAACTGCCGGGATTTACCGTTGACACGAAAGCGCCAACCAGCGTTAAAATTAAAGCAAGCCGATCCGGAATTAAGACGGTGAAGACTTCGGCAAAAAACAGCTATACAAAAAGACTGCGCAGATGCAAATCAGTCAAATTTAAATTCAGCGCTTCTTATGGAACCAGTGGAAAGTCAAAAATTCAGTATAAAATTGTTCCAAAGGGAAAAAAGAATACAAAATATAAGTGGAAGACTGGAAACAGCGTAACCTATAAAAAACGCAATAAAAAAGTACGCCTTTATGTGCGCTGGATTGACAAATCCGGAAATATTACAACGAGAAAAACCAAAGGATTTTATTTAACGAAATATTAAACTGAGAATACAGGAAGAATTCTGCGAAAGCAGGATTCTTTCTTGTGTGATGAAAGAGATTTTGATATACTAAGATTCATACAATGCGAAAAATATTTTTACATCAATGATGCAAAACATGCAGAATAGGAGAAATAAAATGGATCGTAGATTAAAAGGTATTTTAGCGGCAGCGATTGCCATCGCTGTTGTATTGACAGCAGTTTGCGGTTATGGGTATATCAGTCAAAAGATGACGGCAAATAAGGGAATTTCGTATATCAATCAGAAAGAATATCAAAAAGCCTATGAACAGTTTCATAAAGCTTCCGGAAAATTTACTTTGCTTTTTACTCAGCAGAAAACCGACGTTCTTTTTTATGAAGGAGAAGCGCTTTATCAGATGGGGCGTTATGAGGATGCGATAGAAATTTATGATAAATTGGCAAATCGGGGAGAGAGCCGGGCTTATGCAATGAAAGCATACTGCCTTATGAGACAGGGAAACACAAAGCAGGCGTTGTCTGTGTGCAATGAAGGAATCAAAGAGCTTCCAAAAGCCGGAGATCTTTACAGCGCCAAGTATGGTATTTACGCAAAACAGGGAAAGTACGAAAAAGGATTGCAAATTTTAGAAGGAGCTTTAAAACAGGAAAACCTTCAGCAAAAAAAAGAGGTACTATTTGCCAGAATCAGCGCTTATGAGGCGATGTTTGATTTTGATCAGGCATATCGGTATGCAAAAGAATATGTAAAAATGTATCCCAACGATTCAAAAGGGAAGCAGGAGCTGACCTTTTTAGAAACAAGATCATGAAAGAAATAAGATTCCATTCGGACAGAAACCTTGAAGAAAGGTTTCTGTCCTTTTTTTTCGGGATGTACACGACGACTGTATAAAAAATAAAATTTCACAAAAAAAATATTGACAAAATTATATTTTGAATGTATGATAAAGATACAAAATAAAATTTCGCGCGAAAAGAAAATGAGAAACTAAGTTTTGTATAAAGGAGAAACAAAAATGAAATTGATCTTAGCAGCTCATGGCATGCTGGCAAAAGAGGTTGTAAATTCCGCAGGAATGGTGTTTGGGCAGATCGAAGATTTGGATGTGGTAACATTTGTTCCAGGGGAAAATGCAGAAACATTGAAAGCAAAATATAAGGAATTAATTGACGGATATGCAGATGACTGTGAAATTTTATTTCTCGTAGATTTGTTTGGCGGAAGTCCTTATAATGCGGCATTTGAAACAGCTATGACACAGGAACGAATGGATGTCATTACCGGCTTAAGTCTGCCAATGCTGATTGATATTGTGGGAATCAGGACCATGGAAGAACACATCAAAGCCAGTCAGGTGTTTGACAAATTATCCGATGAAACTTATATCAAATCTTTAAAGAAAACCTTAGAGGATACAACGTGTGATACAGAGGAGGAAGATGAGCTATGAAAATTAATTTAGTAAGAATTGATGACCGGTTGATCCACGGACAGGTGGCAACTGTTTGGGCGAAAGAAGCCAATGCAGAAAGAATTATTATTTGCAGCGACGAAGTGGCAAAAGACCAGATCCGAAAGACATTGCTGCTGCAGGTGGGACCTCCGGGAGTTAAGGTGAGTGTCATTGATGTGGCGAAAGCGGTTCGTGTTTATAACAATCCGAAGTATGAAAAGGATACCGTATTTTTCTTATACACATGTCCTCAGGATGTACTGCGCATGGCAGAGGCAGGAGTTCCGATTCAGAGCGTAAATATCGGAGGAATGGCATTTAAGACCGGAAAGCGTCAAATTACCAAAGCGGTTTCCGTAGATGACAGCGATGTGGCAGCCTTTCGGAAACTTCATGAGATGGGAATTGAGTTGGAAATTCGTCCGGTTGCAACGGATAAAAAAGTGGATCTTATGAGTAAGATCGACGAATAAGGAAAACCAAGGAGGATTTAAAAATGGGTTTATCAACAGTTCAAATTATTCTATTAGTTATTTTTGGGTGCATTGCCGGAATGGGAAGTGTTCTGGATTCTTTCCAGACACATCGACCGCTAATCGCATGTACCATCGTAGGTCTGATTTTAGGTGATGTAAAGACAGGAATTTTATTGGGGGGAACTCTGGAAATGATTGCTCTTGGGTGGATGAATATCGGCGCTGCGCAATCTCCGGACTCTGCCATGGCAAGTATTATTTCCACAATTCTTGTTATTGTGGGAAATCAGTCTGTAGCCAATGGAATTGCCATCGCGCTTCCGGTGGCTGTGGCAGGACAGGTTTTAACGGTTTTTGCACGTACCGTAACAATTTTCTTCCAGCATGCGGCAGATAAATATGCAGAAGATGCCAATTTCCGAATGATTGATATCTGCCATGTAGCGGCGCTGGCTGTTCAGGCGCTTCGTGTAGCGGTTCCGACCTTCTTAGTAGCGGCGGTAGTCAGCCCGAGCGGAGTTCAGACACTGCTTGACAGCATTCCGAAAGTGATTACCGGAGGACTTACCGTAGCCGGAGGAATGATCGTCGTTGTAGGTTATGCGATGGTGCTCAATATGATGGGTGCAAAATATCTGATGCCATTTTTCTTCCTTGGATTTGTGATTGCTGCATTTACAGAATTTAATCTGGTAGCATTTGGAATTATGGGCGCAGTATTTGCGATTATCTATGTACAGCTGAATCCGAAATTCGCGGAAGTGAAAGCAGCACCGGCTGCAGCTGCGGATACGGCATCGGTAGACTTGGACGATGATTTAGATGATGAGCTGGATTAAGAGGAGGAAAGAAAATGAGTGAAAAGAAATTAACAAAAGGCGATAGAATTAATATGTTTTTGCGAACCAATTTGCAGCAGGCATCTTTCAACTATGAAAGAATGCACGGTCTTGGAATGGCATTTGATATGGTTCCTGCAATCAAACGATTATATGATACAAAAGAGGAACGGGTTGCGGCATTAAAACGTCATCTGACTTTCTTTAATGTAACACCGGGCGCTGTAGGACCGGTTCTTGGAGTGACGGCAGCGTTAGAAGAATCTAAGGCAAATGGCGCTGATATTGACGAGGGAACCATCGGAAGTATCAAAATTGGTTTGATGGGACCGTTTTGCGGAGTTGGCGATCCGATTTTCTGGGGAACGCTGCGTCCGATCACCGCTGCAATCGGAGCTTCTCTTGCTCTGGGAGGAAGCGCGTTAGGACCGATCTTATTCTTCTTTGCTTTTAATCTTGTTCGTATGGCTGCACTTTATTTCGGCCTGGAATTTGGTTATAAAAAGGGCTTGGATTTTGTGAAGCATCTGGCAGGAAATATGCTTCAGAAAGTGACAGAGGGAGCTTCCATTCTCGGATTGTTTGTGATGGGTGCTCTGGTATCCAAATGGACCACAATCAATGTTCCTCTGGTAGTTTCAAAAGTGACAACCAATGGAAAGACAACCGTCACAACGGTTCAGGATATTTTAGATCAACTGCTTCCGGGATTGCTGGCGCTTATTTTAACCTTGGCAGTATCAAAATTATTAAAGAAAAATATCAGTCCCATTGCAATTATCTTTATCTTATTTGCAGTAGGAATTGTAGGATATGGATTGGGAATTTTAGCCTAAGTTAGGAGGAGCTCATGAAAACAAAGGCAGTAAGACTTTATGGAGAAATGAAATTAGAACTGGATGAATTTGAACTGCCGGAAATGAAAGATGATGAGATTATGGCGAAAGTTGTAACGGACAGTCTTTGTATGTCCAGTTACAAGGCAATCTCACAGGCGCAGAAACATAAAAAGGTACCGGAGGATATTGGAGAACATCCAATTATCCTCGGACATGAATTTTGCGGCGTTATTTTAAAGGTAGGAGAAAAATGGAAACACCAGTACCAAGAGGGGGATAAATTTGTGATTCAGCCGAATATCGGAGATGAAAAAGGATATGCTCCGGGATATTCCTATCGCTATATGGGAGGAGATGCCACAACCATCATTTTTTCAAATCAGGTGATGGAAAACGGTTCCTTATTGAAGTATAATGGAGATTCATTTTTTGAGGGATCTTTGGTGGAACCACTGTCTTGTGTTGTGGGAGCCTTCAATGCTCAGTATCATATGAAGAAAATGTATAGTTACGAGCATGTCATGGGAATCAAAGAAGGCGGCGCTATGGCGCTTCTGGGAGCTACCGGACCAATGGGATTTCTGGCAATTGATTTTGCGATTCACGGTCCGAAAAAACCATCAGTCTTGGTGGTTACCGGAAGAACCCAGAAAAAACTGGATATGGCGGCCAGACTTTATACGGCGGAAGAAGCAAAGAAACAGGGAGTGCGTCTGGTCTATGTAAATACAAGAGATTTGGAAGATGTAAACACAGAGCTTCGCAAATATTCCCCAAAGGGTTTTGACGACGTGATGATTTTTGCGCCGAATGAAGAGATGGTAACCTACGGAACAAAGATGCTTGCTTATGACGGCTGTTTGAATTTCTTCTCGGGTCCGGCGGATCAGGAGTTTTCCGCTAAGGTTAATTTTTATCATGTTCACTATGATTCGACACATTTTGTCGGAACCAGCGGCGGAAATACAGAAGATATGAAGCAGTCCATTGAATTGATTGAGAAAAAAATCGTCAATGCAGCTAAAATTGCAACCCATATTTTAGGACTGGATCATGTGGCGGAAGTGACAAAGGCTCTGCCGGAGCTCGGCGGAGGAAAGAAAATTGTCTATACACATAAGAAATTCCCATTGACAGAAGTTGACAAGATTGGAGAAAAAAGCGATAATAAATTTATTAACGAATTGAAACCAATCTTACAACGTCATGGAGATTTATGGAGTGATGAGGCAGAAAGGTATTTCTTACAGAATGCTCCTGTAATCTAAAGGAAGGGAGCATAATGAGCAGCGATATATCAGTCAGAGATCAAATTTTTTCAACATATGACAGTTTATATGATGCGGAAAAGAAAGTAGCAGATTATTTAATCAGTCATCCGACGGAAGCGATTGAGATGTCGGTATCAGAACTGGCATCCAGATGTGACGCCAGCCAGGCAACCATCGTTCGTTTTTGCAAAAAAATCGGATGCAAGGGATTTCATCAGTTAAAGATTAAGCTGGCAGGAGAGCAGCGTCAGCAGGAAGATCAGGTGATTTCCAGTGAAATCAACTTAGAAAACATGGAACAGTCCATTCATAATATTATGGTCAGCAAGGTGGAAGAAATCAAAGCCACGTTTCACAATTTTAAGATTGATGAGCTTCAGAAAATCATTGATTTGATTTTAAAAGCCAAGACGATAGAATTTGCGGCAATGGGAAATACCATTCCGGTGGCCTTGGACGGGGCTTACAAGTTTAATCAGCTGGGTCTTCGGGCTGTCAGCTCCACAATTTGGGAAACACAGGAAGCTTTTGCGAGAACTCTGCAAAAGGGAGATGTATTTTTTGCGATTTCCGCTTCCGGCGCTTCCAAACGTCTGCTGAAGATGGCAAAGATTGTGAAAGAAAATGAAGTTGTATCGGTGGCAGTGACCAATCAGGCGAAATCACCTCTGGCGGAGGCGTGTGATTATGTGTTGCTGACAGCCACCAGAGAGCATATTTTTCACGATCAGGTGAGTTTTACGCGGATGGCTGCCATGTCTGTGATCGACACCCTGTTCTTGTTCCTGTTCTCTACAAAATGGGATTCCTTTGAACATGTGGAAGTCCATGAGCGATCTGTTGCAGAGGAAAAGCTATAAAGTTTTCACAATCGGAAATTCTTTGGAAGAATGTGAAAAGATTAGGAAAGAAGCATCATAAGATCGGATGCTTCTTTTTTTGTGATAGCGATGAGCCAAAGTCCGGGCTTGCCCGAGACCTTGGCGGCCGCTTACAATCCCGGAATGTGCCTTTTGGCACTTCCGATGATTGCTAGGAAAATGCTCTGATGGAAAAGAAAAAATATGAAATAGAGGAGAAATCAGATGAATACAGATTGGTTAGGTTTAAAAGGTAAAACGGTAATTGTAACAGGCGGAGCGTCAGGAATCGGCAAAGCCGTGGCAGCGGAATTTTTGCAGGTGGGCGCGAATGTGGTAATTTCAGATATGGCACCGGAAGCGCCGGAAATGGGTGAGACAGCAGGGAGATTTCTTTATATTCCCACGGATGTGACCAAACCTTCCGAGGTCGAAGCGATGGTGGAAAAAGCCCAAGATACTTTTGGAACTGTGGATGTGCTGGTTAACAATGCGGGAATTAACATTCCGAGACTTTTGGTTGATCCAAAGGACCCGAAGGGACAGTATGAATTGGATGAGGTTGTGTGGGATAAAGTTTGTAATGTGAATTTAAAGGGTGTTTTTTTCTGTGCGCAGGCGGTAGGAAGAGTCCTGGCAGAAAAAGGAGAGGGCGTTATTATTAACATGTCTTCTGAGAGCGGTCTGGAAGGATCAGAAGGTCAGAGTGTTTATGCGGCAACGAAAAATGCAGTGAATTCCCTGACAAGATCCTGGGCAAAGGAACTGGGCAAACAAGGGGTTCGCGTTGTAGGTGTGGCACCGGGAATTATGGAAGCAACAGGGCTTCGCACTTTGGCCTATGAATCAGCGCTGGCTTATACAAGAGGTATTACAGTGGACGATCTAAGAGCAGGATACGCAAAGACATCCACCACTCCTCTGGGAAGATCCGGAAAATTGTCTGAGGTGGCAGATATGTGCGTATATCTGGCAAGCAGGCGTGCTTCCTATGTTCATGGCGTGACAATTAATGTAGCCGGAGGAAAAACAAGAGGATAGGCGGCGCTGGAACAAAGCGCGGATCTGCTGTATAATAGGTAATGAAGCAGAAAACCAGGAGAGACAGGAGGTTACCATATGGATTTACAATCAACATTTCAGATGAACAATGGGAATCAAATTCCGGTGATGGCGATGGGAAGCTGGGACAGCCGCGGAGAAGAAGGGTATCAGGCATGTCTGGAAGCGTTAAACGTGGGATACCGCCATCTGGACACGGCCAGCTATTATGAAAATGAGGCGCAAGTCGGCGCTGCAATAAGAGACAGTGGCATCAAGCGGGAAGAAATTTTTGTCACAAGTAAAATTTGGTATGATGATATGGTGGAAGGAAAGCAGGAGGCTGCTTTTGAGAAGACCTTAAAAGAGCTGGGGCTTGACTATGTGGATCTGTATCTTCTCCATTGGCCGATCAATGATGTGGCAGGTTCCTGGAAAGTATTAGAAAAATATTATGAGCAGGGACTTATAAAAAATATCGGCGTTAGTAATTTTCGTGAAAAACATCTGAAAAGACTGGAAGTTACAGCCAACATTGCACCGGCGGTCAATCAGATTGAAATTTGTCCGTTTTTAACGCAAAAAGAAACGGTTGCATATTGTCAGGGACAGAACATCGTTGTGGAAGCCTGGGGACCTCTTGGAAAAGGAAGACAGCTTGGGGAGCCGGAGATTGTAAAGCTTGCCGAGAAGTATGAAAAAACACCGGCGCAGGTGATTCTTCGCTGGCATCTGCAAAGAGGGATCGTAAGTCTTCCGAAATCTGTTCACAAAGAGCGCATGATTCAAAACGCGGATATTTTTGATTTTGAGTTATCACAGGAAGATATGGAAATGATGTATTCTATGGATGGAAGAGAGAAAACCGGAAGAGGCTATCCGGCAGAGTATGAGTATTAAGAGATGAAATAAAAAGAATCTTTGTAGAAATTCTATAAAGATTCTTTTTTTGATAGCGATGAGCCAAAGTCCGGTTTTTTATGGTTGATGAAAAAGATTTACAGATGGTTGAAAAAAGGATGATGGAAAGCTGACAAGGTATTTTTGATATCTTGTCAGTTTTTTGATCTGGTCAGAATCAGAGATTCGTTGTATAATGACGTTAGCCTTGGAAAGGATAGAGAAAGGGTACAGAAAATATGATGATTTTGGTTATTGGAATTGGATTGCTTGTGCTTGCTCTTCTTGGATTCATTGGTTACTCTTACATGCAAAATCAGAGATCGAAATATGTTTCCAACATGTACCGGGAGTTTAAGGAACAATACAGAGACACGGCAAAAACTGCTCTGGGATATGCCCAGACTAATTTTTTTTCAAAGCCCATAGTTTTAATGCTGGCGGTTGGAAGGGATTACAGAGTTGTGGATGCATGGTCTGTGACAGATCGGGAAATGGAATTGGAAGGACGCGTCTGCGAAGAATATATCGGAATGGATCTGAAAAAATATGTGGATCATGAAAAAGAAAAAAAGGAACAGGATCTTTTGATGAGAAATGCTTTGGAGCCAAAAAATTCAAAAGAGTGTGCATTTGACATGGCAGTCGGTCAAATTCTAAATCAATTGACAGGAAAGTAATAAAATATGGAAGAAATTAGACAGGAATTAAAAGAGAAAGTTATTTTAGTGGCAGTCGCACAGCAGGAGATCCGGGAGACAGAAGAGTCTCTGGAGGAACTGGAGGAGCTGGTAAAAACCGCAGGAGCTGAAGTTGCGGCAAAGGTCATACAGGTCAGAGAAGCTCCGCATCCGGGAACCTATGTGGGAAAAGGAAAGACTGCGGAAATCGAGACTTTACTGCTTGGGACAGATGCCACGGGAATTGTCTGTGACGACGAACTTTCACCGGCGCAGATTCATAATCTGGAACGAGAATTGAATACAAAAGTTATGGACCGAACGTTAATCATTCTTGATATTTTTGCAAAGCGGGCTTTGACGAGAGAGGGAAAGATTCAGGTAGAGCTTGCGCAGTTAAAATATCGTGCGTCGAAGCTTACCGGGCAGGGAACCGCGTTTTCCAGACTCGGAGGAGGAATCGGAACAAGAGGACCCGGAGAGAAGAAACTTGAGATGGACCGTCGTTTCATTCGTCAAAGAATTTCCAAGCTGAAAGCGGAGCTTCGGGATGTTGTGAAGCATCGGGAAATCCAGAGAAAACAGCGTCGGAAAAATCATCTTCCGGTGGTCTGCATCGTGGGATATACCAATGCCGGCAAGTCAACACTGTTAAATTACCTGACAGACGCCGGAGTTCTGGAAGAGGATCAGCCCTTTGCAACGCTTGATCCCACAACAAAGAGTCTCACAGTTGACGGAGGGCAAACCATTTTAATTACCGATACGGTAGGATTGATCCGAAAGCTTCCTCATCACTTGATTGATGCTTTTCGCAGCACGTTGGAAGAGACAAAGTACAGTGATTTGATTCTTCATGTGGTGGATGTTTCCAACCCGCAAAGAGAAAAACAAATGGAGGCGGTGTATGAAACTCTCAGACAATTAAAAGCTGACGAATCCCCTGTGATCACGGCTTTTAATAAAATCGACCGGTTATCCGGAGAAGAAATTTTAAAAGATCCCCATGCAGAAGCGTCGGTTAGAATTTCGGGAAAGACTGGAGAAGGTGTGGATGTGCTTCTCTCCACAATTGGAGATCTTTTGCAAAAACAAAAATTATATTTGGAAAAACTGTACGGATATGATGAAGCGGGAAAAATTCAGATCATCCGAAGCTATGGACAGCTTCTGAAAGAAGAGTACCGGGAGGAAGGTATTTATGTAGAAGCGTATATTCCGAAAGAAATTTTGGGGAGTATTTAGGAGGAACATGAATGATAATTCAAAAGGTGATTAATAATAATGTAGTCAGTACTTTTGATGCCAATGGCAGGGAAGTTATTTTAATGGGCAAGGGGATCGGATTTCGCAAAAAAGCGGGTGATGAGCTGGATAAAAATAAGATTGAGAAGATTTTTACGTTGGATCAGAGAGAAAAATCTCCCTTTGTGCAGGAAGTTATGGCAATCATTCAGGAATTCTATGAGATTGTCCTAAATCATGATCATCCGGCATATCAGAGATTTGCCACACATTTGGAATATTTGGAATCAGAGATTTTGTCAAAAAAGCATGTGCCGGATGAGGATGAAGAGGCTGATGTGGAGTTCTATGAGCGAAATCAGAAAAAATATCCCGAAGCCTATGTTTGCAGTCAGAAGATTGTGGAACATATTGAGGGGCATTATGACTGTAAATTATCGGCAGATGAGAAAATGTATTTGATTATTTACGTAAAAAGACTGATTTTGGAAAGCGGGCAAATCGGACGAAATCAGGTTGACTTATCGCAGGAAATTTGATAGAATGAGTCTATCGAGAATGGATTGTGACTGGTAAGGCAGGCAAGACCTATTTAATAAGTGGAGGCATTTGTTAATAGGTCTTTTTTTATGCTTTTTCATACAAATAGACAAAGAAAGCATACTTTCCGGTTTACATCTTAGATATTTTATTTTAATAATTTTATGTTGAAGAAGGAGAAGAATTATGGTATCAAAGAAATTTGTCATTGAAAACGAACAGGGATTGCACATGAGACCGGCAGGAGTTTTAGCGAAAGCGGTTACAAAGTTTGAATCTGACGTAACGATCGTATTTGAAGATAAAAAAATCAATGCAAAAAGCTTATTAAACATTATTGGTGCTTGTATCAAATGTGGTTCTGAAATCGAATTAGTATGTGAAGGTCCTGATGAAGAAGCAGCGCTTGCACATGCAACAGAATTAATCGAGTCTGGATTAGGTGAGTAAGAGCCGGTTTTCACAACAGATTAGAAACGAATATTTGATAAAGGACGGGTGGCAATATGTATAAAGGTATAGGAGCGTCTGCTGGAATCGGAATTGGTAAGATTGTGAAAATCAAGGAAGAAGAACTTAATTACACAAAAACTTCCATTGAAGATGCAGAAGCAGAAAAGAAACGTTTAAGTGATGCGATTGAAGTTTTCATTGAGAAAACCACAAAGATGGTGGAGGCAATGAAGATTACAGCCGGAGAACAGGAATCTGAAATTCTGGAAGGCCACATTATGATGATTCAGGATCCTGCCATCACAGAGCAGATTGAAGCAAAGATTGATGGTGAAAAGATCAATGCGGAAGCTGCGGTAGAAGAAGCCTGTGATTTCTTTGCACAGATTTTCGCTATGGCAGAGGACGAGCTGACACAGCAAAGGGCATCTGACTTAGGCGACATTAAGACTCGTTTGATTAAGATTTTACTTGGTATTGAGGAAGTAGATATCAGCGCTGTTCCGGAAGGAACCATTCTGGTTGCAGAGGATTTGACTCCATCTATGACTGCAGGAATCAATCCTGCCAATGTAGAAGGTGTTTTGACAGAGATCGGAGGAAAGACTTCTCACTCTGCGATTATCTGCAGATCTATGGAAATTCCTGCGGTACTTAGCGTTGAAAATATTGTTTCCATTGTAAACGATGGAGATGAAGTCATCATTGACGGATCTACAGGAGAGGCTTATCTTCATCCGGAAGCTTCTGTGATGGAAGAATTTAAGGAGAAGAAAGCAAAATATTTAGAAGAAAAAGCAGCTCTCCAGAAGTTTGTCGGCCAGAAATCCCAGACGGCAGACGGTCATGTGGTAGAATTGGTTGCCAATATCGGAGGACCGGATGAGGCAGAGGGAGTTCTGGAACGTGACGGAGAAGGTGTTGGACTGTTCCGATCTGAATTTTTATTTATGGAAAGCAACGATATTCCGACAGAAGAAGCTCAGTTTGAAGCGTACAAAAAGGTTGCCGAGACATTGGACGGCAAACCTGTCATTATTCGTACATTGGATATCGGAGGAGATAAAGCGCTTCCGTATCTTGGGCTTCCGACAGAAGAGAATCCGTTCCTTGGATTCAGAGCAGTTCGTTTCTGCTTAAAGAGACAGGATGATATTTACAAACCGCAGCTTCGCGCCCTTCTTCGCGCAAGTGCATTTGGAAAGATCCGCATCATGGTTCCTCTGGTAACCTGTGTGGATGAGCTTCGTGCAGTAAAAGCAATCATCGAAGAATTAAAAGCAGAATTAGACGCAGAAGGAATTGCTTATGATAAAGATATTCAGGTTGGAGTTATGATGGAAACAGCGGCAGCCAGCTTGATTGCCGATATTCTTGCAAAAGAAGCTGATTTCTTTAGTATTGGAACCAACGACCTGACAGGATATACGATGGCGGCAGATCGAGGAAATGCGGATGTGGCATATCTTTATTCTGCATATAATCCGGCAGTGCTTCGTTCTATTAAAAATATTATCTCTGCTGCAAACAAAGAGGGCATCATGGCAGGTATGTGTGGTGAAGCAGCAAGTGATCCATTATTAGTTCCGGTATTACTGGCATTTGGATTAAATGAGTTTTCTGTAAGTGCTACGGCAATCCTTGCAACCAGAAAAGTAATGTCTTTATGGACCATGGATGAGTGTCAGGCATTGGCAGAGGAAGTTATGCAGCTGGAGACAGAAGCAGAAGTAAAAGCATTATTGGAAGAGAGAGCAAGAAGCTAAATTTTTCAGGCATTACAGATGCAGTTTGGACAAGGAAATTTTGGAGGAAGACCGGAATCTCCTTGTCCGCTTTGTTTTCTGCGTACGAAAGGAGACATGATTGATGGAACAGAGACAATACCAATGTCCGAAATGCGGATGTACCAGCTATGACAGCGATCAGTTTCAGGCAACCGGAGGAAATTTTGCAAAACTCTTTGATGTTCAAAATAAAAAGTTTATTACGGTAAGCTGCGCAAGATGCGGGTATACAGAGCTTTATAAGAGCGAGACAGAGACAGGAATGAACATTTTAGATTTTCTGATAGGTTAGCGCATGAACGGCAGCAAAGAGGCGGTCTTAAAACTGCTGAAAAATTATGATACAGAATACGAACTTTTGGAACATGACCCTATGTATACAGTAGAGGATATTGTGACAGCCGATTTGTGGAAGCATGAGAACGGGATCGGCGCGAAAAATCTGTTTCTGAGGGACGGCAGTGGGAAGCATCATTTTCTCATTGTGGTAAGAGAAGATAAACAGGTTGATTTAAAGCAGGTGCGAAAAGAGATTCACAGTTCGAGGTTGAGTTTTGCATCGGAAGAACGTCTGAAAAAATATCTCGGTGTGTCAGCGGGGTCTGTCTCACCTTTTGGAATTCTCAATGATAAGGCGCGGGAAGTTGCGGTATTTTTTGATGCAGATTTAAAAAAATATGAGTATCTCGCGGTTCATCCAAATGATAATCGAGCGACGGTTTGGATGAGGACGAGAGTTATGATCCGTATCATTGAGGATCATGGAAATTCTTTTTCATGGATTACAGTGGAACAAAAGGACAAAGAGTGACAAAATCGAAAAGGACAAGGGAGGTCTCTCTTGTCTTTTTTTGTAATATAGGAAAGCTGCGAAAGCAGCCGGATATCGGCGCGCAAAGCGGAGCAAGGTTGCATTTCATTTGGCACTTTCGGTGATTGAGAAAATGGTATATACTATACGAAGACAGGAATGTTGAGAAGAAAAGGAGCAGAATTTAGATGGAATTTATGAAAAGACTCTATGTCTTGTTGTTGTCCTTGGGGTTGTCGGCGTCACTTTTGGGATGCCAGATGCAAAAAGAGGGACAAAATTCAAGGCAGGGATCGAAGACACAGCAGGAGATCAGTGCTGCAAAATCGGCATCATCGGAAAATATTCCTGATTATTCCGGTGAGATGACGATCACGCTGGATCAGAATCAGCCGAATTTTACCTCAAAAGATCTCACAAAAAAATCTTATGAAACCTACGGGAATTTAGATTCAAAGGGGCGCTGCCGAGCTGCGCAGGCATGCGTTGGCAGGGATCTTATGCCCAAAGAAGAGCGAGGTGCAATCGGGATGGTGAAACCAAGCGGATGGCATACGGTGAAATACAATCAAGTGGATGGAAAATATCTTTACAACCGCTGTCATCTGATCGCGTATCAACTGACCGGAGAAAATGCCAACCGTAAAAATCTCATCACCGGGACCCGCTCTTTTAATGTAGACGGCATGCTTCCTTATGAAGAAAAAGTGGGAGATTATGTCCGTGAGACGGGAAATCATGTTTTGTACCGCGTTACCCCTGTGTTTGAAGGAGATAATTTAGTTGCAAAAGGGGTTGAGATGGAAGCCATGTCGGTGGAAGACAAAGGGAAAGATTTGAAATTTCATGTATTTGTCTATAATGTTCAGGATGGAATTCGCATTGATTATGAAACCGGAGAAAGTAAAAAAGACAGCAGTGTCTCTGTTTCTGTGAATCAACCGGCAGCCAATACGGAGGAAGCGGGGCAAACGATCATTCGCGGCAATACACGCTCCAAAGTGTATCATTGTCCGGGGCAGAGAGATTATGATCGGATGAAATCTTCAAAATATTTAAAAATTTTCCACAGTGAAAAAGAGGCAAAAGAAGCAGGATATCGCAGAGCACAGAGATAGGAGGAAGAGATGAGCCTAAATGAGACACCAAGAGGAGATAGAATCCATATTGCGCTGTTTGGAAGGCGAAATGCCGGAAAATCCAGTGTGATCAATGCCCTGACAGGGCAGGAACTTGCGATTGTATCGGAGATTAAGGGGACAACCACAGATCCGGTTTATAAAGCGATGGAGCTGCTTCCTTTAGGTCCGGTTGTGATGATTGATACACCGGGATTGGATGATGAAGGAGCGCTTGGGAAGATGCGGGTTCAGAAAGCAAAAGAAGTTTTAAATAAGGCAGATATTGCGCTGCTTGTGATGGATGCTGCTCTCGGGATGACAAAATTTGACAGAGATATGCTGACATTGGTGGAGGAGAAGAAGATCCCTTATTTAAAAGTATACAATAAAACGGATCTGTCACGGAAACTGTGGGAGGAAGAAAACGCCTGTTTTGTCAGCGCGGCAAACCAAACGGGAATTTGGGAATTGAAAGAACGTATTGGAAAACTGGTACCGACAGATCATGAAAAACTTCAGATTGTCGGGGATCTTGTAAAACCGATGGACGTTGTAATTCTTGTTGTACCCATTGACAAAGCTGCGCCAAAGGGAAGGCTGATTCTTCCGCAGCAGCAGACCATTCGAGATCTTCTGGAAGCAGGAGCCGTCACTGTTGTGGTAAAGGAGACCCAACTGGCGCAGACAGTGAAAGAACTGGGAAAGAAACCGGCGTTGGTGATTACAGATTCCCAAGTATTTGGAAAAGTTGCATCAGAGGTTCCCAAAGATATTTTGCTGACGTCCTTTTCCATTTTGTTTGCCAGATATAAAGGTGATTTGGAGGAGGAAATTCGCGGCATCAAAGCATTGGAACATTTAAAAAGCGGAGATAAGATTTTAATTGCAGAAGGCTGCACCCATCATCGTCAATGCGATGACATCGGCACAGTAAAAATTCCGGCGTGGCTGAAAGAATATACGGGAAAGCAATTTGAAATTCATACAAGCAGCGGCGCTTCCTTCCCGGAGGATTTGGATTCTTATCAGCTTGTGATCCACTGCGGGGGATGCACGTTAAACCGCAGGGAAATGAAAAATCGGATTGCAAGGGTCTGTGAAGCCGGAGTGCCGATTGTAAATTATGGAATTTTCATTGCCGCTGTGCAGGGAATTTTAAAAAGAAGTTTGCAACCGTTTGAAGATGCGGCAAAAATTTTAGATCAAATGTAAGACGTTAAATTCTTTACAAAAAATCAGAAGTTGGGTAGAATAGAAAAAAACATAATATGGAGGAAAGCATGAGCAAAGTAAGAACAAGATTTGCACCGAGCCCTACAGGAAAAATGCATGTGGGAAATTTAAGAACTGCACTGTATGCGTATTTGATCGCGCGTCATGCAGACGGTGAGTTTATCTTAAGAATTGAAGATACGGATCAGGAGAGAAAGTTAGAGGGAGCAGAAGAAATTATTTACCAGACGCTTAAGAAAGCAGGTCTTGATCATGACGAGGGACCGGATCAAGACGGCGGTGTGGGACCTTATATTCAAAGCCAGCGGCAGGCGGCGGGCATTTATATGGAATATGCGAAAAAACTGATCGAGAAAGGGGAAGCATATTATTGTTTCTGTGATCAGGAACGTCTGGATACTTTAAAAGTAAAATCCGGAGACGTTACCATCAGCCATTATGATAAGCACTGTTTATTTCTTGACCCGGAGGAAGTGCAGAAAAAACTGGAGGCGGGGGTTCCCTATGTGATTCGCCAGAATAATCCCACCGAGGGGACAACTTCGTTTACCGATGAGATTTACGGAGAGATTACGGTGGATAACATGGAACTGGATGATATGATTCTGATCAAGTCCGACGGATATCCTACGTATAATTTTGCCAATGTGGTGGACGACCATTTGATGGGAATTACCCATGTGGTCCGCGGTAACGAGTATTTATCGTCCACACCGAAATATAATCGTCTGTACGATGCCTTCGGATGGGAAAAGCCGGTTTATGTACATTGTCCGCTGATTACCGATGAAGAACATCACAAGCTCAGCAAAAGGAAAGGTCATTCTTCCTTTGAAGATCTGATTGAGCAGGGATTTTTGCCGGAAACCATCGTAAACTTTGTTGCGCTTCTTGGATGGAGTCCGGGGGGAGAACAGGAAATTTTCACATTAAAAGAGCTGGAAGAGATTTTTGATTATACACATATATCCAAGACTCCTGCTGTTTTCGACCGAAAGAAAATTGCGTGGATGAACGGAGAGTATATCAAAGCCATGGATTTTGAGAGATTTAAAACATTAGCGATGCCATATGTGAAGGAAACGATTCATCGCGAAATGGACTTTGATAAAATTCTGTCTATGGTAAAAACAAGAATTGAATTATTTACAGAGATTCCGGGGCATATTGATTTCTTTGAAGCGGTTCCGGAATATGATGTAACGATGTACAAACATAAAAAGATGAAAACGACACCGGAGACTGCTCTCAGTGTGTTGAAAGAAATCATTCCGGTAGTCGAGGTACAAAAAGATTTTACCAATGATGCTCTGTATGAAATGCTTGTATCCTTTGCAAAGGAACATGAGTATAAAAACGGTTATGTCATGTGGCCGGTACGCACCGCTGTTTCAGGGAAAGCGATGACTCCGGGCGGAGCCACGGAGCTGATGGAACTTCTGGGAAAAGAAGAATCTATGAAGAGAATGCAGGATGCGATTGTAAAATTAGAGGAAGCAATGCAGTGTCAGGATTAAGCGAGGCACAAAAAAGTGCAGTTATGCATAAGGAAGGACCGATGATGGTGCTTGCAGGTCCCGGCTCAGGAAAAACTCTGGTGATCACAGAGCGAATTCAATCTTTAATTCACCATTTTCAGATTTTGCCTCAGCAGATTCTGGTAATTACATTTACAAGAGCGGCTGCGGCAGAGATGAAAGAACGGTTCTGGAGGCTGGCAGGGGAGACCCTTCCGGTCTCTTTTGGAACGTTTCATTCTGTGTTTTTTACGATTCTAAAACATGCGTATCATTACCGGGCGGAAAATATTCTGCCGGAGACAAAAAAATATGATTTTATTCGGGAAATTCTGTATGACAGGCATTTGGACGTGGAAGATGAAGGAGATTTTATCAGGTCCTTGATTCAGGAGATTAGTCTCGTGAAGGGTCAGATGCTGGCTCTGGAATATTATCACAGCGGCTGCAGCAGCGATGAAGTATTTCAGGAGATTTATAAAGCGTACGAGGAAAAGCTTCATCAAAACCGCTGGATTGATTTCGATGATATTCTTGTCTATACATATGAACTTTTGAAGGAAAGGAACGATATCAGAGCAGCATGGCAGCAGAAGTTTTCCTATATTTTAATTGATGAGTTTCAGGACATTAATCGAATTCAGTATGAGATTGTCAAGATGCTGACGGGAGATGCAAAAAATTTATTTATAGTAGGAGATGACGACCAGTCTATTTATAGATTTCGAGGGGCAAAACCGGAGCTGATGCTGGGATTTCCGAGAGATTTTCCGGAGACAAAGCAGGTGATTCTCAATACCAATTTTCGATCGGGTGAGGAAATTGTAGAGACTGCAGAAAAAATTATTTCGGCAAATAAAAAACGGTTTGAAAAGCAGATGCACGCCGAAAAAGGAAAGACAGGAACGGTCCAGATTGAAAATTTTGAGGATCAGCGGGAAGAAAATAAGTATATCATCCAAAAAATCCGGGAGGATATGGCAAAGGAGAGACCACTTTCTGAGATTGCCGTGCTCTGTCGGACCAATCAGGGACCGAGACAGCTGGTTGGAGCCTTGATGGCATATAATATTCCGTTTTATATGAAGGATGTAGTACCGAATCTTTTTGAGCATTGGATTGCCCGAAATATCATGGATTATATGAAACTGGCTCTGGGAGATCGGCGCCGGAGTACGTTTTTAAGAGTTATGAATCGTCCCAAGCGATATATTTCCAGAGAATATTTGACAGAACCGGAAGTTTCCTTTGAAGATCTCCTAAGAAAGGTGGAAGATAAGCCATGGCTTTATGAATATGTGGAGAATATGAAAGAGGATTTGAGAATCCTGAGATCAATGACGCCGATGATGGCAATCATCTATATTCGCAAATCCGTTGGGTATAATGCATATCTCTCTGAATACGCAAGATTTCGCAGAATCAGGGAAGAGGAATTTACACAGATTTTGGAAGAGCTTCAGGAGAGTGCGAGAGGCTTTGATACTTATGAGGAATGGTTTGATTATATTCGGGAATTTACGCAGGAATTAAAACGGCAGTCCAAAAAGAATCATCAGGAAAAAAATGGGATTGTCATCAGTACTATGCATGGAGCAAAAGGTCTGGAATTTGACCGGGTGTTTTTGCCGGATGTCAACGAGGAGATCATCCCTCATAAAAAATCTATGAAGGAAGAGGAGATTGAGGAAGAGAGACGTTTGTTTTATGTAGCGGCAACCAGAGCAAAGAAGCATTTACATATTTTTTCGACGAAAAAGCTATACAATAAAGAAAGTATTCCGTCAAGGTTTGTTGCAGAAATTGAGGGCAGAGGAGGAAAAGCCTATGATGAAAGAACGAGAATTTCCAAGAGCAGGTGAGTTTTATTTGCATTTCAAAGGAGGATTGTATCAGATTGTTACCATTGCAAAACATACGGAGACAGGAGAAGACTTGGTGATTTATCAGGCTTTGTATGAGGATTTTGGAATTTATGCAAGACCGCTGTCGATGTTTATGAGCAGGGTGGATGAGGAACAATACCCCAACGCCGGACAAAGCTATCGCTTTGAGAAAACGACGGCAGAAGAAATTTGTCTGAAAAGACAGTCGATGGAGCCGGAGAAGAAATTGAACGAAAAGGTGCAAAAAGAGCAGAGACCAGAGGAAGCTGAAAATATGGAGATGCTCTTTCAGTTTCTGGATACCTGTGATCTGGAAGAACGGTTGAGTCTTCTGATGCAGTACCGCAGTCAGTGGACGGAATCAATGCTGGATTCCATGGGCGTTGCAATGGATTATGTTTTAAACGGAAAAGACCGGGATGAGAAATATTATGAATTGGATAAAATGATTCGTACCAAACTTCAATACGAAAAGAAACCAAGATAAAGGAATGGAATCGAAAGAGAAAGCGGGGAATGTTTATGATTTTTACAGCTGAGTATTCATCGCCCCTGGGGAAACTTACGTTGGCTCAAAGGGATTCTGCACTCATCGGGCTTTGGCTGGAGGGACAAAAATATTTTTTGGGAACACTGGCAAAGGAACAAATGACGAAAGAAGATACCGTTGTTTTCCAAAAGGTAACGTCATGGCTGGATCGGTATTTTCAAGGAGAAAATCCATCCATTGATGAAATTCCCATGGCACCGGAAGGCAGTGAATTCCGCAGAGAAGTTTGGAGAATTCTCTGCAGAATTCCTTACGGAACTACAACGACCTACGGCGAGATTGCGAGACAGCTGGAGAAAATAAAAGGGCGGTCCTCCATGTCGGCACAGGCAGTGGGAGGGGCAGTGGGACATAATCCCATTTCAATTATAATTCCGTGTCATCGGGTTGTGGGATCAAACGGAAGTCTTACCGGCTACGCCGGCGGAATTGAGAAGAAAATTCAATTGCTTTCCATAGAAGGTGCGGAGATGTCAAATTTTTTTATTCCAAAGCAGCGGTAGGTTTTTCCGAACATCGTATGCATCCCCCGGAGCGTTTTTGTAATATAGGAAAGTCAGGACTTTCCTATATTACAAAAAAAGGAGCCCAAGAAAGGCTCCCGTGCGGCTGAAAGTGATATAAGTTATTCGTCATCCTCAGCTTCCTCTTCTAAAATAGCATCCAGAACGGAAGCTACCATTTCATATTCTTCATCACTTTCGATATTATCTAGGCTGAAAGCATCTTCATCTTTAGGATCCTGCATATAACGGTAGAGCAGGAGGGCGCTTTCTTCTTGTTCGCTCTCCAGATCTTCCAGAGAAATGAGCGCAATGTATTCCTGACCTTCTGCCTCAAAGAAACTGATGACGGCACAGTCCATGACGGAACCATCTTCCAGCTCCAGATGGATGACAGGATTTTCTTCTTCTACAATTACATCTTCTTCAAATTCGTTCATTGTGACACCTCTTTTCTATTCTTTTTTTCACTATACTAAAGCTTTGGGGAAAAAGCAAGGTGATGATGAGAAAAACATGGTTTGTCAAAGAATTGACAGGGAAAAATATGTGTGTTACGATACGAAATAATGGAGGAAAAGATATGGAAGAATATAAGTTTTTGTTGGATCTTGCGATTATTCTTGCGATGACAAAATCGTTTAGTCTGGTTTCAAGAAAGTTTAATATGCCGCCGGTGGTAGGAGCGCTTCTTGCCGGTATCCTTTTGGGACCGGTGGTATTAAATCTGGTGGAACCCTCAGACTCTATTTTAAATCTGGCAGAAGTCGGAGTGGTTGTTTTAATGTTTGAGGCGGGACTGGAGACGGATCTTGATGAATTAAAGAAAAGCGGATTTCCTGCGTTTGTCATTGCCTTGTGCGGTGTTGTTGTGCCCTTGATTGGAGGCTCTGCGCTTGCCCTGGTGTATGGAACAAAAATTTTAGAAGCTCTTTTTATCGGAGTTATCCTGACCGCTACATCTGTAAGTATTACGGTGGAAGCGCTGCAGGACATGGGAAAATTAAAAGGACGTGTGGGAACTGCAATTTTAGGCGCGGCAATCATTGATGACATTTTGGGAATTGTACTGCTGTCAATGATGACAAGTATTGGGGGCGCAGGAGGATTTCAGATTCAGTCTGTTTTGTGGATTCTTGTAAAGATGGCAGCGTTTTTTGTGATTTCCGGAATCGGAGGAATCGGAGTAAAAAAATTTTTTGAGTGGATGTCTACTTACAAAGACACGGAAATTGAGCGGCACAGAAGAAGAGTTCCGGTTCTTGCATTGTCCTTTTGTCTTGCGCTGGCATTTTTGGCGGAGGTCTTTGGAATTGCGGATATTACCGGAGCATATTTGGCTGGAATTATTTTGTGCAGACTTCCGGAACGTTTTTACATTCACCGGAAGATCGAGGTGCTGTCTTATATGTTTATAACCCCGGTGTTTTTTGCCAGCATTGGTTTGAATGTAAAAATACACGGGATGGGACAGTCGTTAATTCTTTTTACGGTTGTTCTGAGTGTGATTGCAGTCTTGTCTAAAATGATCGGATGCGGGGCAGGCGCTATGCTTTGTAAATACGGGAAGAGAGAATCTCTTCAAATTGGCGCGGGAATGGTCTGCCGCGGAGAAGTGGCACTGATTGTAGCGCAGAAAGGGATTGCCGTAGGCTTGCTGTCAGAGGCATTTTTTGCTCCTGTGGTACTGATGGTTTTGGTAACTACGCTGCTGGCTCCTGTTTTATTAAAAGTTTTGTTTGCGTGATCTATGGTTTTGGTGTGTGATTTTTGCTTTAGATAAAGAAACCAGAGGAAGGAAAGAGGTTTAAGCGATGATAGATACCGTAATTTCTGTAAAGCTCCCGGTGGGAGAGATGCTGCGCGTAAAAAAGAACCGGATGATGCCGGACCGTCTCACCGGGAAGGAAAAACGAATCTGCCTGATCTCAGGGATTTATGGAGATGAGTTGGGCGGACAGTATATTTGCGGGGAGGTGATTCGCAGAATCAAGGAAAATTTTCATCAATTGTCGGGAATCGTAGATGTATATCCGGCAGTGAATCCGCTGGGTCTGGATGCCCGAACGAGAGCCGTTCCGATTTCTGACATTGATTATAGTACGGTATTTCCGGGGAATGTGAATGGAGGGCTGGAAGAATACACCGCTGCAAAGCTGGTGGAGGAATTGAAAGGCGCAGCCTGCTGTATTGACATTCATTCCAGCAATGTTTTTTTACAGGAAGTTCCTCAGGTGCGATTAAACGATGATTCCGACGAACGGCTGCTTCATCTCTCAAGACAGATGAATACAGATTTGGTTTGGATTCATCCGTCTGCCACTGTCAATGAGGGAAGTCTTGCCTATACAATGAACGCGATGGGGATTCCAACGCTGGTTACAGAATCCGGTGCGGCGTTTCGCATTGAATATGAATATTGCAGACAGATTATTAACGGAATTTTTTCTGTTATGGCAGAGCTTGGAGTTTGGAAAGGAACGCCAAGCTGCAGAAAGCATGTGCCGGTGATTCAGGAAGATGAGATTTATTATTTAAATTGTGAGTCGGCTGGAATTTTTGTATCTTATAAGAATTTAAAAGACCATGTAAAAAAAGGGGAAGTCATTGGAAGAATTCAAAATCCTCTGATGGGAATTGCTGAGGAGGAAGTCATTGCGCCGACGGATGGACTGCTCATGACACTTCGGGAACATCCGGGAGTAACGGAGGGATCTCTGGTGGCAAGAGTGATAGGAGGACGCCATTTATGAAAAAAGAGATTTTATATGCTTCCGATAATTATTTAAGAGATGAATTCCAGATTGAAGGATATTGGTTTGGGAAAAAATGTGAAGAGCAGGAGCGTGCCGCCTGCATTGTAGGTTCGATGCGGGGAAACGAGTTTCAGCAGCTCTATATATGCTCTATGCTGGTAAAGCGATTGAAGGATTTGGAAAAGAGCGGCGCGATTGTAGGCCAAAATCAAATTTTGGTCATTCCATGTGTGAATAATTTTTCTATGAACGTGGGACAGAAATACTGGGTATCTGACAACAGTGATATTAACCGACAGTTTCCGGGGAATTTTCAGGGAGAACCGACCAGTCGTCTGGCAGCGCATCTTTTTGCAAAGATTCAGGGGTTTCGTTATGGAATTCACTTTCCGTCTTTTTACCAGCCGGGAGATTTTATTCCCCATGTTCGGATGCCTTCTACCGGAAAAGAGAGCGTAAGCCTTGCTAATTTGTTTGGTCTGCCCTATGTGGTGACAAGCAGACAGAGGAATTTTGACAAAACAACTTTAAATTATAATTGGCAAATTCAGGGAACGGAAGCTTTTTCAATTTATTCCGGAGAGACAGGGAATATTAATGAGGCTCAGGCGAAACAGGCAGTATCTGCTGTACTTCGTTTTCTCACTCGTATGGGAATTTTAAAATATAATTGCCATAATGGGTATATTGCTAGTATTATAGAAGAAGAGGATTTAGTTTCCATTAAGGCACAGGCCCCCGGCTTTCTTCGCAGATTTACAGAAGTGAACGAGGAAGTTCAAAGGGGGCAGCTGTTAGGAGAAATTTTGAATCCGTATGATGGAGAAATTCTGGCTGAGATTCGCTCCAGTGTGGATGGCATTGTCTTTTTTGCCGAAAATCAGCCGACAATTTTAGAAAATGCATCTGCATTTCAGGTGATTAAGAAACTACATGAATAAATGGGAGGAAATCATGGGAAGAGTAAGACGAGTCTATGTAGAAAAGAAGAAAGACTATGCAGTAAAGGCAAAAGAGCTGTTAGGAGAATTAAAGCAGTATCTTGGGCTGAATATTGAAAATATTCGGGTACTGGTCCGCTATGATATTGAAAATTTGTCGGATGCAAGCTATGATAAAGCGCTGGGAACCGTATTCAGTGAACCGCCGGTGGACGATGTTTACGAGGAAGGTTTTCCGATGGAAGAAGGGGAAGCAGCGTTTGGAGTGGAATTTCTGCCGGGGCAATTTGATCAGAGAGCAGATTCTGCACAGCAATGTGTGAAATTGCTGAATGAAGATGAAGACGCAGTGATTCGCAGCGCTACAGTTTATGTAGTAAAAGGAAATATAACAGAAGAGCAGCTGGAAGAGATTAAAGCTTATTGTATCAATCCGGTAGATTCCAGAGAAGCAGAAGCTGAAAAACCGGAAACGCTAATCATGGATTTTGAAGAACCGGAAGATGTAAAAATATTGGATGGATTCAAAGACATGGGCGAAGAGGAGTTTAAGGTTCTTTATGATTCCCTGAACCTGGCAATGACATTGAAAGATTTTCTTCATATTCAGAATTATTTTAAGGAAGAAGAAAACAGAGATCCGTCCATGACAGAAATTCGTGTCTTGGATACGTATTGGTCCGATCACTGCCGTCATACGACATTTTCTACAGAGCTTACGACAATAGGTTTCCAGGATGGATTTTACAGGGCTCCATTGGAGGAAGCATATTATCAGTATATGGATGATTTTGAGGAGCTTTATGCGCAGCGTGATGATAAGTTTGTATGTTTAATGGATATTGCTCTGATGGCGATGAAACGCCTGAAAAAAGAAGGAAAGATTGCAGATCTGGAAGAGAGCGATGAGATTAATGCATGCAGCATTGTAGTTCCGGTAGAGATTGACGGAAAAGAAGAAGAGTGGCTGGTGAGCTTTAAAAATGAGACTCATAACCATCCGACGGAAATCGAACCGTTTGGAGGAGCCGCGACTTGTCTTGGAGGCGCAATCCGTGATCCGCTTTCCGGACGTTCCTATGTATATCAGGCGATGCGTGTCACAGGTGCTGCAGATCCGACGGTACCGTTAAAAGATACTTTAAAAGGCAAATTACCGCAGCACAAGATTGTAAATGGCGCGGCAGACGGATATAGTTCTTATGGAAACCAGATTGGACTGGCAACGGGACTCGTCAATGAAATCTATCATCCGGATTATGTGGCAAAACGTATGGAAATCGGAGCTGTTATGGGTGCGGCGCCGAGAAGGAATGTCATTCGTGAAAATTCTGATCCGGGCGATATCATTATTCTTCTGGGAGGAAGAACCGGACGTGACGGCTGCGGAGGTGCAACCGGTTCTTCGAAAGTTCACACGGAAGAATCCATCGAAACCTGCGGTGCGGAGGTTCAGAAAGGAAATCCGCCGACCGAGCGGAAAATTCAGAGATTATTCCGAAGAGAAGAAGTCAGTCGTCTAATTAAAAAATGCAATGATTTCGGTGCAGGAGGAGTTTCCGTTGCAATCGGAGAGCTGGCGGACGGACTGATTGTAAATCTTGATAAGGTACCGAAAAAGTATGCGGGACTTGACGGAACAGAACTGGCGATTTCAGAGTCACAGGAGCGTATGGCAGTTGTTGTGGATGCAAAGGATGTGGACAAGTTCCTGGCATATTCCCAGGAAGAAAACTTAGAGGCTGTTGCGGTGGCAGAGGTTACGAAAGAACCACGATTGATTCTGACATGGAGAGGAAAAGAAATCGTGAATATTTCAAGAGCCTTTTTAGATACCAATGGAGCTCATCAGGAAACGGAAGTTTTTGTGGAGATTCCTCACCGCGCAGAATCTTATTTTAAGCAGGCAGAAGAAATCGGATCGTTTCAAGAAGTCTGCATGAAGATTCTGTCAGACTTAAACGTATGCTCTCAGAAAGGTCTGGTAGAACGTTTTGACAGTTCCATCGGAGCGGGAACCGTTACAATGCCATACGGCGGAAAATATCAGATGACGCCGATTCAGACGATGATTGCAAAGCTTCCTGTGCTTCACGGAAAGACGGATACAGTGACAATGATGAGCTATGGTTTTGATCCGTATTTGTCAAAATGGAGTCCATTCCATGGGGCGGTTTATGCAATTACAGAATCTATTGCAAAGATTGTTGCTTCAGGAGGAGATTTTAGAAAGATTCGTCTGACCTTCCAGGAATATTTTAAACGCCTTGGCGAGGATAAAACGAGATGGGGACAGCCGGTGGCAGCGCTGCTCGGTGCTTATCAGGCGCAGATTGGATTCGGACTTCCGTCCATCGGAGGAAAAGACAGTATGTCCGGAACCTTTAATGATATTGATGTACCTCCGACACTGGTATCTTTTGCAGTGGATGTAGCCAAGACAACGGATATTATTACACCGGAGCTGAAGAAACCGGGAAATCGTCTGGTTCGCATCTGTATCCCGGTGGATGCATACAATCTGCCGATTTACAGTGAGGTAAAGAAGGTTTATAAAAGAATACAAAAATTAATCAAAGACGGAAGTATCAAGTCCGCTTATGCAATTGGAGGCGGAGGCGCTTTAGAGGCAGTTGCCAAAATGGCATTCGGAAATCAATATGGCGTTATTTTTGATGAAGAAGTGGAATTAAATGACTTAACAGAACCAAAATTCGGATCTTTTGTTGTGGAAATGGATACGAGAGATATTCATAAAATCGGCATTCCGGGTCTTTTGATTGGTGAGATTACAGAAAAACAGGAATTTGTGTTTGGAGAAGAATCTGTTGCGCTCAAGGATGCAATGGAAGCATGGAAAAAACCATTGGAAAGTGTTTTCCCTACCAAATCCGAAGGAAGTCAGAAAATTCTTGACACGACACGCAGTTATGTCAAGGGAAATATTTATGTATGTAAGAATAAGGTTGCAAAACCAACGGTCTTTATTCCGGTATTCCCTGGAACCAACTGCGAGTATGACTCTGCCAGAGCCTTTGAAAGAGCGGGAGCCAATGTTATTACAAAAGTCTTTCAGAATTTAGATGCTCAGGGAATTCGTGATTCTGTTGATGTGTTTGAGAAAGCAATCAGAGAATCTCAGATGATTATGTTCCCGGGAGGCTTTAGCGCGGGAGATGAACCGGATGGATCTGCCAAATTCTTTGCAACAGCATTCCGAAATGAAAAGCTCAAGGAAGCGGTGATGGATTTATTGAATCAGAGAGACGGTCTTGCACTGGGAATCTGTAATGGATTCCAGGCATTGATTAAGCTTGGTTTAGTTCCGGAAGGAAAGATTGTAGAACAGTCTGTAAAATCTCCGACGCTGACAACCAACCGAATCGGCAGACATATTTCAAAAGTAGCATATACAAGAATTGCATCAAATCTTTCTCCTTGGTTTAACAATGTAAATGTAGGAGATGTTTTCAGCATTCCGGTTTCTCATGGAGAAGGACGTTTTGTGGCAGATGAAGATGTCATTCAGAAATTGTTTGAAAACGGACAGGTGGCTACGCAGTACGTAGATTTAAGCGGAGATCCGACGATGAATGAAGACTTCAACCCGAATGGGTCTTATCATGCAATCGAAGGAATCACCAGCCCGGATGGAAGAGTGCTTGGAAAAATGGGACACTCTGAGCGTCGGGATGATTATGTGGGAATCAATATTGCCGGTCAGAAGGATCAGAAAATTTTTGAATCCGGAGTCGAGTATTTTAAATAATTCCAAAGAAAATCAGCCATACTATAAAAAAGGAGGCTGATGGTTATGGAAGATAAGAAACAAAAAAGAGAATTAACCAACGAAGAAATTGACGAAAATATCTTTGATATGTGCAATGTATGTTCTGCGGCAGATTGTACCGGACTGATTCGGGTGGAACCTGCCACAGATTATGAGGATGAGGCATATATGGATTTATATCCGTATAAACCTCCTGTTTTGCCAGAGGAAGATGAAACGAAAAATCATTAAAAGTCGAGAGAGACAAAGAAAACCGCCGGTGAAAATCATGTGATTTCACCGGCGGTTTTCTGTAAGATTAGGAAAGTTCTGACCTTCCTATCTTACAAAAACGCTCCGCTTTGTTCTTGACCTATGACAGATCGTCGGTCACAGGTTCTTTTCGGACAATGTGAATTGTTTCGATTCTATTTTTTTCTACCGCTTGAACATGGAAAATAAAGTGGTCATCCTCTGCCACCTCACCTTCTTCCGGCAGATGATCCAGCAACTCAATAATATAACCGCCAAGAGAATCGTAGTCTTTTGAGTCGATATCGGTATCCAGCAGATCGTCAAGATCATCTAATTTAATGGATGCGGCAGCAAGATAAGAGCCATCCTCCAACTCCTGAAAGGTTTCTTCTTCGGACTCATCGTACTCATCACGAAGCTCTCCGAAAATTTCTTCCACAATATCTTCCAGAGTAATGAGACCGGCAGTGACGCCGTATTCATCAAGGACAATGGAGAAGCTTACAGATTTTTCACGCATTTGAGCCAGCAGGCTGGAAACCTTTTGTGTCTCATAGGTAAAAAACGGTTTTCGGATGACCTCATTGAGATGGAAACTCTCACCCCGATGCTTGGAACGGTAAAAATATACATCTTTAAAGTAAACAATTCCAATGACATGATCCTTGCTTCCTTCATAAACAGGAAGTCTGGAAAAACCTGCTTCGCGGAATACATCCAGCACTTCTTCATAAGCAGCGTCAACCGACACGAAGGATACGTCAATGCGGGGGATCATAATATCCTTTGCGATAGAGTCCTTAAAATCAAAGACATTGTTCAGCATATTCTTTTCTTCGTCCTCAATGACGCCATCCTCATGGCTGACATCGACAATGGTACGAAGCTCCCGCTCCGTCATAACTCTCTTGGATTGCTTTGAATCAATACGGAGAATCATTAAGAGTGCAGTTGACATTTTATTAATCAAAAATACAATGGGTGTAAAAAGTTTTGTGACAACGTAAATGCTCGTGGCATAATTCAGCGCAAGTTTTGTATTATTAATTGTTGCATAAGTTTTTGGCGTGATTTCACCGAAAATCAAAACCAAAACAGTCATAACACCTGTGGCAATTCCGGCTCCCATACTTCCGAAAATTTTGATTGCCAGAGTTGTGGAAAGAGATGTCACGGAAATATTTACAAGGTTATTTCCCACAAGAATGCTGGAAAGCATCTGACTTGGATTCTCAATAAGCTTTAACACAATCTCCGCTTTTTTGTTTCCGTCCTCTGCCATGGCGCGCACCGCGTGCTGGTTTACCGTCGTTAACGAAGTTTCAGCAGAGGAAAAATAAGCAGATAATGAAAGTAAAATAATAATCGCAACTAAATGAAATATGACGCTGGGGTCCAAAGTAAAATCCCTCCTAAATTTGTAAGTTTGTTTTCAGATACAATTAAATTTATTTTACGAAAGAATACATCATGTGTCAAGGTTTTGGTTGCCAACAGGACCGTTCTGTGATATATCAGATAGGAGACTTTAAACGTGAAGAGGAGAATGGCTATGAATTTGTTGATGTTACTGATTTTAGCAATTGGATTGTCGATGGATGCTTTTGCGGTATCCATTTGCAAAGGACTGGCAATGAAGCGGGCAGAAATTGGAAAAGCTTTGACCGTAGGTCTCTGGTTTGGCGGATTTCAGGCATTGATGCCGATTCTGGGATATTTTTTGGGAACACGGTTCAAGGCACAGATCACATCGGTAGACCATTGGATTGCATTTATTTTGCTTGGACTGATAGGACTGAATATGGTGAAAGAGGGATGTGAAGAGGAAGAAGAATGTCAGGACGCTTCCCTGGCAGTCAAAGAAATGTTTTTGCTGGCGGTTGCAACCAGTATTGATGCATTGGCAGTGGGAATTACATTCGCATTTTTGGATGTGGAAATCTTTTCAGCAGCAACGATCATCGGAATCTGCACTTTCGTCTTGTCTGCCTGCGGAACAAAGATAGGAAATGTTTTCGGAACAAAATATAAGTCCAAGGCAGAGCTTGCAGGGGGCATTTTACTGATACTTCTGGGCATTAAGATTCTTTTGGAACATCTTGGGATTTTTTGATTTTCGTAAAGTTCCTCTTCCATTTTCCGTGAAAACGGTGTAAGATAGGAGAAGGAAACACAAGATATAGTGTTTTACATAAAAGTATATCAACATTTAGTATTCATTGTGCGCGGCTGGAAGGGAGCGGTCAGAGGGCCGTCAATCTGAGATATAAGACTGGTCAGCGCATTAAATATAAAAATAACAGAGATAAGGGAGATGCCATGAAGGAAGTAAGGACAAGAATCATTAAACGCAATGGGGAAGAAGTGGATTTTGATTTAGAAAAGATCATCAATGCTGTGACAAAAGCGAATAAAGAAGTGCCGAAGATTCATCAGATGAATGATTATCAGATCATTGCTGTGGCGGATAATGTGGCAGACCAGGTGCAGAAATCATCTCATGCAGTGAATGTAGAAGATATTCAAAATATGGTTGAGACCGGGATCATGGAGATGCGAGGCTATGAAGTTGCGCAGAAATATGTGAGATATCGTTATAAACGGGAGCTGAAGAGAAAATCCAATACAACAGATGATGGGATCTTATCGCTTCTCGAGAATATTAATGAGGAAGTGAATCAGGAAAACTCCAATAAGAATCCGGTGATCAATTCAACACAGCGGGATTATATGGCAGGAGAGGTCAGTAAAGATTTAACCAAGAGAGTTCTTCTTCCCGACGAGATCATCAAAGCACATGAAGAAGGCATCATTCATTTTCATGATTCGGACTATTTTGCTCAGAAGGAGCATAATTGCGATCTGATTAATCTGGAGGATATGCTTCAAAATGGAACGGTAATCAGTGAGACGATGATTGAAAAGCCGCATTCATTTTTTACTGCATGTAATGTTACAACGCAGATCGTGGCACAGGTTGCCAGCAATCAGTACGGCGGACAGTCCTTTACTCTGGCGCATTTGGCGCCTTTTGTAGATGTCAGCCGAAAAAAGCTTCGTCAAAATGTGATTCGGGAACGGAAGGCAACCAATGAATCCATGGATGAGGCTCTGATTGATCAAATTACAGAGATGAGACTTCATGATGAGATAAAACAGGGAATTCAGACGATCCAATATCAGCTTGTGACGCTGATGACATGCAATGGTCAGGCCCCGTTTGTTACTGTTTTTATGTATTTGGATGAGGTACCCAAGGGAAGAACCAGAGAAGATCTTGCGCTGGTCATTGAAGAGGTATTAAAGCAAAGAATTCAGGGAGTGAAAAACGAAAAAGGTGTCTGGATTACTCCGGCATTTCCGAAATTGATTTATGTTCTGGATGAGGATAATGTGACGCAGGATGCACCATACTGGCATTTAACAGAACTGGCTGCAAAATGTACGGCAAAACGAATGGTGCCGGATTATATATCTGCAAAGGTAATGCGCTCTCTGAAACAGGGGGAAGTTTATACCTGTATGGGCTGTCGTTCCTTTTTGACCGTGGAAGATTCTCAGAGAAATCCTGATGGAAGTCATAAATTCTATGGACGGTTTAATCAGGGAGTGGTCACCATTAATCTGGTCGATGCGGCATGCAGTTCCGAAGGCGATATGAAAAAATTCTGGGAAATTTTAGAGGAACGTCTGGAACTTTGTCACCGGGCATTGAGATGCCGTCATGAAAGATTGTTGGGAACCGTGTCGGATGTGGCGCCGATTCTCTGGCAGCATGGGGCGCTGGCAAGACTGAAAAAAGGAGAGACCATCGACAAGCTTCTCTATAACGGGTATTCTACGATTTCTCTTGGATATGCGGGACTTTACGAAATGTGTGTCCGAATGACCGGAAAATCTCATACATCACCGGAAGGAAAAGAATTTGCACTGCAGGTGATGCAGAAGCTAAATGATAAGTGCGCCCAGTGGAAAGCAGAAGAAAATATCAGTTATTCTGTTTATGGAACTCCGATGGAATCTACAACCTACAAATTTGCAAAATGCCTTCAGAAGCGGTTTGGAATTCTTCCGGGAGTGACAGATAAGAATTATATTACCAACAGCTATCATGTTCATGTATCGGAAGAGATTGACGCGTTCAGCAAGCTGGCGTTTGAATCTGATTTTCAGAAGCTCTCACCGGGAGGAGCCATCAGTTATGTGGAAGTTCCAAACTTACAAAATAATCTTGAGGCAGTGCTGTCTGTAATGAAGTTTATCTACGATAATATTATGTATGCGGAGCTTAATACAAAGAGTGATTACTGCGAGTGCTGCGGATATGACGGCGAAATTTCAATCAAAGAAGAAGCATCAGGAAAGCTTGTCTGGGAATGCCCGAACTGTGGAAATACAGATCAGGATCATATGTTTGTGGCAAGGCGTACCTGCGGTTATATCGGAACACAGTTCTGGAATCAGGGACGTACGCAGGAAATTAAAGATCGGGTACTTCATTTATAAAAGGTGAGAGCATGAATTATGGAGAAATTAAAAAATGTGATGTTGCAAATGGACCTGGGGTGAGAGTCAGTCTTTTTGTATCCGGATGCCGAAATCGGTGTCCCGGATGCTTTAACCGGGAGACGTGGGATTTTGCGTATGGAAAGCCTTATACCAAGCAGACGCAGGAGGAAATCCTGCGATTGCTGGAGCCGGAATATATTGAAGGGTTTTCCCTGTTGGGAGGGGAGCCTTTTGAACCCGAAAATCAGCAGGTTTTAAGAGGGCTTCTTAAGAACATTCACAATCGATATCCCCAAAAAACCATTTGGTGTTATACGGGCTATTGTTACGATACAGATTTGAAGGCAGGCGGAAAGGTTCATACGGCAGATACGGATGAAATGTTATTGTATATTGATACCTTAGTGGATGGAAGATTTATAGAAGCTCAGAAGGATATTACTTTGAAATTTCGCGGGAGCAAAAACCAGAGAATTTTAGAGCTTCATAAATCGGAGAGAAGATAAAAGGCGTGGAACGGTCTTAAAAGGATTGTTCCACGCCTTTGTTTTATTGTTAGGCTTTAAGCCTGTTCAGCACAGTGGAGTTTCTCAGAAGAGAAACGGAACTTTGATGAACGAATAAACCACCGGCTAGGCCGGTGAGTCAGCACTGCTTAAGCTTACAGTAAAAAACCTCCAGTGATATAATCATGTTGGTTCGCCAACCACATAAAATCAAAGGAGGTTATCCAAATGGATATTAATAGCTTATCACATACGAAATGGAATTGTAAGTACCATATTGTTTTTGCGCCTAAATATAGAAGAAAAGTAGCATATGGAAAGATGAAACAGGATATAGCAAATATCTTAAGTATATTATGCAAAAGAAAAGGTGTAGAAATAGTGGAAGCAGAGATATGCCCAGATCATGTACATATGCTTGTGAAGATACCACCCAGTTTAAGCATTTCAAGTTTTGTAGGGTACTTGAAGGGAAAAAGTACACTTATGATCTTCGAACGCCATGCAAATTTAAAATATAAATATGGGAATCGACATCTCTGGTGCAGAGGATATTATGTAGATACTGTAGGGAAAAATGCAAAAAAAATACAAGAATATATTCAAAATCAATTACAAAATGATTTAGAGTATGACCAGATGACACTAAAAGAATATATTGACCCGTTTACGGGTGAGCCAGTAAACCAAAATAAATAAAATAAGCCCCGTAGGGCTTAATAAGTAAATGACGGTACAGTTGGCGAACCAAATTCGATGGGTCTTTAGACTTAGCGTCGGTAATAAGCCCTTATAGGGCGAGAGCAAACCACCGGCTAAGCCGGTGGTTTTGATTTAGGGCAGAAAAGCCCTCTCATTTCTATGTCACAAAATCTTCTTGACATACTGTGCCTTTTATTATAGCCTATGTATAACAAGAATATATTCAGAAAGAAGGGATTGCATATGATACTGGAGATTGATTTCAATAGTGATGAGGCAATCTATGTACAGCTAAGAAATCAAATTATTATGGGAATTGCATGTGCAGAATTTACAGAGGGAGAATCTCTGCCGTCGGTTCGGCAGCTGGCTCAGATTCTTGGAGTAAACATGCATACGGTAAACAAAGCATATGCTATTTTAAGAGAAGAAGGATACTTAAAGTTAGACAGAAGAAAAGGTGCAGTGGTAAGTGTGGAAACTCTGGAAAAGCAGCAGGAGCTTCAAAGTATTGAAGAAAGTCTCACAATGCTGGTTGCAGAGGCAGTCTGCAAAGGGATTACAGAAGAGGAGATGAAACAGTTAGTCAGTCACATGTACCATCAGCTTGAAAAAAATCAGGAGGAGTTATGAATCGATTACCATTTACAAGACTTGCCGCAAAAGCGTTGGATGAGGGACGGGAAATTGCGAAATATCTTGGATTTCAGGAATTTGGAAGTATTTTTTTATTGCTTGGTCTTTATGGAACCAGTGGGTCTATGGCCAGCGAGGTGCTTCGGATGCATGGCGTTACAAGAGAATTAATCGAGAACTTTATTCAAGAAAAATCCAAAAGGCCAAAAGACGGAAGGCGCAAAGTGCTAGATACTCCAAAGACGGAGTATCTTCTGGAGATGGCAGGGGAGATTGCTCTAAAATACGGGTGCGATGCCATCGGAACAGAACACATTTTAATGGCATTAATTCGGGATGCGGATAATGAAGCCTGTCGACTTCTGGAGAAGGCTAAAATTTCCGATGAGGGGATGTTTACGGATATTTTAGTAACGGCAGGTTTAGATTACCGGACAGCGAAGAATGAGTATGCACAGGCGTTGGCTTTTAGCTCAGATGCGCCGGAGGAAGGGATGGCAGAATCTCTTCTGGAACAGTTCAGTACAGATCTTACGGAGAAGGCAGCACAGGGAAGTTTGGATCCGATGATCGGAAGAGAAGAAGAGATGGAGCGTTTGGTCCAGATTCTTTGTCGCCGGACGAAGAATAATCCGTGTCTGATCGGAGATCCGGGTGTTGGGAAAACTGCGATTGTAGAGGGACTTGCACAAAAGATTTCCGATGGAAGTATGCCGGTGTGGCTTCAGAATAAGAGATTATTGTCCTTGGATCTTACAAAAATGATTGCGGGGACAAAATACCGCGGAGAATTTGAGGAAAGAATGAAGCGGATCATTACAGAGGTGACTGAGGATGATTCGGTCATACTGTTTATTGATGAGATCCATACCATGATCGGGGCAGGAGGCTCTGAGGGGGCCATGGATGCTTCCAACATTTTAAAACCTGCACTGGCAAGAGGGGATTTTCAACTGATTGGCGCCACAACCAGTGAAGAATATACAAAATATTTTGAAAAAGATGCTGCCCTGGCAAGAAGATTTCAGCCGGTACGCATTGAGGAGCCGACGGTGGAAGAAACCATTACAATTTTAAGTGGATTAAAGCATCGCTTTGAGGATTTTCATCGGGTTTTGATTCCAGAGAATGTCATTCATTCGATTGCAGTCCTGTCGGACCGTTATATCAGCGATCGTTTTCTTCCGGATAAAGCCATTGATTTGATGGATGAGGCATGCGCGAGAAAAAGAATGGGGCAGGCAGGAAACTTTGAGGACTTTGGAAAAGAACGCCGGAAGATGGAGCTTTTGGTAGAGCAGATTGAAGAAAAATTATCAGAAGGCGCTCTGGCAGAAGCCAGAAAGCTAAAGGAAGAAAAGCAAAAGCTTGAAAAAGTCTGGAAGAGAAAAGAAAATCAAATGAAAAAGAGACAGAACAATATACCGGAATTAGATGAAGAAGATATATCAGAGGTCATTTCCCTCTGGACGCAGATCCCGGTGACACAGCTGAAAAAAAGAGACATGGAAAGATTAAAAAATCTGGAAAAAGAGCTTCACAAACAGGTGATCGGACAGGATCAGGCGGTTACAGCTGTGGCAAAGGCGATTAAGAGAAGTCGTGTGGGACTGAGGAATCCAAATCGTCCCATTGGTTCCTTCCTGTTTCTGGGACCGACCGGAGTTGGAAAAACCGAATTATCAAAAACTCTGGCAAGAGCAATGTTTGGAAGAGAAGACGATTTAATTCGTGTGGATATGTCAGAATATATGGAAAAACACAGTGTTTCAAAGATCATTGGTTCTCCTCCGGGGTATGTAGGATTTGGGGAAGGCGGTCAGTTAAGTGAGCAGATCCGCAGACATCCATATTCGGTTATTTTGTTCGATGAGATTGAGAAGGCTCATCCGGATGTGTTTAACATTTTGCTTCAAGTGCTGGATGACGGGCATATTACAGATTCCAACGGAAGAAAGGTTGATTTCAAAAATACGGTGATTATTATGACATCCAATGCCGGTGCAAATAGAATTATCGCACCAAAACGTCTTGGATTTGCGGCGGAGACAGAAAAAGAGAAAAATCATCAGCTAATGACAAAGAGTGTGATGGATGAAGTAAAACAGATTTTCCGGCCGGAATTTTTAAATCGCATTGATGATACCATTGTTTTTGCGGTTTTGACCAAAGAAGAAGTTCGGAAAATTGCCCGATTATTTATGGAAGACATTCGCCGGCGTCTTGTACAGGAATATCAGATTTCTTTGAAAGTTACAGGTGCAGCGCTGGATTTTCTGGCTGAAAAGGGGTATGACGAAAATTATGGAGCCAGACCACTGCGAAGAGTCATTCAAAATGAGGTGGAGGACGCATTGGCAGATTGGATTTTGAACGGCAGATTAAAATCAGGAGATGTTATGACAATCGGAAAGAAAGATAAAAAATTGACATTTTCAGTCACGGAAACTGGTAAATAAACGATAAATATATTATAATGAAAATACAATTACGGCAAACCAATATTAGGAGGATAAAAAAATGGCAGTGGTAACTGAATTATTCCGCAGCGAAGATAATGGAACCCTTTGTTTTGGAGACTATACATTAGAAACAAAGGCGAAGAAAGGAGATATCCAGTTTGAAGGAGATATTTATAAGATTAAGACCTTTAAGACAATGACAAAACTGGACAAGAACGGACAACTGATTTTTGAATCTGTACCGGGATCCGCAGTTTCTAATTTTGCGGCAACCGCAGACGGAGTTGCATTTGATATTGAATCAGCATCGGATGTTCAGGTCACCCTCGAGGTAGAACCACAGCAGGATTATCGTGTTTTTATTGATAATACGAATATCGGAACTATGAAAGCAAACCTGGCAGGAAAACTTACCATTGGGGTTGAGTTGAGTGAGGGAACCGCTTCTTCTGTCCGTGTTCAGAAGCTGTAATACGCCGGAGGATTGAGCAATGGCAAAGCAAAAAACGATGTATTTCTGCAGCCAGTGTGGTCATGAATCTTCCAAATGGATGGGACAGTGCCCGGCCTGTAAACAGTGGAATACATTTACAGAAGAGGTCATAACAGAAAGCAAAAAGGGAGGGGCGAAGTCCGGAAAGACTTCAGCCTCTCCTATGAATATATCTGAGGTAACCGTCAAGAATGAAGAGCGGATTCCAACGGGGATCAAGGAACTGGACCGGGTTCTCGGCGGAGGAATCGTGAAAGGCTCCCTGTCATTGGTCGGCGGGGACCCGGGAATCGGGAAATCAACACTGTTGCTGCAGGTATGCAGAAATCTTGCCAACAAAAAAAGAAAAGTACTTTATATCTCCGGAGAGGAGTCCATGCATCAGATTAAATTGCGTGCAGAGAGGATCGGTACTTTTGAAGAAGAGATGCTGCTGTTTTGTGAGACGGATCTGGGAGAAATTTTGAATGCTGTTTTAAAGGTGAAACCGGAGTTTGTGGTCATTGATTCCATTCAGACCATGTACAGCGCAGATCTGTCTTCGGCTGCGGGAAGTGTTTCTCAGGTGCGGGAGGTGACCGCTCAGATGATGCGAATTGCCAAGGAACAAAATGTGGCAGTTTTTATTGTAGGGCATGTGACAAAAGAAGGCGTCGTTGCAGGACCCAGAACACTGGAACATATGGTGGATACGGTGCTTTATTTTGAAGGAGAAAGAGAAGCGGTATATCGGATTCTGCGGGGAGTGAAAAACCGTTTTGGATCAACCAACGAGATCGGTGTATTTGAAATGTGTCAAAACGGACTTCTGGAAGTAGAAAATCCGTCAAAAACGATGTTAAACGGAAGACCGGTGGATGCTTCCGGTTCTGTGGTTGTCTGTTCGATGGAAGGGTCCAGACCGATTCTCATTGAAATCCAGGCTTTGGTATCTCCCACAAGTTTTCAGATGCCCAGACGAACAGCTGTTGGGATTGATTATAACCGCGTCAACCTCTTGATGGCAGTGTTAGAAAAAAGAGCTGGTTTCCAGTTAGGAGGCTGCGACGCTTATGTGAATCTGGCAGGAGGAATGCGGCTTGGAGAACCAGCCATAGATCTTGGCATTGTGATGGCAATTGCATCCAGTTATAAAAATCGTGCCGTCCCGGAAGACACCATTATTTTCGGGGAAGTGGGTCTGGTAGGAGAAATTCGGGGCGTTTCCGGAGGGGAGGCAAGGATTAAGGAAGCCGCAAAACTTGGCTTTCAAAGGTGTATTCTGCCGAAAGCGAATCAGGAAGCAATAAAAATTCAGACAGGAATGGAACTGCTTGCGGTGACCAATGTTTTGGAGGCATTGGACTTGATTTAAAATTTATTGCGGCAGGACTTGCAACGGTCCCAAAGATACATTATGATAAAATAAAAATATATGGAGGACAGCATGGAAGAAATAAATTCTAAAAATTTTATCGAACAGATCATTGATCAGGATATGGAAGAGGGAAGCTGCAAAAAGGTTGTGACTAGATTCCCGCCGGAGCCCAATGGATATCTGCATATAGGACATGCAAAATCAATTTTACTAAACTATGGGCTGGCGAAGGAGTATGGAGGAGAATTTCATTTTCGTTTCGACGATACAAATCCGACCAAAGAGAAGGAAGAATATGTTCAGTCCATCAAAGAGGATGTAGAATGGCTGGGAGCGGATTACAAGGATCATTTGTATTATGCATCCAATTATTTTGACAAAATGTATGAGTGTGCGGAGCTTTTGGTCAAAAAAGGGAAAGCCTATGTGTGTGATTTAACACCGGAGGAGATTCGTTTATATCGAGGAACCCTGACGGAACCGGGAAAGGACAGTCCATACCGGGAGAGAACACCGGAGGAGAATTTAACCTTGCTGCGGGAAATGAAAGAGGGAAAATATCCCGATGGAAGCAAGGTGCTTCGCGCAAAGATTGATATGGCGTCCGGCAATATAAACATGAGAGATCCGATTTTGTATCGAATTGCCAGAATGGAGCACCATAATACCGGAGATCAGTGGTGCATTTATCCGATGTATGATTTTGCGCACCCTTTAGAAGATGCGTTTGAGGGTGTGACACATTCCATCTGTACGTTGGAGTTTGAAGACCACAGACCGCTGTATGATTGGGTTGTCAGAGAGTGTGAATTTGAAAATCCTCCAAAGCAGATCGAATTTGCCAAGCTGTATCTTACCAATGTCATTACGGGAAAACGGTATATTAAAAAGCTGGTGGAGGACGGTATTGTAGACGGATGGGATGATCCGCGCCTGGTATCCCTGTCTGCTTTGAGAAGACGGGGATATACGAAAGAATCCATTCAAAAATTTATGGAGCTGGTGGGAGTGTCCAAAAGTCACAGCTCTGTAGATTATGCAATGCTGGAATATTGCATCCGTGATGATTTGAAATTGAAGCGGCCTCGAATGGCGGCGATCCTTGACCCGATCAAGCTTGTAATTACCAATTACAAGGAAGGGGAAACAGAGTATGTGGACGTGCCGAACAATCAGGAAAATGAAGAGATGGGAACAAGGCAGGTACCATTTGGCAGAGAGTTATACATTGAGCGGGAAGATTTTAAAATTGAGAAGCCGAAAAAATACCGCCGTCTCTATGTGGGAAATGAAGTTCGCCTGATGAATGCATATTTTGTAACCTGCACAGGGTATGATACAGATGAGGATGGAAATGTAACGACAGTCTATGCAACCTATGATCCGGAATCCAGAGGAGGCAACAGCCCGGACGGAAGAAAGGTCCGCGGAACCATTCATTGGGTCTATGTTCCGACTGCCAAAAAAGCAGAGGTTCGTCTCTATGAAAATATTGTAGACGAGGAAAAAGGTGTATATAATGAAGATGGAACGATCAATATCAATCCAAATTCTCTGACGGTCATTACGAATGCCTATGTGGAACCGGAACTGGAAAAATTTGAGGCGGGAGATAGCTTTCAGTTTATGAGAACCGGTTATTTCTGTTTGGATACCAAGGATTCCACCAAAGATCATATGGTGTTTAATCGTATTGTAAGTTTGAAGAGTTCTTATAAACCAAACTAACATGTGAGGAAAAGGGAGGAGATTGTATGAAGGTGATAGCTGTTTCCCACGGACCTTATGCGCAGGCTCTGGTTGACACAGTACAGATGATTGCGGGTGAGCAGGAAAATTTGGCAGCGCTGGGGCTGGCAGAGGAGGAATCTGTCGATACATTTCGGGAGCGTATCGAGGAAGAGATTCAGGCAACAGAGCATGGACAGGAGATTTTAATGGTTTCCGACCTGTTTTACGGGAGTCCGTTTAATGCGGTGATCTCTCTGATGCAAAAATATGATTTGTACCATCTCACCGGCATCAATCTTCCTTTGATGATGGAAGTGATTATGGGGCGTTACGGAGGGAAAACGGCCGGGGAAATTTGTGAAAGCGCCCTTGCGCAGGCTCCGGAAACGTTTCGTGATGTGAGGAAGTTATTTCAGGAGGAAGAAGAATGAAGAACATTGTATTAGCAAGAGTCGACGACCGATTAATTCACACAGAAATTTTGACATTATGGGTGCCGGCAGTCAATGCAAATCGCATTTTGATTGTGGATGATACGGTTGCCAATGATAAATTCCGCAGTCGGGTCATCAAAGATATGGCTCCAAAAGGAATGGTGATTCATGTTTATGGAATGGAGCGCGCAGTGGAAAAGTTAAAAGAACAGCCTTCTTTTCCGGGAGAAAATGTAATTGTTCTTGCGGAGTCGCCGATTGTATTTGAGGAGCTGATCAAAAGAGGTATCCAAATTCCGCAGCTGAATATTGGAGGAATGGGAATACGAGGAGAGCGAAAGAAGGTAGCCAGACGTGTGGCGTGTGATGCTGCAGAGATGGAATCCATCCATAAAATGATCCGCCAGAATGTCCATGTTTATTTCCAAACAGTTCCGACACAGACCGGA
>CAJMHU010000004.1 GCA_905213305.1 uncultured Anaerostipes sp.
CTGATTCACATGTTATCTTCTCAGATGAAGCGCAGTCAGCAAGTGGAGCAGGTTATTGCAGAGGATTTGACAGTTATGCAGAAGCATGTACTGAAGTTTATCCTTTTGGAAACGCTGCACAGAGATCTTTATCAAAAGGATATTGAAGAAGAATTTCAGATTCGCAAGTCTACGGTCACAGGTATTTTAAAGCTTATGGAGAAAAATGGATTTATTCATAGGGAGTGCGCGCCGCAGGACGGAAGGCTGAAGAAAATTGTTCCCACAAAGAAAGCAGAGGCATTGAGAGCAGATATTTTAAAAAATATTCAAAAGACAGAACAGATGCTGACGGAAGGAATTTCTGAGAAAGATGTGAAAATATGCAAGCATGTGATGTGTCAGATGTTTTGGAATCTTGTACATGATAGTAAGGAGGTAGTAAATAAAGATGAATAAGACCCTATTAAAATCCGTCCGAGAATATAAGAAACAGTCTATACTGGCTCCGCTTTTGGTAATTCTCGAAGTATTGATGGAAGTTTTAATACCGATGGAAATGGCAAAAATTATTGATATTGGAATTGGCCAGGAAAATCTGGGCTATATTGTTCAGAGAGGAATCGTTCTTGTGATCATGGCAATGCTTGCGCTGGCGTTTGGAATTGCAGCCGGAAATACGGCGGCAGTAGCCGGAGCGGGATTTGCAAAAAATCTTCGACACGATATTTTTTATAAAGTACAGGAATTTTCTTTTAAAAATATTGACAGATTTTCAACCTCAGGGCTGGTCACTCGTATGACAACAGATATTACCAATATTCAGCTGGCGTATATGATGAGCATCCGTCTGCTGGCGAGAGCGCCGATTATGGTGGTTCTGTCATGGATTATGACATTGATTATTAATAAAGAAGCAGCCCTGCTGTTCTTAATTATTGTTCCGGTCTTAGGAGGAATTTTATTTTTTATTGCAAAGAAAGCGCACCCGCATTTTATTAAAGTATTTGATGAATATGATATTTTAAATAATTCCGTTCAGGAAAATGTCAATGCTTCTCGTGTAGTCAAAGCATTTGTAAGAGAGGATTACGAAATTTCAAAATTTCATAAAATTTCAAAATATGTTTATCAGTTGTTTACGAAAGCTGAAAAAATCGTTGCTTGGAATTCTCCAGTAATGCAGTTTATGATGTATGGTGTTGTAATGCTTTTGGTGACGATCGGAGGAAAAAGTATTATAAACGGAAGCATGGAAACCGGAGAGCTTACCAGTATTATTATCTACGCATTACAGATTCTTATGTCGCTGATGATGGTTACCTTTGTATTTGTTCTGATTATGATCGCAGAGGCTTCCACAGATCGTATTACAGAGGTGCTGACAGAAGTTCTGGAAATGGTTGATAAAGAAGAGGCTGTAAAAGAAGTTGCCAATGGAGAAATTGTTTTTGACCACGTAGATTTCAGCTATGGAGGAGAAGGGGGAAATCTTTCTCTAAAAGATGTGAATCTTCATATTAAATCCGGTCAGACCATTGGGATTATCGGAGGAACCGGAAGTTCTAAATCAACGCTGGTACAGTTAATTCCACGGCTTTATGATGTGACGAAGGGAAGTATCAAAGTCGGAGGAGTGGATGTCAGAGAATATAATCTGGAAGTACTGAGGAATCAGGTATCAATGGTACTTCAGAAGAATGTTTTATTTTCCGGCAGTATTTATGATAATATTCGCTGGGGAGATGAAAATGCAAGTGATGAAGAAGTACAGAGAGTTTGTAGGCTGGCACAGGCGGATGGATTTGTGCAGGAATTTCCGGCAGGATATGATACGATGATTGTTCAGGGCGGAAATAACGTATCCGGAGGTCAGAAACAAAGACTTTGCATTGCACGTGCACTGTTAAAGAAACCTAAGATTTTGATTTTAGATGATTCTACCAGCGCCGTTGATACAAAGACTGACGCGCTGATTCGGAAGGCGTTTCGTGAAGAAATACCAAATACAACGAAAATTATCATTGCACAAAGAGTTTCATCCATCGAAGACGCAGACCAGATTATTGTATTGGATGAAGGTCGGATTATGGGAGTTGGAACCTCAGAAGAATTATTGAAAACCAATGATATTTACAGAGAAGTTTACGAATCACAGATGAAAGGAGGCAGCGAGGATGAATAAGAAGCAGGGAGTTTCAAAAAATACATTAAAGACAGCAAAGCGTCTTCTGCGCTATGTTACAGAGACTTATAAAGTACAGTTTATCATTGTATTTATCTGTATTTTGCTTAGTGCGGTTGCTTCGATTTCCGTATCCCTTTCTTTAAAATTTTTATTGGATGACTTTATTATCCCGTTAATTGGAAACACCAATCCAAATTATTCGCAGTTCTATCAGGCGCTGACAGTTTTAGGCTGTATTTTTATTATGGGAGTCATTTCAACTTTTATTTATACAAGAATGATGGTTTATATTGGTCAGGGAGTTTTAAAGAGAGTCAGAGACGATATGTTTGAACATATGCAGACATTGCCGATTCGATATTTTGATCAGAATACCAACGGTTCAATTATGAGTCTTTATACCAATGATACAGATACGTTAAGACAAATGATCAGTCAGGCAATTCCGCAGGCTTTGATATCATTCTTTACCATTATTGTAACATTTATTTCTATGTTAATCTTAAGTCCGCTTTTGACGGTGCTGGCAGTTCTTATCATCGGAATTATGATTGCGGTAACCAAGATGATCGGAGGAAACAGTGGAAAATATTTTGTCCGCCAGCAAATGTCGCTTGCTGATGTGACAGGATTTGTAGAGGAGCGGATGAATGGTCAGCGTGTCATAAAGGTTTTTAATCATGAAAGAAAATCGGAAGAAGAATTTGACAAGTTAAATGAGAATCTGTTTGAAAGTGCGGCGAAGGCAAATAAATTTGCCAATATGATGGGACCTGTGATCGGCAATATCGGAAACCTTCAGTTTGTTTTGACAGCGGTTTTCGGAGGAATTTTATCTGTACAGGGAGTCGGAGGAATTACTCTTGGGGTGATGGCTTCCTATCTGCAGTTTACCAAAAGTTTTACTCAGCCGTTTATGCAGGTAGCTCAGCAATTTAACTCCATTATTATGGCTTTGGCAGGAGCAGAGAGAATTTTTGAGCTAATTGATCAGGAACCGGAGAGCGACGAAGGATATGTAACGCTTGTGAACGCCAAGAAGGATGAAAACGGAATCATTACGGAAAGTAAAGAAAGAACGGGTATGTGGGCATGGAAGCATCCTCATTCTGTCGATGGTTCCGTTTCTTATACAGAGCTTACAGGTGATGTGCATTTTGAAGATGTAACGTTTGGATACAATGAGGATAAAGTGATTCTTCATAATATTAGCTTATTTGCCAAACCGGGACAAAAGCTTGCATTTGTAGGTTCTACCGGAGCTGGAAAAACAACGATTACCAATTTAATTAACCGTTTTTATGATATTCAAAAAGGGAAAATACGTTATGACGGCATTAATATTCGGAAGATTAAGAAGGACGATTTAAGAAGATCTCTCGGAATTGTACTGCAGGATACTCATCTGTTTACCGGTACAATCAAAGAAAATATTCGTTATGGAAAATTAGACGCAACGGATGAAGAGGTGTATGGTGCAGCAAGATTGGCGCACGCCGATCAGTTTATAAAAATGCTGCCGGATGGATATGATACAATGATCAGCGGTGATGGCGAAGAACTTTCACAGGGACAGCGGCAGCTATTATCCATTGCCAGAGCCGCAGTGGCAGATCCACCGGTTTTAATTTTAGATGAAGCCACATCCAGTATTGATACGAGAACAGAAAGTATTGTTCAGCAGGGAATGGATAATCTGATGAAGGGGCGGACGGTCTTTGTAATTGCCCATCGTCTGTCTACAATTCGCAACAGCGATGCGATTATTGTTCTGGAACATGGCAAGATCATTGAGAGAGGCAACCATGATGAGCTGATCAAACAAAAAGGAACGTATTATCAGCTTTATACCGGAAAGCTCGAGCTTTCTTAAATCTAAAGGAGTCAGGAAATTCCGCAGTCAGATGATAAGAAATTTGACTGTGGAATTTTTGAAATTTATTAGAAATGTTAAGGTTTTGTAATTTAAATTCTATAGACGAAAGTTGTAAGGTGGGATATAATAATCTAAATAAGATTGTTGCAGAAAGAGGACCTTTTATGATATTTGAAACACACGCTCATTATGATGATAAGAAGTTTGACTCAGATCGAGAAGAATTATTGGCATCCATGACAGAGCATGGAATCGGAACTGTTGTGAATGTTGGTTCTAATATGGAAACTTCTCGATGGACCGTGGAGGCAGTGAAGCAATACCCTGTGATGTATGGTGCGGTGGGAGTGCACCCCAGTGATACAAAAGATATGAAAAATTCAGACTTGGAGACATTGCGAGGATATGCAAGGCAGAAGAAAATCATTGCCATTGGAGAAATTGGATTGGATTATTATTGGGATACGCCAGAGCGTGCAATTCAAAAGAAATGGTTTGCAGCACAGATGGAGCTTGCCAGAGAAGTCAAGCTGCCAATGGTGATTCACAGTCGGGATGCGGCAAAGGATACAATGGATATGATGAAGGAAGCAAGGGCCGATCAAATTGGCGGGGTAATTCATTGCTTTTCTTACTCAAAAGAAATGGCAAGAGAGTTTTTGGATATGGGATTTTATATTGGAATTGGCGGGGTTGTAACTTTTAAGAATGCAAAAACATTGAAAGAAGTTGCCGCGTATGTTCCTCTGGACCGTCTGGTTCTTGAGACAGATTCTCCTTATCTTTCTCCGGAACCCAACAGGGGAAAGAGAAATTCATCTTTCAACTTAACATATATTGCTGAAGCTGTCAGTTCCATTCGAGGAATGGATACAGAAACATTGATTGCCGCCGCAGAACAGAATGCAAAACAATTATATCGGATGAGTGAGGTGTTAAAGTGAAACTTGGAAATCCAAAAAGTACAATTGAAGTAATCCAAAAATACAACTTTGGTTTTCAAAAGAAATTTGGGCAGAATTTCTTAATTGATGAGCATGTACTGGATAAAATTATTCGAGCGGCAGAGATTACAAAAGATGATTTTGTATTGGAGATCGGACCGGGGATCGGAACAATGACACAGTATCTGGCAGAAAATGCCGGGAAAGTTATGGCTGTGGAGATTGATAAAAATTTAATTCCGATTCTTTCCGAAACACTGAAAGACTATGAGAATGTTACCATTTTAAATGCAGATATTTTAAAGGTTGATATAGAACAGATCGTAACAGAACAGCATCAGGGAAAACCAATAAAAATAGTAGCGAATCTTCCCTATTATATTACAACGCCGATTATTATGGGATTATTTGAAAGTCATGTGCCAATTGATAGTATTACAGTTATGGTGCAGAAAGAAGTTGCAGATCGAATGCAGGCGGGACCCGGAACAAAAGATTACGGCGCATTGTCTCTGGCAGTTCAGTATTATGCCAAACCTTATATTGCTGCAAATGTGCCGCCCAATTGTTTTATGCCGCGACCGAAAGTGGGATCTTCGGTAATTAAGTTGACAAAATATAAAGAGGCGCCGGTTCAGGTGTCCAATGAGACATTGTTGTTTCAGTTGATACGAGCATCCTTTAATCAGAGAAGAAAAACACTTCAAAATGGAATTAAAAATTCAAGCCAGTTAAACTTCTCCAAGGAACAGGTTGCAGCGGCACTGGAGGAGATGGGTTTGTCAGCGTCTGTTCGCGGAGAAGTTTTAACTTTAGAGCAATTTGCACAGCTAAGCAATCTTTTAGATCGGTAAAATAAAATAACCAAAATTCCCAGTCTTTTGGGATTTTACGGGAACGGTCAGAAAAGATTGGAATCCAAATAATTTTGAGATAAATGATTTCTCATTATCAAAAATTCCGGGAACGCCTAACCAAAATTTCTTTGTTTTTTTATTTTGAGCAAACATAAGATGACCGTAATTTCCATAATTCAGAAGCAGAAATCCATTGGTTTTGATATGTTCGGGAAGATCGGGAATCTGTTCAAGATCTTCTAGTTGGATTTTAATGCAAGGAGAAAAGCAATAATCAGCAGGCATGAGCAAGGAGGGATACTCCTTCCAGTCAAAGTCCGCCGATGGAGTTTCACATGGCTTTTCTTTGGCACATTTTTCAAGTTGAAGAGCTTCAATATATTCTGCCAGTTTGGATGGAGAAGAGGGAGATGCCTCCTCTGCAGAAAAAAGCGGTTGTGCCAAATCCGTGGCAGCAGAAAGTTCCGTGGCATCGGAAGGAGCTGGCTGTGGCATTGGAGGTTCTTCCATTGAAGGTTCTGCTTCCTCTGTTGGAAGTGCAGCTTCTTCGGCTGGAAGTTCAGAGATTTCTTCCGAATCAGAGGAAGTTGTTTCCTCCGGCTCCGCTGTTTGCACTGTTTGTTCTGGAATAGGTTCCGGTTCGGGAAGTTTTTGATCCAATGGTGAAAAATTTCTAATGGCAATCGGATGGTCTTTCCATTGAGAACCGAAAAAATAATCATTGGAATGATAAATTAAAAAACCGTCTATGGTATCGGGCTCCGCAATGAGCGGATAAGTATTTTTAAATTCAATGACGGTATCGCTTCTTTGAATACTGTCAAGAAGAATTCCTTCCATGGTGCCGTGACGAAAACGGTAAAAGTAAATTTTGTATTTTAGAGATTTATCATTTGTTTTTACATGGAAATAAAGACGTAGCTGTTTTTGACGTTTTTCAATTTTTGCAAAACCAACATTAGCGCCTTTGATTCCATGATGATATTCGTACAAATAAGACACAATTCTTTGATAATCAGACAATGGTCAACTCTCTTTTTGATTCATTGTATGAGATTGGGTTTAAAAATATGACACAGGAGGGGAAAGGTGGAGAAGGAAAAAAAATACATGAGGGAGGCAATCAGGCAGGCAAAAAAGGCTGCAGAGGCAGGGGATGTTCCGATTGGCTGTGTGATTGTTGCAGATGATAAAATCATTGCCAGAGCTTATAACCAAAGGAATAAGAAAAAAACTACTTTAGCTCATGCGGAATTGCTGGCAATTCAGAAAGCCAGCAAAAAGACGGGGGACTGGAGGTTGGAAGAATGTACCATGTTCATTACTCTGGAGCCATGTCAGATGTGTGCAGGGGCAATTGTACAGGCAAGAATTCCAAAAGTTGTGATCGGAGCCATGAATCCTAAGGCTGGATGTGCCGGTTCTGTTTTAAATATTTTACAAGTAGAACAGTTTAATCATCAGGTGGAAATCCAAAAGGGAATTTTGGAGGAAGAATGCAGCCAAATGTTGTCAGACTTTTTTCGTGAGTTGAGGCGGAAAAAGAAGGGAGAGGGAAGGAATGAAAAGAGTTAAAAAATTTTCGGTTATTTTGTTCAGTATGATTTTATTGCTGAAAACTCATGTGGGAGATGCAGGCGCTGCACAGAGGAGCGGAAAATATCATAAACTGGATCTCGAGATTGAAGCTCCAAAGACAGCGTCGGATTCTGTAAAAAGAGGCAGATCGTTTGAGAGATCCTATAATTCTGCAGATCATGGTATTGTGACCGGGGTTAAAAATCAGGGAAATACAGAATTATGCTGGGCATTCAGTTTAGCTTCGGTGGGAGAAACATCTATGATGAAGAGGGGATTGGCAGGACCTTCTGTAGATTTTTCGGAAAAGCATTTAGGATATTTTATGTATCACCGCACCAATGATATCCTGAACAATACAAAAGGAGACCGCACGAAGGTGCCGGGTGACTGGAGAATGGCGGGAGGAAATTCACTTCTTACCATGCTGTCTCTTACCGGATGGTACGGACTTTCCAATGAGAGTGTTGCTCCGTTTTACAGCAGCAACTGGAAATTATCTTCTTCTCTTGGTCAAAAAAATGCTGCAATTTTGAAAAACGGGTATTTTCTGGGGAACGGGCCATCAAGGGATTTGGTAAAAGCTTATATTAAGTCCTATGGATCGGTATCGGTAGTCTATCATGCGCCAACAGAAGACTGGGAAGATAAAAAATATTACAGCGATGATCGTCAGGCTTATAATTGTAATGACTATAATCAGGATGCCAACCATATGGTGACAATTGTAGGGTGGGATGATACTTACAGCCGCAATCACTTTCAGGCGGCATCCAGACCTAAAAATGACGGAGCCTGGATTATTAAAAACAGTTGGGGGACCAATGATGGAAAGGCAGGTTATTTTTATCTGTCCTATGAAGATCGGACGCTGAGCGAATTTGTTGCCGGGGAATTTACGAAAGCTTCAGATTATCAATATAACTATTTTTATGACGGATCTTCCAGTCCAGCTGTCATAAGCCTGAAAAAAGGGCAGAGCTTTTCCAATATTTATACTGCCAAAAAGGGCAGCGGAGGAAGAAAAGAACTGTTGAAAGCAGTAAATTTTGTGACATGGTCTCCAAACATGAAGTATCGTATCAGAATTTACAAGAATCCCAAAAAAGGGAAGCCGACCAGTGGAAAGAAAGTGATCAGCCAGACCGGAATACGATCAGCTGCCGGTACGCACACAGTTGACCTGAAAAAAAAAGTGGAGATGTTAAAAGGCGAGCGGTTTGCGATTGTAGTGGATATGCTTTCTTCCGGAAAGGTTGGCGGTGACATCAGCGAAGACATCCAATGGATTTCGTTTGTTAATAAAACGAAAAAGGGACAGAGTTATCTCTATCAGCGAGGAAAATGGCATGATTTAAATTCAGAAAAAGTAACGATGCGTCTGAAAGGATATACGGTAACGGAACCGTCCTCCAAGGTTGATCTGCGTTATTGTAAACCGTCTTCTGTTTTCAGAAGTTACACAGGGAAGACAATGAAACCTAATATCTCTCTTTTCTACCGAGGCAAGAAACTAAGGAAAAATGTGGATTATAAAGTTTCTGTGAAAAAAAGAAAATCAATCGGGGCATCTTATGTAAACTTCCGGGGAAAAGGAAAATACCGCGGAACAAGAAAGGTTACCTACTATATTGTTCCTAAGAAAGTTGAGAGGGTTTCTGTAAAGAGCAGTCGAAGAAGATCAGTAAACATCCGATTTAAAAACGTAAAAGAGGCAGATGGATATCAAATCATCTATAAGAAAAAGGGAGCAAAGAAATACAAAAAAGTTTCCACAGCCAGAGCTTCCAAAAAGATCGGAAATTTATCTTCAAGAAAGAAGTATTCATTTAAAGTGAGAGCCTATAAAAAAGTGAAGGGAAAACGGTTCTATGGCGCATACAGTAAAACAAAAACCATAAAAGTAAAATAAGAATGCTATTGACCAAAAGAAAAGTATTTAGTATAATAGAGTCTGCATCTTGAGAGATGCGAAGAGATTATCAAGTCATAAAGTTTCCGTGCTAGCCGGGGAGGTAGCGGCACCCTTTTTCTGCAATCCGCTATAGCAGAGGTGATGGTTTGTTTCGGGTTTTGTTCTGTGGAGCTGCCCTCTACAAGTGGCGTTGATATCTGGGTCTTACGCAATAGGAATCTATGAACCGTGTCAGGTCGGGAACGAAGCAGCACTAAGTAGAACCTCCTATGTGCCGTAAGGGCGCCTGGGTTGAGTTAACTATAGAGGTAACGTCTGTGGAGCATCGCACAAGGCAGACTGCACGGATTTTTTTATGATATAAGGAAGTTCCAGACGCACTTGTCCGCTTTGTTTTTTGAAATTTATAGAACTTATTGGACAATAGTGATAAAATAAGGATAAGATCAAAAAGGTGAGGAGTGATAAGTGAATGAGAGAATTAGAATTGCCTGAGGTAAAAGATGTGCTGGTTGAGTATAAGCAGATTCAGCTGCTTTATCGCTCTGCTTTAAAAGAGATTGGCACAAAATTGGAAATTTTAAATGATGAATTTCGGTTTGTGCACAAATATAATCCAATAGAGCATATTGAGTCGCGTTTAAAGAGCGATGAAAGTATTATGAGAAAGTTGCTGCGCAAGGGACTGGATGTTACCGTGGAAAATATTCAAAAATATATTGATGATATTGCAGGAATTCGAGTGATTTGTTCGTTTACTCCTGATATTTATCGAATTGTAGATATGATTTCGTCCCAGGATGACATTGAAGTATTAAAAACAAAAGATTATATGATAAATCCAAAGCCAAATGGATACCGCAGTTATCATTTGATTGTAAGAGTTCCTATTTTTTTATCAGACCGGGTGGTACCGACGAAGGTTGAGATTCAGATTCGGACCGTTGCAATGGATTTCTGGGCATCATTGGAGCATAAGATATATTACAAATATGAGGGAAATGCTCCGGATTATATTCGGACAGAATTAAAGGAATGTGCAGATCTTGTGGCGTTTCTTGACAGTAAGATGCTGGCAATTAATGAAGAAGTTCGCAGCATACGCAAAGAGGACAAATAAAGGAAGGAATATTTTCATTGCTCTGTCATATGATAGTATCAGTATAGAAAAGGAGTACATGAATGGGTGACAGAGAAGGATTGGGAGATCTGCCGACATTTGATACTGATATTTTTCAGGGAAGGAATATGGCGGAGGAAGAAGAAGTTTATGAAAATGATTATCAGTACATGACAAAGATGTATTCTGCTACAGCAAGAGAGATTCTGGAGTTTATTGAGGAAGTTTGCGATCAGATGGAATACGAGGGAAGTATGATGTTTGATGAATATATGGATCGAACCAGTGTTTTTGCTATGGCAGATAAAGTTTATGATAAAGTGATGTATCATGAAAAAGAAGAGTGTCAAAAGAAGGATCGGATGTTATACCAGATGGTTCTTGCACTGCTTGGAGGAGAGATGTGTCACAGGCGGTGCCGTCATCGCAGAAAATTAAAAATGTTTCAGTAAAGGATGAAAAGGAATGCAGAAGGCATTCCTTTTTGTGATATTAGGAGAGTTTTTCTTTTATCCATTGGGAGGAAGAAATAAACCGAGGGAGGGCGGCTGATAGGTGAAAAGACAAAAAAGGAAGGAAAGAAGGAGGAGAAGAATTGGAGCAGCAAAACGATTGTGATTTTTTGCGGAAGAAGATTTTAAAGCATGAAAGATGTAGGAAAAACCTGCGATGACGCTGCATCCAAAAGTCAAAAGATCCAGAAGGAAAACATGGAATCCAAGAATTCCTGTGTAGGTATAAAAAAGAACAGGAATCAAAAAGGTACCGATGAGAATCCCTTGTGCGAGCACGTGAAATTGTGGACGGAACTGATTTTTCCATTTTATACATAGAAAAAGAGAGTAGAAAAGCATCGGAAAAAATACCAGTTTCATATGCTCCCAAGTAGATTCATTTACGGGACATAGAAGACCGATCCAATGTTTTTTTTCACTCCACTGATAGAGAAAATGAGCCAGTGATCCTGCAGCAAGCACAAAAATGATTCCGATTATGGAACTGCTTTTTATTGTTTTCATAAATATCACCTCGGTTTAGTATACACGAAAGATGGAAAATTAATTCCGGAAGATTTGGCAGGAGTTTTAGCAAAGATTGTTTGCATGGATAAACCACAAGTGACTAAAATGCGAGAAACCACGGGGAATAGCCATTCTTAGCGTGGCATATCCTTAAAGATTTCTTAAAATGGTTGTATAAAAGGTAAAAAACGGATAAAATGATGGGGAAGAGGCTTTGTCCGATATCGGAAAAAAGGAGAAACAAATGAGGCATAGTAAGACAATTGAACTATCTATTTTTGGAGCTGTTTTTATCGCTTCCCTGCTGATTTGGAATTATGTTTTAGTAGGGAGCCATAATAAGGGTGTTACAGAGACTTCACAGGCAAAGCTGCCGCTTTTGACGTTATCTGCAGACGGACAAGAAATAAATCAACTTCATGGATATCAGGGTGATGTAGATGCCTCCTTACTGCGTGACAGTGTAACACCCGTTTATAAGAATCAAATGAAAGCGATTTTAACGGAAGCTGAGGAGAAGGTGGAGGCTCTCAGCTATAAAATTTATGATACGGATAACAAAACTGTTCTGGATAAAGGTGATACAGGCTTTCAAAAGATCAAAGGAGAGACGGCTGCGAATCTTACGATTGAAGAACGTTTAGATTCCGGAAAGACGTATTTAGTGGAATTCTCACTGAAACAGGATGGAAAAACAATACGATACTTTACCAGAATTCAATATGGCACCAGTTTTCATTTAAAAGAATGTCTGAATTTTGCAGAAAAATTTCATGCAGCGGCATTATCGGAAGGGAACACAGAATTTATCAGTCAATATTTAGAGACAAAGGAAGGTACAACATCCAATGATCTTTCTCAGGTAAATTTAAAATCTACACCGGAGGCGGTAGCCTATGCGAGTTTAAAACCTCAGGTGGAGTGTATATATCCGGCTACGGTAAAAGAGATTTCTGAAAATGTGACTTCCTTAGAATTGCGGTATATTTTGTCTGTGGAAAATACCGATGGAACCAAACAATATTATCAGGCGACGGAATATTTCAGAATTCGGTATGCCAAAGACCGAATGTATCTTTTAAATTATGAAAGAAATATGGAAGCCTATATGCGTTATGATACCATTGATCGGGCAAACAACAGAATTTTGATTGGGATCGGCAGCAGTGATAAGCAACTGGTCAGTCAAAATGGAGGAAAAAAGGCGGCATTTGTGGTGCAGAATGAACTTTGGTATTATGATTATCAGAATTCCAATATGCATAAAGTGTTCTCTTTTGTAGGAGAGGATTATCGGGAAGGACGCAGCAACTATCAAAAACACGGGATTCGAATTATGAATATGGAATCAAATGGCGATATGTCCTTTCTTGTCTATGGATATATGAATCGTGGAGCTCACGAAGGGGAGAATGGAATTGCAGTGTACCGTTTTTCGGCAGATGATCAAAAGATTGAAGAATTGGCGTTCATACCTACAAAAATTCAGTATGAGATGATGAAAAATGATATTCAAAAAGGCGCGTTTCTAAGTGAGGATGATCAGTTCTATTTTTATTTGGACGGAGCAGTTTATCATGTGGATCTTGATTCCGAAAAAAGCAGTGTTTTACAAAAGAATGTGACAGATGATATGGCAGTGGTTTCAGAAAATGGAATGCTGGCAGTGAACCGATGCAAGAATGCTCTGGAGATGATTGATTTGTCACAGGATAAGAAATATGAAATCAAATGTGAGGATGATGAGGTTCTGCGGCCGATTGGATTCATTGAAAAAGACTTTGTATACGGAATTGGAAAGAAAAGTCAGATTGTCCGCAAGAAAGACGGAACCTATCTGTATCCTCTGGAAAAGGTTTTGATACAGAATCAGGATAAGATCTTAAAAGAGTATGAACAAAAAGGCGTTTATATTACGGAAGCAAAGATTGATGGCACGACCGTCATGCTGACCAATTCTGTGAAAAAAGGCAGCCGTTATCAAAAGAAAGATACAAGCTATGTGCGGTATAAGAAAAAGACGGAGAATAAGGTTGTATTTGTCTATGGATATACCGGTACAAGATTGAATCAATTGTACTTGTCATTTCCGGATAATGTCTACATTCAGTCAAGACCGAATTATTTATCGACCAACGTGATGGAACAGGATGAAAATATTTCGGTAAAATTTGCAGAAAATAATTTTAAATATCAGGATGCCTATGTTTATACCGGAGGAAAACTTTCTGGTGTGTACAGTAATATGAAAGATGCGGTAAAGGATGCGAAGGATGGCGGCGGAGTGGTTGTTAATTATCATCAGATGTATTTATGGGAAAAGGGAATTGCGAAAACTTACGCAAGATGTTCTAATATTCCTATGGTGAAAGCAAAATCGAAAGATGAGACAGATATTGCGTGTATTTTAATGATGGCGCAGGCAGAGAATATTGACACAAGCTATGATAAGATAAAGAAGATGCGTGGTTCTGCATATGATAAGCTGTTTGAGGTGTTTGACCGAAATGCCGTGAATTATTCAGATTGCAGTATGGAAGATCTTGTTTATGCGATCAGCAAAAACAGATCTGTCATGGCAAAGAGAAAAGATGGAACCTATGTGTTGCTTATGAGTTATAATCAATCAGATCTGAGATATTATGATCCATTGACGGGAAAATCTGTAAAAGTAAATAGAGCTTCTTTGGAAAAAGAATTGAAAGCTGCCGGAAGTATTTTTTACAGTTATACGAATTAGAATTGTCTGGAAAAAGCGAAGTATGTCGAAGTAAAAAGTGTAGCGATCATATATTTTATGTTACAATTACAATTAGATGTTGGGATCAAAATCAAACGAAAGGTGAAAGGAATATGGCTGAAGAAACAAAGGAAACCAAGAAACTGATTCCCGAAAGAAAGAAAAAGAGAAAGAAAAAAGGAAAGAAAAGAAAGATTCTTTTGAAAGTTTCGATTGTCTTTTTATTTCTGGTCGTTGTCGGCTGGTTTACTTTCGGAATTAAGGTTATGAAACTTCGGAGTGAGGCAAAGAAGTTGGTTGCTAATGCGACGGAAGAAACATTCCGGGCATCTCAGACGAGCATTGTTTATGATACCAATGGAAAGCAGTTAACGAAGTTTAAAGGTGAGAAAGATGCATACTATTTGAAGTATAAGGATCTGCCGGTATATGCGGTGGCCTCTATGATTTCGGTGGAAGATCGAAATTTTTATAAGCACAGCGGCGTAGATTATAAGGGAGTCTTCCGGGCAGCAGTATCTTTTGTCGTAAAGAAAGGAGAGATCACACAGGGAGGAAGTACCATCACCCAGCAGCTTGCCAGAACTGTCTTTCTAAACAGAGAGGTTTCATGGCAAAGAAAAGTAAAAGAAATGTTTGTGGCGGTGGAACTTGAGAAAAAATATTCCAAAGATCAAATTATTGAGTTCTATTTAAATAATGTATACTTTGCCAATGGATATTATGGTATCGAGGCAGCCAGCAGGGGATATTTTAATAAAAGTGCGAAAGATTTGACAATGGCAGAGGCGGCGTTTTTGTGTGCCATTCCAAATGCGCCTACAATGTATAATCCACTGGAACATAAAGAAAAAACAATGACAAGGCAGAGAAAGATCCTGAAGGATATGTATGAGCAGGATTTAATTCGCAAAGATCAATATGAGGAAGCCCTGGATGAAGAAATTAAAATCAAGACTTCTCAGCAGAAGGAAGAAAAGAAAAATTATATTGAGACTTATGTGATTCACTGTGCTACGAAAGAAATTATGAAGCAGAAGGGCTTTGAGTTCCAATATGACTTTGATACGGATGCAGAGAAAGAAAAATATGAGGATGAATATGATAAGATGTATGCAGAGTGTAAAAGAACGCTTTACAGTGCAGGATATCATATTTATACATCCATTGATCCTGAGGTACAGGATGAGCTGCAAAAAAGTGTCGATGATTCTTTAAATGGCTATACAGAGAAAGATAAAAATGGAATTTATAAGACACAGGCATCGGGAACCTGTATTGATAATGAGACGGGTAAGGTTGTGGCAATTGTCGGAGGAAGAGAGCAGGAGAACATCGGTTACACGTTAAATCGGGCATATCAAAGTCCAAGACAGCCGGGAAGTAGTATTAAACCATTGCTTGTATTTGCGCCGGCATTGGAGCATGGATGGTCTGCCAGCTCTGTTGTCAATGATTCGCCGATGGCTTCCGATGACAAACATCGTGTGCGAAATTCCGGAGGATCTTATTCCGGTCAGATTTCACTGCGAAGAGCTGTGGAGAAATCAAGTAATGTTGTGACAATGCGTCTTTATGAGCAGATGGGACCAAAGACCTGTTTGAAATATTTAGAAGAGATGAACTTTAAGTATCTGACCGATGAAGATTATACGTATTACACAACGTGTATTGGTGGTTTTACAAAAGGAACAACGTCGGAAGAAATGGCATCAGGATATGCCGCACTGCAAAATGACGGAGTTTACCGGGAGCCTACCTGCATTACCAAAATAACAACCTCTGATGGAGATGAGGTGATGTCCAGTTCTGCAAAGAGACGCAGAATTTATTCTGAAAATGCAGCCAATGCTATGACGGACATTTTGCAGAGCGTTGTAACTTCCGGAACAGGTGCGGGGGCAAAGGTTCCGAATGTGGATACTGCCGGAAAAACTGGTACGACAACCAGCAACCGTGATGGATGGTTCTGTGGTTATACTCCATATTATACAACTGCAATTTGGGTTGGACGGGATGATAATAAGATCATGCCGGAACTGAGCGGAGGTTCTTATCCAAAAACCATTTGGAGTAACTTTATGAATGAAATTCACTCTGAATTCTCTTCCGATAAAACCTTGGGGGGAAGTTATACGGATTCAGGAAGTTCTACGGAAACAACGACCGGTCAGGATACGACAACGACAGAGGAGACCACAACAGAAAAAACGGAGAAGGCCACAACAACGACGACGGCAGCTCCAACCACAGCAGCGCCGACGACCACGGCAGCTCCGACAACGGCGGCGCCAAGCACGACGGCATCGCCTTCTCAGGACGGTCGGGAATAAAAAAAGGAGATCTACAAGTATGAAACTGTAGATCTCCTTTTTGTAATATAGGGAAGAGAGAGCTTTATTTTACATTCTTTTTTTCTAAATACTCTTTGATGCGTTCCGTAGGATTTAATAATTCGCTGATGGAAGCGTCATGATTCAGTGTATCAATTAAGAGTGCTACATATTTGGATACATCGGAAGATGCATACCAGTCGCGGGATAATAATTCCGGAGTCTGATATATCAAATTGGTCGTAATAACTTTGGCAATGGTACCGTCTTCGATAGCACGATCAAAAACTTCCAGACCGTTTGTAAAGAGACCGAATGTGGAAAGACAGAAAACGCGTTTTGCATTTCTGCGTTTCAATTCTTTGGCTACGTCAATCATACTTTCGCCGGAAGAAATCATATCGTCAATGATCAGAACATCTTTTCCATCTAAGGAATCACCGAGAAATTCATGAGCGACAATCGGATTGCGTCCGTCAATTACTTTCGTAAAATCACGACGTTTGTAGAACATTCCCACATCCACGCCAATGACATTTGCCATATAGATCGCACGCTGCATTGCTCCCTCATCGGGACTGATTACCATTAAATGGTCTTTGTCGAACTTCACATCATCACATTGCTCTACCAGAGATTTTACAAATTGATAAGTCGGCTGTACATTATCGAATCCACTGATTGGAATAGCATTCTGTACACGAGGATCATGGGCATCGAAAGTAATCAGATTATCGACACCAAGATTAACCAATTCCTGCAGCATCACTGCACAGTCTAAGGATTCACGGGTACTTCTTTTGTGCTGTCTGCTTTCATAGAGGAACGGCATAATGACATTGACGCTTTTTGCTTTTCCGGCAGCAGCACTGATGATACGTTTTAAGTCAGCGTAATGATCATCCGGTGACATGTGGTTGATTTGTCCGTTTAAGGAATAGGTAATGCTGTAATTCAGTACGTCCACAAGAATGTATAAATCCATGTCGCGGACAGATTCACGAATGAGTCCTTTTGCTTCTCCGGATCCGAAGCGGGGACAGCTGGCATTGAGCAAATAGGTGTCTCTCAGGTAGCCGTCGCATGCAACAGAATCTTTGAAAGCTCCATGACTTTCTTTTCTCCATTGAATAATGTAATGGTCGATGGCTTCGCCAAGTGCCTCACAGCCTTCCAGGGCGATGATTCCAAGTTTTCCGTCGGGAATCTTTGTAAAGTTACGGTCAGATCGTCTCATGATACTATCTCCTTCGTATATTGTTCTATAGTTTTTTATATCATTATAATTTGATTACGTCAAGTTTGATTTCTTAAAACGAATGTCCTCGCCATATATTTGATGCCAGGAATAATTCTCAATAATCCTTGAAAAGATTCTCTCAGAATAAATATTTCGGAAATCCTGAAGAGATAAATTTGTGGAAATAATGGTAGATTTCTCTTGAATCAGGCGTTCATTCAGGCATTGAAATAATTGAGAAATTACAAATTTGTTCATCATCTCGGTGCCTAAGTCATCAATGATCAGAAGATCGCACTGAAAAATAAGATCGGCGGATATTTCCTGTTTCGGATCTTTTTCCTTTCCAAATGTATGTTTTGCCAGCGTATCAAATAATTGGAAAGCTGTCATATATACACAAGTATAGCCAAGATCCATGATTTCTTTTGCAATGCAGTGGCTTAAAAATGTTTTGCCGACACCGGTAGACCCTTGAAAAAGAATGTTCTCATGGTTTGGAAATCTGGAAATAAATGCTTTGCAGTGATTTACAATTTTCTGAATGTTCAGCCGTGGGCTTGGAAGTCCGCTGGCAGTAATTTCATCAGAATAGTAGTCTTCCCGAAATTGCTTGAAATTTTCGCGGGCAAGAATTCGATCCATATTTGAACCGGTATACAAAAGATCGATCATAGCCTGACGAAAACAGGAACATGGTTCCTGTCCGATATATCCGGTATCCTGACATTTGCCGCAATGATAAATCGGTTCTAAATAATCTTCCGGATATCCTGCGTCTCTGAGGAGGCAGAGTTTTTCTCGGGCAAGGGCTGCATTCTTTGTCCGGCATTCTTCTCTGAGGACCGGATCATCTTTCAGAATTAGTTTCTTTCCCAGGGCAATCGAATTATGAGTCATTTGAAGATCCAGCTCTTTGATGCGGGGAATTGCAGCATAAATATCCTTTTTTCTCTGTTCCTGTGTGTGATAATTGGAAAGTCGTCTGGACTCATACATTCGCATAATTTTTTGATAATCGGTATTGGATAAAGGCATAGATTAATTCTCCCTTATTTCATCAGAAAATTGTTTTTGCAGAAGCTGCTGTTCCAGTGCGTCAAAATCATAATCTCTCTGTTTAAAATTATGGAGATTTGCATGGTTGTTTTGGTTGACGAATGTTTTTGGAGCTCTGGAAGGCTGTTTAAAAATGCGTGCCTGCTCCAGAGATACGATATGGTTATCTTTCCAATGTTTTAAAATAGTATCCGCATAAGGAAAGCTTGGCTTATTAATAGCGTTGATTGTGCGGTTGCAGGCTTCAAGAATCAAGGCCAGATCGAAACCATCGGTTTCCAGCCAGCGCTTCATGTACTGTTCCTGAATCGGCGCAGGATTTTGATTTAACCCAAAAGCGCGCATGATGGAATAATATTCTTTTCGGAAGTTCTGGCTGTGGGATTTTGCTTCTTCCGGAGTTTTTATATTGCATTCATACCAGTTGATTGCAACGGTCTGCATATAGCGAAAACTTTTTTTGCCGTTGGAGACACAGTGCTCAACCAAATATTCAATGAGTTCACAGGACATGGACAGATCTTCATACATATACAGAAGAGTATTCATATCTGTGCAGGTCAGAGGCTTGCCCAAAAACATTTCACAAACATAGAGAAGATAAGAAAAACGTTCATCCTCGCTTTTTTTCTGTAACTGAGCCGGGGATAGTGTTTTCATAGCGGGAATTGCCTCACTGGCTACGGAATTTTCCTGAACATCCGACGGTTCGGATACGGCAGAATCAGAAGCATCCTCCGTCTGAATCGGAGGAACCGGATGTCCGGGAATCGGAAGAAGTTCAATGGATTGAATTTCTCTTTGATTCATCTCAATCTTCAGAAGAGATTCTTTTTCCCAGTATTTTAATGCGCGGGTGACATCGCGTTCGGTGAGCTCTAAAACATCAGCGAGGCACGGAATACTGAAATTTGCCCCGTCAGAAACCATGCGGAGGAGATAAATATAAACTTTGATGTACTCTCCGTTGGCACGAATCATATAGTTATCAACAAAAGCATTCGGAAGCAGTGTTCCTCCGGTTGGATATGTAGTTGTGACCTGAATATAGTTCATGGCAATGTCCCCTTTTTTATTTTATATCATCTAATGTGACTATAACGCAGATGAGGAAAATTGTAAATAGAGGCAGAATCCACAGAGGATTTGTGGAAAAACCTGTGGATAGTGTGGATAATGTGGATAAGAAAATAAGAAATACGAGAATAAGCCATTTACATAGATTTTACAATTGTGGAAAAAAGAAAAAGAAATCCACAGGTCTATTTTTCAACAACTGTGTACAAACCTGTGGATAATGTGGATAACTATCTGCTGACCAGATGATTTCCGATAGAATCGACGTTTCCAGCTCCCATAGTTATCAACAAATCATTTTTTTTACAATTTTTTAAAATAAATTGTTCAATGTCATCAAAATCTTTAATATAGTGGGCATCCACATCATATGCTGCCATGCGTTCTACAATATTGCGGGCGTGGACAACCCCGGTGTTTTTTTCTCTTGCAGCATAGATATCCGTAATGATTACATGGTCACAGAGACTCAGGGCTTTGGCAAAATCATTGAGGAATGCCAAAGTCCGCGTGTAGGTATGAGGTTGGAAAACACACCACAACTCATTATGAGGATAATTTTTACAGGAAGTCAAAGTAGCGCGGATTTCTGTGGGATGATGCGCATAATCATCAATCACGGTGAATCCATTGCAGGTTCCTTTGAATTCAAAACGGCGTTTTGCGCCGGAGAATCCGAGAAGACCTTGTTTGACAGCACTCATCGGAAGATCAATTCTTTTTGCGGCAGCAATCGCAGCCAAAGCATTTTTGACGTTGTGTTCTCCATTGACATTGAGCTGAATGGTATCAACAAATTCCCCACGAAAATAATAATCAAAATGTGCATGTCCAAAAGCATCATATCCGATATTTTTTGCAGAGAAGTCAAAAGAATCATCGTTGAGCCCGAAGGTTGCATAATCTGCTTCTAAATCGTGGACAATGTAGTCGAGATTGTCAATTTCTCCATTGATGATCAGATATCCGTAATCGGGGAGTTTGTGAGCAAATTGCCGAAAGGAATGTCGAATATCGTCAAGGTCTTTAAAAAAGTCCATATGATCTTCTTCAATATTTAAAATTATGCTGATTTTCGGGAAAAATTCCAAAAAACTGTTGGTATATTCACAGGCTTCGGTAACAAAGGTATCGGAGCGACCCACACGGATGTTGCCGCCAATGGCGTCTAAGATTCCGCCAACACTGATGGTCGGGTCTGTTTCACCGGCAAGAAGTATGTGAGAAAGCATAGAGGTTGTTGTGGTCTTGCCGTGGGTTCCGGAAATTGCGATTGCATTTTTATAATTATGCATAAGCTGTCCAAGGAGCGCTGCGCGGCTCATCGTTGGAATTTTCAACGATGCTGCGGCCTGATATTCTGCATTGGTATCAAAATGGATTGCGGCAGTGTAGACTACAAGATCAATATCCGGTGTAATATTTTCAGCAGTTTGTTCAAAGAAAATTTTTGCGCCCTTTTGCTCCAGACGGTCGGTGATTTCTGTGGAGCGAATATCAGATCCGGATATGGTAAATCCTTCTTTTAAGAGAATCTCTGCCAGTCCGCTCATGCTGATCCCTCCGATGCCCATAAAGTGAATATGAATTGGTTTCTTAAAATCTATCTGATACATTTTCATGTGTCCTTTCTATATCAATATCAATGTTATTTTTTACTTTCCTTATTATAAGTCACAGATATAAAAGTTGCAAGAGTGGTGGTTCTGGAAAAAATTTCATGTCACAATAGAATCTGGAATAAAAAATAGTAAAAATTAATAATAAGAAAATAAAAATAAAAAAGAAATTTGTTCACATCTACCGAAAAAAGTGGTATAATTAAAAATAGCAGAATCGGTCAGAAAAAAAGAAGAAGTTGCAGACAGGAATGGACCGGAGAGCGAGTTTCAGCTATATTTAAAAAAACTAGGAGGATGACAACATGCAAATTACAGATGTACGAATCAGAAAAGTAGCCAAGGAAGGCAAGATGAAGGCTGTTGTGTCAATTACCATCGACAATGAGTTTGTAGTACATGATATTAAAGTGATCGAGGGAGAGAAAGGATTGTTTATTGCAATGCCGAGCAGAAAGGCAGCGGATGGGGAATATCGTGATATTGCACATCCGATTAATTCGGATACGAGAAATACAATTCAGAAATTGATTTTGGAACAGTATGAGGCAATGAAGTTTGGTGATATTGACGCCACAGAACCCGAAATGTAGATCAGAACTTCTTCTTAATGTGATGTGAAAAAAGAATCAGGAGATTACCCTGGTTCTTTTTTCTGTTATAATCTTATCCAAAGCAAACACTTAAGGTATTTGTTTTGGATAATCAGAGAAAAATTATTTTTTAGGAGGTGTCTTAGGTGGAATTTCAAGTCGGTGATGTTATCAAACTGAAAAAAGCGCATCCATGTGGGGAAAACCAGTGGGAAATTTTAAGAGTAGGAATGGATTTTCGGCTTCGGTGTCTCGGATGTACAAGACAGGTTATGGTATCAAGAAAATTAGTGGAGAAAAATTTTCGGGGATTTATAAAAAAAGCTTGCGAATTATAAAGATCTATGATAACATGAGTATTCGTGGTATATGAAAATATCCTTGCTCTTTCAGAGGAAAGAGCCACTAGACCAAAAGGAGGTGCAAAGTAATGATGAAATATGAATTAGCATTAGTTTTAAGTGCAAAGATCGAAGACGAAGAGCGTGCAGCTATGATTGAAAAAGTTCAGGCAATGATTACTACAGCAGGTGCTGCAATCACGAACGTCGATGAATGGGGTAAGAAACAGTTAGCTTACGAAATTCAGAAGATGAAAGAAGGATACTACTATTTCATCCAGTTCGAAGGCGAAACTACAGTTCCGGCGGAACTTGAAGAAAGACTTCGTATTGAGGAAACTGTATTACGTTTCTTATGCGTGAAACAAGATGCGTAATTAGCAGGAGGGATCCGAATATGAATAAAGTAGTATTAATGGGAAGACTGACCAGAGATCCGGATGTGAGATACTCACAGGGAGACAGACCGATGGCAGTTGCCAGATATACGTTAGCAGTGAACAGAAGGTTTAAGAGAGACGGCGATCAGGATGCAGATTTTATTAACTGCGTGGCATTCGGACGTGCAGGAGAATTTGCAGAGAAGTATCTGAAACAAGGTACAAAAATCGTTGTTTCCGGAAGAATTCAGACAGGCAGCTATACCAACAAAGACGGAATGAGAGTCTATACAACAGATGTTGTAATTGAAGAGCAGGATTTTGCAGAAAGTAAAGCAGCGGCATCCCAGAATCAAATGGGAATGGGCGCTCCTGCACCGAGCGCACCGCAGCCAAGTGCCGCGGTCAGCGATGGGTTTATGAATATTCCGGACGGGTTGGAAGAGGAACTGCCGTTTAGTTAAATAGGAGGTAGAAATCATGGCTTATACAAAAGGCGATTCTCCAATGAGAAGAAGAGGCGGACGCAGAAGAAGAAAAGTATGTACATTCTGTACAGAAGCTGACGCTGTGATCGATTATAAAGATGTAGCGACATTAAAGAAATATGTATCTGAGAGAGGTAAGATCTTACCTAGACGTATTACAGGAACATGCGCAAAGCATCAGAGAGCTGTCACAGGAGCAATTAAGAGAGCTAGACATTTAAGTTTAATGCCGTATACAGCAGAATAATTTTCAATGAAAGTGCCGATAAACTCTAAACTTAGGGTCTATCGGCTTTTTTGTAATATAGGAAAGTTTTGACTTTCCTATATTACAAAAACGCTTTGTGGAATGCACACGATGAGCAGAGGAAAGCTTTGTCCTCTGGTCGCAAATTGTGTAAAATTTCTGATGAAACAGGCTTCTGCCAGCAAATGCCTGGCTAAAAAAATCGGGTTCTTTAAATTCGGTGTACAAATCATTTCAAGAGAGGTATAATAGAAGATATTTAAAATCTGGTAACAGCTGAATCAGGAGTAAAATATGGACATTATAAAGAAAACAAAAATCGACCAATATCTTCAGGGACCGTTAAAGGCAATGATTTTGCTTATGCCGGTGGATATTCTCTTTTTTTGGATTGATATTCGTTGCGGCATTATTTTGGGATTCGTGCTGGTGGTATATCTTGCGCTTCAGTGCTTTTTATATTCAAGCAGCAAGAAAGAGATCGTGAAGGAATGCATGAATTTTGTCTTTGAACAGGGACAGGTACAAAACTATCTGATTCATGATCTGCCGATTCCCTATTCGCTGCTGGACGGCGATGGAATGATTATCTGGTCGAATGCAGCATTCCAAAAAATTGCAGGTGACAACAGAGGGAAGAGTTTACAACAGATTTTTCCCAATTTAAATCGAAATTTACTGCCTTCGGACGTGAATCATACAATTTCTCATATTGAATACAAAAAAAAGGATTCAGAGGGTAAAAAACAAAAACTTTTTTATAAAGTCGAGCTGAATCGTATTCGTGTAGAAGATTTTCTGGGAGAACAGGATGAAAGCTGTTCGCAGCAGATGTTAAAGGATCATTGTTTGATTGCCGCGTATTTCTTCGATCAGACACTTCTGAAAAAGTATATGGAGCAGAATGAGAACCAGAGAATGGTTATCGGATTGATTTATATTGATAATTATGATGAAATTTTAGATGATATTGATGAGGTCAAGCGCTCCATGCTTATTGCGGTGGCGGACCGCAAGATTAATAAATTTATTCAAAACGTATCTGGAATTGTAAAGAGAACCGAGAGAGATAAGTATTTTGTCGTGTTTGAACAGAAATATTTGGATAAAATTAAGGCAAATAAATTCTCGATTCTGGATGAAATCAAGACCATCAACCTTGGAAACTCAATGCATATTACGCTTAGTATTAGTTTTGGAATCAATGGAAACACCTATCAGGAAAATTATGAGTCGGCGTGTACCGGAATGGACCTCGCCTTGGGAAGAGGCGGCGACCAGGCAGTCATCAAAGACGGAGAAGATATTTCTTACTATGGCGGAAACTGTGAAGTTATGGAAAGAACAACCAGAGTTAAGGCAAGGGTAAAAGCACATGCGCTGAAAGAGCTTTTGGAATCAAAAGAGAATGTTGTGATTATGGGGCATAAGATTCCTGACCCGGATGCGATGGGCGCGGCAGTTGGTCTGTATCGTCTGGGGCTTTCTCTCGGCCGCAAGGCACACATTGTAATGAATGAAATGACAATATCCGTTCGCTCCATGCTGGAAGCTTTACTGGAAAGTGGAGATTATGACGAGGATATGTTTATCGACAATGAGAAAGCCATAGAAATTACCGATGAAAATACACTGTTAATTGTAGTGGATGTCAATCATGCAAGTTATACGGAGTGTGAGAAACTGTTAAGTCAGACAAAAACGACTGTGATTTTAGATCATCATAGAAAGAATAAGAATATGATTAAAAATCCAGTGCTTTCGTATGTGGAACCATATGCATCTTCCACCTGTGAGTTGGTTGCGGAGATTTTGCAGTATGTGGCTTCTAAGCCAAAGCTGGAACCGATGGAAGCAAATGCGATGTATTATGGAATGTTGGTAGATACGGATAACTTTGTGAATAAAACGGGAGTCCGCACCTTTGAAGCCGCGGCGTATCTCAAACGTAGCGGAGCAGATTTGACAAAGGTCCGTAAGATGTCCAGAGAGAGCATGGATACCTATCGAATCCGCGCAAAGGCGATCAGCGAAGCAGAGATTTTATATGATGAATTTGCCATTGCAACTTTGGTGGGAATTGGCGTGGACAGCCCGACGGTTATTGGAGCGCAGGTAGCCAATGAATTATTGGACATTAAAGGAATCCAGGCGTCGTTTGTTCTGACAGCGGTGAGAGAAAAGGTTTATATCAGCGCCAGATCTATAGATGAAATTAATGTTCAGAAAATTATGGAGGAATTTGGCGGCGGCGGGCATCTGACCGTTGCCGGAGCCCAGTTGGTGGATGTTTCCCTGGAGGAGGCTAAGATTGTCATCCGCGAAACCTTAAGAATTTTAAAAGGAAAAGGAGAAATATAAAGATGAAAGTTATTTTGTTGGAAGATGTAAAATCTGTTGGGAAAAAGGATGAAGTTGTAGAAGTCAATAATGGATATGCGAGAAATGTGTTATTCCGCAAGGGGCTTGGAATTGAAGCTACAAAAAAGGCTTTGAATGACTTGAAATTAAGAAAAGCCAACGACGACAAGCTGGCTGCGGAGGCGTTGGAGGATGCAAAAGTTTTTGCAAAAGAAATCGAGGAAAAACAGCTTGTATTAAAAATGAAAGTGGGAGAGGGCGGAAGAACCTTCGGATCAATTTCTACGAAAGAAATTTCGGCGGAAGCAAAAAAACAGCTGGGATTTGATTTGGACAAGAAAAAAATGCACTGTGAACCGATTAAGAATCTTGGATTTCATGATGTGGCGATCAGAGTTCATCCAAAAGTAACGGCTACATTAAGAGTGAAAGTGGAAGAGGCTTAAGGGGACACAATTTATGGATGAGGCATTTGTAAAAAAGATACAGCCCAATAGTCCGGAAGCTGAGCAGTCGGTTATCGGTGCGATGATTATGGACAGAGATGCCATTGCAGATGTTATTGACATTGTCGGACCGGAAGATTTCTATCAAAAACAAAATGGAATTTTGTTTGAGACAATGTCCGAACTGTACCGGGAAGGAAAACCGGTGGATCTAATCACTCTGCAGAATAAACTGAAAAAGAAAGATGTTCCGGAATCTATGAAAAGTCTGGAGTTTATTCGGGATCTTTTAGAGTCGGTTCCCACGTCTGCAAATGCAAAGCAATATGCAACCATTGTCCGGGAAAAGGCAACACTGCGGAAATTAATTAAAGTCAGCGAAGAAATTACCACAGAATGTTATCTTGGGAAGGATGATGTGTCTGAAATTTTAGATCACACAGAAAAAAATGTGTTCGGTCTTTTGCAGCAGGCAAGCGGCAGGGAGGAATTTGTACCGATTGATAAGGTTGTATTAAATACTCTGGATGCCATTGAGGAAGCTGCCAGCTCGGCAGGGAGAGTTACCGGGATTGCTACCGGTTTTACAGACTTGGATTATAAATTGTCCGGTCTGCATCCTTCAGAACTGATTATTGTCGCGGCACGTCCGGCGATGGGAAAAACAGCCTTTGTCTTAAACATTGCGCAAAGAGCGGCGGTTCGTGATCATGTCCCTACGGCAATCTTCAGCCTGGAGATGTCAAAGGAGCAGCTGGTGACCCGTATGATGGCAATGGAATCTATGGTTGATTCACAGTCAATCCGTACCGGAGATCTGCAGGAAACCGACTGGGAAAAAATTATGGAGAGCGCAGGAACCATCGGCCGTTCACCGTTGATTATTGATGACACCCCGGGAATTACAATCGCAGAGCTGCGGTCCAAATGCAGAAGATATAAGCAGACCCATGGCTTGAACTTGATTATTATTGATTATTTGCAGTTAATGTCCGGCGGAAAGCGTTCTGAGTCAAGACAACAGGAAATTTCGGAAATTTCCAGATCCCTAAAAGCGCTTGCAAGGGAGATGGATGCTCCGGTAATCGCATTGTCGCAGCTAAGCCGAAGAGTGGAGGAACGAAAGCCGGCAAAGCCGATGCTTTCCGATTTGCGAGAATCCGGATCAATTGAGCAGGATGCTGACGTTGTAATGTTTATTTATCGTGATGAATACTATAATGAAGATTCAGAAAAAAAAGGAATTGCCGAGATTATTGTAGATAAGCAGAGAAACGGTTCCACAGGAACCGTGGAACTTGTCTGGCTGGGGCAATATACGAAATTTGGGAACAAGGAGAGAGCGCCGCATTAATTTGCGTGCTCTTTTTGTGATAGCGATGAGCCAAAGTCCGGGCTTGCCCGCTTTGTTATGATAGGAGGGGGTATCTATGTTATCATTTCTTTATCCTCCGGTTTGTCCACTGTGCGGGAAAGCGCTGTTGGATCAAGGGGAGCGTGTCTGTAAAAAATGTGAGAAAAAAATTCAGTTTTTGGAAGAACCGACATGTTATTCTTGTGGAAAGCCATTATCGGATGCGGATTTGGAATTTTGTGAAGACTGCCGGGAGCATCCAAAGGATTTCAAGAGAGGCATGGGATTGTGCATATATCAAAAGCCAGTGACAGATTCTCTGGCAGCGATTAAATATAAAAATAAGAGAATCTTTGCAAAGTATTATCTGGAAGAAATTCGGCGGCGTAAAGGACAGCAATTGCAGAGACTGCAGCCGGATTTGATTCTTCCGGTACCGATTCATCCGAAAAAAAGAAGGAGGAGGGGATTCAATCAGGCAGAACTTTTTGCCGATGGAATCGGTCAGATCGTCGGACGTCCGGTATGCTGCCAGTTAGTGTCCCGGATTCATGAAACAAAGCCGCAGAAACAGCTGAATCCTGTTGAGAGAAGAAAAAATTTAGAACATGCGTTTCGGGGGAATGATAAGCTTTACCGGAAGCTTAATTGTCCCAAAAAGATTTTGGTAGTTGATGATATTTATACCACAGGTGCCACTGCTCAGGCGGTGACAAAGATTTTAAAACGTCTTGGGGTCCGGGAAGTCTATATTTTCTGTGTAGCCGTTGGCAGGGGATATTCTTGAGATTTCTTCCATAGCAATTTTTGATACCTTTTGTTATAATAAAGCGTAACTGCGTCGGAAATCAATTCGATGAGTTTAGAAGGGAAATGAGATGGAAAAACGATACGACTTAGGAGAATCCTTGCTTCATTGGTATGATTATAATAAAAGGCTGCTTCCGTGGAGAGAAAATAAAGATCCTTACCGAATCTGGATTTCAGAGATTATGCTGCAGCAAACCAGAGTGGAGGCTGTGAAGCCATATTTTGACCGGTTTATGGAGGAATTGCCGACCGTTGCCGATCTTGCAGAGGTGGAGGAGGATCGGCTTATGAAATTATGGGAAGGGCTGGGCTATTATAATCGAGCCAGAAATTTAAAAATAGCGGCGCAGACCATTATGGAAAAATACCATGGAGAGCTTCCCGCAGATTATGACGCTTTGTTATCACTGAAGGGTATCGGCATGTACACGGCAGGAGCCATTGGTTCGATTGCCTTTGAATTGCAGGTTCCGGCAGTGGATGGAAATGTACTTCGTGTACTTGCAAGACTTTGGGCAGATGATTCCGATATTCTAAAGGATAAAACAAAAAAGGAAATGGGGAAGAAAGTTCTTGCATTGATGCCGGAAGATCGGGCAGGAGATTTTAACCAGGCATTGATTGAACTTGGAGCCACGGTCTGCGTACCCAACGGCAAACCAAATTGTGAGCAATGTCCGTGGGATACGGTATGCCGGGCATACAAAGAGGATCTCATTGATCAGCTTCCGGTAAAAACAAAGAAAAAGCCAAGAAAAATTCAAAATAAGACGGTATTTTTACTGGAAACAAAAGATCAGGTTGTCATAAGAAAAAGAGAAACGAAAGGTCTTTTAGCAGGGCTTTGGGAATTTCCGAATCTTGATGGAAGGATGGATTCTGAAGATCTTAAGAATCAGATGGAACAATGGGGAATTCCAAACTGCCCAATGGAGCAGGCAGGGAGGGGAAAGCATATTTTCAGTCATGTGGAATGGCATATGGAAGGGGTTCGGATTTTGCTGGAACATCCCATTCCGCTGGAAGATTTTTTGTGGGTGCCCAAAAAGGACCTGGAAACGGTTTATGCATTGCCTTCTGCATTTGAAATCTTTCGCAATATATTGTAAAATACATGTTATGTGTAGGAACTATTAATGAACTATAAGAGAAGTTATAGGATGAGAAAAAGGAGAACATTATGAGGTTAAAAAAAGTATTAGCGGTTGCGCTTTCCGCAGCGGCATGTTTGGGTCTGCTGACCGGATGCGGCGGAGGAAATGACAAAAGCAGTGAAGACTCCAAGAAACTTGTAGTTGGCGCAAGTCCATCTCCTCATGCAGATATTTTAAAAGCTGCACAAAAAGAGTTGAAAAAAGAGGGCTATACTTTGGAGATCAAAGAGTATTCGGACTATGTACAGCCAAATACAGCGTTGGATGCTGGAGATTTGGATGCAAATTATTTTCAGCATAAGCCGTACATGGACAACTTTAATGAAGAAAAAGGGACAAGTTTAGTAGCAGCGGCAACTATCCACTACGAGCCTTTTGGAATCTTTCCGGGGAAGACAAAGAAGATAAAGGATCTAAAAAAGGGCGCGGTCATTGCAGTGCCGAATGATACAACCAACGAAGCAAGAGCGCTGCTGCTTCTGGAGACAGAGGGACTCATTGAGTTAAAAGAAGATGCAGGGCTGACTGCCACAAAGAAGGATATTGTAAAGAATCCGAAGAATTTGGAGATTAAAGAGATTGAAGCAGCACAGATCCCAAGATCATTAAAAGATGTAGATCTTGCTGTAATCAATGGAAATTATGCACTGGAAGCAGGATTAAAAGTCAGCAAAGATGCACTGGCAATCGAGGATACCGATTCTGTGGGAGCAAAGAACTACGGAAATATTCTTGCTGTTCGCGACGGAGATCAGAAGAAGGACAGTATCAAAGCTCTGATCAAGGCGTTAAAGAGCGACAGTGTAAAAAAATACATTGAAGATAAATACGACGGAGCGGTCGTTCCATTATTTTAAGAAAGAGGAGAAAAAAGATTATGAAAAAATTATTAGCGGCAGCATTGACAGGTGTTTTAGCGGTATCTATGTTGTTTACAGGATGCAGCAAAAAAGAGGAGGCAACAATTCCGGATACTTTAAAAGTCGGAACAAATGCAGAATTCCCTCCGTTTGAGTATGTAGACAATAATAAAGAGATTGATGGTTTTGATATTGCAATGATGAAAGAGATTGCAAAACGTATGGATGTGAAGATTGAAATTCAGAATATGGAATTTAAGTCCCTGATCGGAGCGATGGAATCTGAAACAATCAATGCAGTTGCGGCGGGAATGACAAAAACAGCAGATCGCAAAAAAGCGGTAGATTTTTCTGACAGCTATTATACAACCAGCCAGGTGCTCATCCTGAAAAAGAACAATGATAAAATTAAAAAAGTGACAGATCTCAAAGGCAAGAAGGTCGGAGTTCAGGAAGGAACAACCGGAGATCAATTAGTATCCGGAGATCCGTTCGGTGAAAAAGAAGAGCCGGTAGTTGCAGCAGGAGATGTTGATGTAAAACGTTTCCCAAAAGGCGTCAATGCCGTTATGGATTTGAAAAACGGTGGAATTGACGCGGTTGTAATTGATGAGAAAACTGCGCAGGAATTTGTACAGAAAAATAAAGGGTTAAAGATTGTCAGAGATAAAGCGGCAGAAGAGTACTACTGCATCGCGCTTCCGAAAGGAAATGATAAGCTGCTGAAGGAAATTAATAAGCAGCTGACGGCAATGAAAAAAGATGGTACATTTAAGAAGCTGAGAGCCAAATACATTGATTAGATGCTGGAAGGAAAGGTAAGATTATTATGAGTTTAGATTCGTTTTATACAGCGTTTATCGCGGGGAAGCGTTATCTGATGTATCTGGATGGGTTGAAGATGACGATTCTCGTTTCCTTTTTGGCGGTCATTCTTGGAGTGATTCTCGGAACTTTGCTTGCGTTGATGCGTCTGACGGCAGAAAAGAATGGAAAAAGTACCATTCTATCAAAAATTGCATATGTGTACATTGATATTATCAGAGGAACTCCAACGGTTACCCAGTTGATGATTATGTTCTTCATTATCTTAAAAGGGGTAGACGGACTCATCGTAGGTACTGTAACCTTTGGGTTAAACAGTGCAGCCTATGTGGCAGAAATTATTCGTGCCGGAATTCTGGCAGTCGATCAGGGACAGATGGAAGGAGGACGATCTCTTGGATTATCCTACGGACAAACGATGAAAGATATTATCTTACCTCAGGCGATTAAAAATATTCTTCCGGCGTTAGGGAATGAGTTTATTGTTTTGGTGAAGGAAACATCCATCTTAGGATATGTATCCATAGTAGATTTAAGTAAAGCGGCAGATTTTGTAATTTCAAGAACTTATGAGGCAATGACACCGCTGATTGGCACGGCATGCATTTATTATTTGCTGGTAAAAATTTTAACTCTGGGATTAAACGCAGTGGAAAGGAGATTGCGGCAAAGTGATAAGCGTTAAAGATTTACATAAATATTTTGGGTCTCTGGAAGTTTTAAAAGGCATTCACTGCGAGATAAAAAAAGGAGAATGTGTCTGCGTGATCGGACCATCCGGTTCAGGAAAAAGTACGTTTTTAAGATGTTTAAATCTTTTGGAGACTCCCACAAGGGGCGAGATTGTCATTGATGATATGCATTTGATGGAGAAGAAATTCAATGTGGATGCTCTCCGAAAACGAGTGGGAATGGTGTTTCAGCATTTTAATCTTTTTCCGCATCTGACGATTCTTGACAATGTAACGCTGGCGCCGATCCGCCACAAGATGATGAGCGAGGCGCAGGCAAAGGAAAAGGCAATGGAATTGTTAAATCGAGTTGGTGTCGGTGACAAGGCAGATAATTTTCCAGTACAGTTATCCGGAGGTCAGAAGCAGCGAGTTGCAATTGCCAGAGCTCTTGCACTTTCACCGGAAGTGATGTTGTTTGACGAGCCCACCTCAGCGCTGGATCCGGAGATGGTCGGCGAGGTTTTGGAGGTTATGAAACAGCTTGCCAAAGAAGGTATGACCATGGTTGTTGTAACTCACGAGATGGGATTCGCAAGAGAAGTGGCAGACAGAGTACTGTTTATGGATGGCGGAGTGATTTGCGAGCAGGGAACACCGCAGCAGATTTTTGAGCATCCAAAGGAAGAGCGAACAAAAACATTTTTAAGCAAGGTATTATAAAAATACGAAGGAGTCAAGGGGTTCCCTTGGCTCCTTTGCCGTGTCTGTGTTTGCTTATTGATGCGTTGTTCCCTCGTTGTGGAAAATAGAGACTAAAATAAAGTCGGCATAAAATACATGATCTTTCATTGTTCCTTTGACAGAAACGAAGCTGTCAGCTGTCAGGTCATCAACAGTTCCTTTTCGGTCTTCGTAGCTGCTTCCGCTGCCGTAGACATCTCTTACCGTAATCGGCACATTTTTTTTGTAAGAGATCGGAAGGTAGATTTTTGTGCTTGTAGATACGGAGCCGCCGTCTTTGGTCTCAAAAGAGTCGATTTTATTTAAGGTAAAGGTTTGAGAATCATGTCGTGTGGAAGTGATATAGCCGGTCAGTTCTGTTTTAGAATTTGGAAAAGACATTTTTTGATCCTCGGATGTTTCGGAGGCTATGGGATCACTGAGTACAATAACGCTCGCTGTTTTTTGTCTGGCTGTTTTATCAAACCAGACGGAGACCCGGGAATTTTTTTTCACAGACTTTAGCTGAGACGGAGTGTAGAGCTGATAGACTGCTTGAGTTTTGTAGGGCGTCCATTTTTTTGATGTATATTTTAAATAATAGATGGTCGTATTTTCTTTAATGCGGATGGCTGTTTCTTTCCCAAAGGATGGGTCCAGAGAATTCGCTGCAGTGAATTTACAATCATTGCCGGATATGAAATATCCTGAATAATCCTCCGGATCTTTCGGTACTTTTTCACCGCCAATTACTTCTTCTTTATATTCGATTCCAAGACGATTTCCAAATTCAAAGTATCCGATGGAAGCGGCTCCTAAAAATGCGGCGAAGCTCAGAACAAGACTGACTTTGTAAATGACGGTCTTTTGATGCCCTGCAATGACAGACAGAATCCGAAAGCATAGAATACCGAGGAACGCCCCGAAAACATTTAAAATGATATCATCAATGTCGGCGCTGCCGAGATAGAGAAAAAACTGCAGACACTCAAAGGCAAGGCTCAACAGGAGAGCGCTGATTAGAATTACAAAATTTTGAAATTTGGTGGAGAACCGCAGGGACAGCAAATATCCATAAGGAAGAAATACCAGCGCGTTTCCGGCGATGTTTGAAATGCCCCAGAGAAAATTTCCCTTTTTGGCAATGGCGAAAAAATCCTGAAAAGTTCGGAATGGAACCAAATTTAAGGAACGAAATCCGTTATAGTCTGGGGAGAGATGTTTGGGCAAATCCGCCAGAGCTGCATCTTTTAATAATATAATTTTTATTAAAATAAGTAAATAAATGAGAAACATTATGGAAAAAATATAGGGAAAGACACGGTTTTGAATTTTGAATTTCATTGAAAAATCTCCTTTGTTTAAATTTATAAAAGTATCGAATCAAACGCTGTGTGAAATATAGTATAAAAGAAAAAAGGCAAGAATCCATAAAAATACCCTGAAAATAGAAAAGAGAGCATAAAGTGTCATGGAGTCTTAACGTTTGGGCCAAAAAGATATCCAACAAACCGCAGCAGAAATGTCTAAATATGTCTGCAAATTGTGGAAAGTGTTAAAATTTATGTAAAGAATGAATGAAAAAGCTAGTAAAGATCATGAGAAGGGGATAAAATAGGTGTATCCGAAATAGGGGAACCTATTTTATAAGAAAGGGGGATTTCTATGGAGCGAATTGCAAGTCAGCTTTTGGAAATCGAGGAGTCTGCCAGAGCAATCGTAGAAAACGCCGAGGAGGAAAAGCATGTACTGGAAAGAAAGATGCAGGAGCGGCGCGATCGGTTCGATAAAAAAACGGAGCAGGCAACGAAGGAGAAAATTCAGCAGATTCGATCCGATTTGCAAAAAAATATGGATCGAATGCTTCAGGAACAAGAACAAAAGAATCGGCAGGAAATAGAGTTTCTAAAGAAGGACTTTGAGCAGAATCATACCATGTACGCGGAAAAGATTTTAAAAAACATTTTGAATGCACAGTAGAAGCTTGAGAGATTTGGGGGTGGTATGATGAGAGATGTTATGCGCTACAGCGGAATTGTAACAAAAGCCGCTGCAATGCGTGCGAAGCTGCTAAAGCAAGCAGATTATAAAAGACTGGCCGGCATGAGTACAGTCACAGATATCATTGAGTATCTGAAGGAAACCAGATCGTATGGAAGCTTAATTGAGCAAATGGATGAATCCTTATATCACAGGGGAAGCATTGAAAAAATTCTGGTACTGTCGCTCTATGATGATTACAGCAGACTTTATCGGTTTGCGGACATGGCACAGAAAGAATTTTTGAGAATTTTTATGAAACGGTATGAAGTGGAGCTGCTAGAATATTGTTTCCGAATTGTATTTAACCACTATAATCCGCCGTTTGACATCAATTATAAACGTCCGTTTTTTGATCGTTTTTCAGATCTTAGAATTGAATATCTGATGACTGCACAGAATATAGAGCAGTTGGTGGAAAATTTAAAAGATACGGAATATTATGCTCCGCTGAAGAGAGTTCAGGAAATGGGATCATCCAGTCTTTTGGATTATGATTTGGCGTTGGATCTATATTATTTTTCTGCTATGTGGAAAGCAGGAAAAGGGTTAGGGGGATCCAATGATCGAAAATTTATAAAAAAGGAGCTGGGAACGAAAATTGACTTGTTAAATCTGCAGTGGATTTATCGGTCAAAAAAATATTATCATATGCTGGCTCCGGACATTTATAATTTATTAATTCCGATTCAATATCGAATCAGAAATGAGGAATTGAAGGAGCTGGTGGAAGCGCCATCGGCAGAAGAATTTGGGCGGCGGTTTGAGGATACTTTCTATGGACGAAAATATCAGTTGAATGGAGACACATCCATTGAATCCATTGCAAACCAGTGTTTGGAGAAGATTTTGCGTGCAGCCTATCGAAATCATCCGTATTCCTTGGCAAGCATTTATTATTATCTTTTTCAAAAAGAGGAAGAGATTTATAAAATTACGACGGCATTGGAATGTGTGCGCTATGGATTATCAGAGCGGGAAACCTTACAGTATTTCATACAGGAATTCAGACAGAAAGGAGGTAACGCCGGATGATTGTAAAGATGAAATTTTTAAGTATTTCCGGTCCCAAAACGGATATAGACCGGGTAAGCAGCAAATATTTATCAAAATATGAGATGCAGCTTGAGAACGCATTAACAGAACTGAAAACAACAGATAATTTAATGCCCTTTATGGATATTAATCCTTACAAGGAGCCGCTCTCCAGAGCAGAACAGTATGTTGGCATGCTTCCAGATGCTTCAGCGAAGATGGATCTTTCGCTCTCTGAAAGTGAAATCTTAGATTTGATTCGGGAAATTCATCATGATTATCTGGATCTGAAAACGAGGGAGGAAGTCTTAAAAAAGAAGCAGGAAGAACTGCTGGAGAATCTTCATGAATTAGAGCCTTTTCTGCCGCTGGACTTAAACCTCAAAGAGATTTCTCAATATCAATACATTAAAGTTCGGTTTGGACGGGTGAGCATTGGCTATTTTCAGAAGCTTGAAAAATATTTATTTGACGATCTCAACGCCGTTTTTCTGGAAGGCACCCGTGATGAAAATTATGTTTACGGATGCTATTTTGCGGCACACAAGGAAACCGGAAAAATTGATTCGGCATTTCAGTCTCTTCATTTTGAAGTCATGCATCTGCCGGAGGGATACAATGGAATGCCTGCGGAGATTTGTCATAATCTAAATCAGAAAATTGATGAGATTGGCAGGCAGATGCAAGAAGCGCAGGATCAAATCGGAAAATTTTTATCAGCGCACGCAGCGAAAATTTTAGGCGCCCGATATCGGCTGGAAGAATTAACAAGAAATTTTGATGTGCGCAAAATGGCGGCACGGATGGAAAATGAACAGGAAGATTATTATATTCTCTGCGGCTGGATGAGTGAGGAGGACACTCAGGCTTTTATGACGGAGGCAAAGGAGGACGACCGAATTACCATTGTAGTAGAAGAAGGACGGGAGAAATTCTTTGGAGATCCGCCGACAAAGCTGAAAAATCCTAAATTTTTTAAACCGTTTGAAATGTTTATTCGTATGTATGGATTGCCGGCTCATAACGAGATGGACCCCACAATTTTTGTGGCGCTGACTTATACATTTATTTTCGGCGCGATGTTTGGCGATGTCGGGCAGGGCTTATGTCTCTTTTTGGGCGGTGGAGTTCTTTATCTTTGGAAGAAGTGGAACCTGGCGGGAATTATATCCATAGCAGGAGTTTTCTCAACCTTTTTCGGATTCATGTACGGAAGCTTTTTTGGGTTTGAGGGAACGATCATTGAACCGATATGGCTTTCTCCGATGGAGGCAATGACAAATCTTCCGTTTGTAGGACAATTAAATACAGTATTTATTGTTGCGGTTGCATTTGGAATGGTGTTGATTCTTCTTGCAATGATTTTTCAGATGATCAATGCAAAAAAGAGGGGAGATACAGAAAATATGCTGTTTGGACCCAACGGGGCAGCGGGATTTATTTTTTATGGATTTCTTGTGCTTACCATTGTTCTTTATATGACCGGACATAAGACTCCCGGAAATATCATGATGGCAATCTTTTTGGGGATTCCGGTTTTGATGTTTGTTTTTAAAAAACCGCTGACACAGATGATCAAGGGGAAAAAGCCCAAGGCAGAAGATGGGGTCGGTATGTTTTTTATTGAGGGATTCTTTGAATTATTTGAGACCTTATTAAGCTTCTTTTCCAATACCATTTCATTTGTGCGTGTGGGTGCTTTTGCAGTCAGTCATGCGGCAATGATGGAGGTTGTACTAATGCTTTCCGGAGCCACAGAAGGTCATCCCAATTGGATTGTCATGATTCTGGGAAATCTTCTGGTTTGTGGATTGGAGGGACTTGTGGTTGGAATTCAAGTACTTCGTTTGGAATATTATGAAATGTTCAGTCGGTTTTATACAGGCTCCGGAAGGGAGTTTCATCCGTTTCGTCATCATGTAAAAAAGTAAAACTAGGAGGGTAACATTATGACATTAGCGATAAAATTAACAATAATTGCAGCATTTATTTTCAGTGTTTTGATTCCTTTCGGATATTTTTTCAGAGGGGAAAAGACGAGAAAGCGTTATAAAAAAAGTATTCTTTCCAATGTTGTCTTATTTTTTGGCGTGGTTGTCATTGCAGGAGTGATGCTGTTTGTGACCAGTCCGGTAGAAGCGGCACAGGCAGCTGCGGACGGAGGAATGTCTACCGGATTGGGATATTTGGCGGCAGCGCTTTCCACCGGTCTTTCCTGTGTCGGAGGAGGAATTGCCGTTGCCAGTGCAGCCAGCGCGGCGCTGGGAGCAATCAGCGAGGACCCCGGCGCGCTCGGTAAATCCCTGATCTTTGTAGGTCTGGCAGAGGGAGTCTGCCTGTATGGATTGATTATTTCTTTTATGATTATTGGTAAATTAGGCTAAATCGGGAAGTGATTGATATGAAAATGTATTTGATCAGCGATAACGTTGATACGCTGACGGGGATGCGTCTGGCAGGCGTTGACGGCATTGTAGTTCATGAAAAAGAAGAACTTTATCAGGCATTGGAAAAAGCAATGAGCGATTCATCCATCGGCATTGTTCTTTTGACAGAAAAATTTGGAAGAGAATTTCCGGAATTGATTGATGAGATGAAGCTGAAACGGAAAATGCCGCTCTTAGTTGAAATTCCTGACCGGCACGGAACCGGACGGAAGAAGGATTTTATTACATCCTATGTCAATGAAGCCATTGGATTAAAATTGTAATGCCGGATGAAAGAGGGTGACAGAATTGACGATTGAAGAGAAAATTACGCATATACGGCAGGCTGCGATGGAAGAGGCGAGAGATCTTGGCAATGAGATGATAAAGAATCATCAGAAAACGCTGGAGAATCTTTTGGAAACGCATCGGCAGGAAATTTTGATGCAGTCCAGAACCAGAATTAAGACAGAGACGGCTTCTGCAAGACAGCAATTGAATTCTGCAATATCCAAGGGGCAGCTAAAACTCCGAAAAGAATTAAGTGTTGTGAAAAACACGTTGAAAAATGATCTGTTCAAGGAAGTGCATCAACTGTTAAAGAATTATATGGAAACAGAGGCATATCAAAAGCTTTTGATTTCTTATATCATGGGAGCTGCAAGATTTGCTGACGGGCAGCCTCTGACAATTTATATGAACCAATCGGATGAAGATAAGAAAGCTTTTCTGGAACAACGGACGGGAATGACAATCACGATCAGTGAGGAAGAGTTTCTTGGAGGAATCCGGGCGGTAATTCCTGGACGTAATATTCTGATTGATCACTCTTTCCAGGGAGCTCTGGAAAAAGAGTATGAAGATTTTATCTTTAAGGGAGGTGCGTCAGGTGCATAGAACCGGAAAAATTTATGGAATTAATGGTCCTGTAATTTATCTGAAAGGAGATACAGGATTTAAAATGTCAGAGATGGTGTACGTTGGAAAAGAGAAATTAGTGGGAGAAGTGATTTCTCTTGAAAAAGACCGGACAACAATACAGGTTTACGAAGAGACCAGCGGCCTGCATCCCGGAGAAATCGTGGAAGCCACCGGTGAAGCTGTGTCTGTGACGCTGGCTCCGGGAATTTTGGACCATATCTTTGACGGAATTGAGCGTCCGTTGGAGACAATCGCAGAAAGTGCAGGAGCCTTTATTACTCGCGGAGTTCAGGTAGATTCACTGGATACAGAAAAGCTCTGGAAAACCAAGCTCATTGTGAAGAAAGGCGATTTTTTACACGAAGGCGATATATTTGCCGAGGTTGAGGAGACACGCGCAATTACTCATAAATGTATGGTTCCTCCGGGAATCTCGGGAACTGTTGTATGTGCAGCGGAAGATGGAGACTATACCATCAAAGATCCTTTGATAACTTTGGAAACAGAACAGGAGGCGAGGAAAGAACTGACAATGATGCAGCGGTGGCCGATTCGAGTTCCCAGACCGGTGCACAATCGCATTCCTGCCAGCGTCCCACTGGTGACCGGTCAGAGAATTTTAGATACGATGTTTCCCATTGCAAAGGGAGGAACTGCGGCAATTCCGGGGGGATTCGGCACCGGAAAGACGATGACACAGCATCAGATTGCCAAGTGGTCCGATGCGGATATTATTATTTATATTGGCTGCGGGGAGCGTGGGAACGAGATGACACAGGTGCTGGAGGAGTTTTCAGAACTGGTAGATCCGAAAAGCGGGAATCCATTGATGGACCGAACAACATTAATTGCGAACACTTCCAATATGCCTGTGGCAGCCAGAGAAGCTTCTATTTATACGGGACTGACCTTGGCAGAATATTACCGGGATATGGGATATGACGTGGCAATTATGGCAGATTCCACCTCCCGATGGGCAGAGGCATTGAGAGAATTATCCGGTCGGTTGGAGGAGATGCCCGCAGAAGAGGGATTTCCGGCATATCTTGCATCTCGGCTTTCTGCATTTTATGAGAGAGCAGGAATGATGCATAATCTCAACGGAACAGATGGATCGGTGACAATTATCGGCGCTGTCTCCCCTCAGGGCGGAGATTTTTCGGAACCTGTAACACAGAATACAAAGCGTTTTGTCCGCTGTTTTTGGGGGCTAGATAAATCTTTGGCATATGCAAGACATTTTCCTGCAATTCACTGGCTGAGCAGCTACAGCGAATATCTGGTGGATTTAGGAGGATGGTACCGGGATCACGTATCTCCTAAATTTGTAGATTACCGAAATCGTCTGATGGCGCTTTTAAATCAGGAGAACAGTTTGATGGAAATTATAAAACTGATCGGAGGGGATGTTCTTCCCGACGATCAGAAATTGGTGCTGGAAATTGCGAGAGTGATTCGTTTGGGATTCTTGCAGCAAAATGCGTTTCACAAGGATGATACCTGTGTGTCAATGAAAAAGCAGTTTAAAATGATGGAAGTTATTTTATATCTGTATGAGAAATGCAGAGAGCTTGTGGTTAGAGGGATGCCCATGAGCGTCCTAAAGGAAGAAGGAATCTTTGAGCGGATGATTGCGATCAAATATGATGTGCCAAATGATAACTTACAAATGCTTGATTTGTATCAGGAAGAAATTGATACTTTTTACCGTACTGTGTTAGAAAAAAATGCATAGGAGGGATAACGTATGGCAATTCAATATTTAGGACTGAGCAGTATCAACGGTCCTCTCGTAGTTTTAGAGGGGGTGCAGGATGCATTTTTTGATGAAATTGTGGAATTTACGGTAGGCGGCAGCACGAAAAAAATCGGAAGAATTATAGAGCTGTATGAGGATCGCGCAGTGATACAGGTGTTTGAGGGAACCGAGAATATGTCCCTTAATAATACCCATACAAAACTGACCGGTCATCCCATGGAGGTAACTCTGGCGCCGGATATGCTTGGCAGGACGTTTAACGGAATCGGAAAGCCGGTGGACGGTCTGGGAGCGTTGGTATCTGACGTGAGAAGAGATATCAATGGACTTCCGCTGAATCCGGTGAGAAGAAAATATCCGAGAAATTATATTCGGACCGGAATTTCTGCAATTGATGGATTGACCACCCTGATCCGGGGACAGAAGCTTCCGATCTTTTCTGGAAACGGTCTTCCGCATGATCAGCTGGCGGCGCAGATTGTAAAACAGGCATCTCTGGGAGACGGATCAGAAGAACCATTTGCGGTTGTATTTGGAGCTATGGGAGTCAAGCATGACGTCGCTGATTTTTTCAGAAAAACCTTTGAGGAAAGTGGTGTTGCAGATCACGTGTGTATGTTTTTAAATCTGGCAAACGATCCGGTCGTTGAGCGTTTGATTACGCCAAAAGTTGCTTTGACAGCAGCAGAATATCTGGCGTTTGACTGTAATATGCATATTTTGGTAATTTTAACTGATATGACATCTTTTGCAGAAGCAATGCGTGAAGTATCTTCATCCAAAGGGGAAATTCCCTCCAGAAAAGGGTATCCGGGGTATTTATATAGTGAACTGGCGACGCTTTATGAGCGCGCGGGAATTATTGAGGGAGCGGAGGGGTCTGTGACACAGCTTCCGATTCTTACAATGCCGAATGATGACATTACGCACCCGATTCCCGATTTAACCGGATACATTACGGAAGGTCAGGTTGTGCTGGATCGTAATTTAAACGGTCAGTCCATTTATCCGCCGATCAGTGTATTGCCGTCATTGTCACGTCTGATGAAAGACGGAATCGGAGTAGGTTATACGAGAGAAGACCATCAGGATTTAGCCAATCAGCTGTTTTCTGCCTACGCAAAGGTAGGAGAAGCGAGAAACTTAGCCTCTGTCATCGGTGAAGATGAACTCTCGCCGATTGATAAAAAATATTTGGAATTCGGAAAACAATTCGAGGAACGCTATATTGGTCAGGGACATGAAGAAAATCGTTCGATGACAGAGACGCTGGATCTTGGCTGGGAGCTGCTGAAGATCCTTCCGAGAGAAGAGCTGGATCGCATTGATACGAAAATTATTGAGAAATACTTACCGAGAGAGCCACAAGAGTAAGGGGGGAATCGTATGGATCCAAGAGAGTTCCCAACCAAAGGAAATTTAATTCTTGCAAAAAATTCTCTGAATCTTGCCAGACAAGGTTATGATTTGATGGATAAAAAACGGAATATTTTGATTCGTGAGCTTATGGAGCTCATTGACGAAGCAAAAGGGATTCAAGAGCAGATTGACCTTACGTTTACAAGAGCCTACGCCTGTCTGCAAAGGGCGAATATCCAGCATGGGATCAGTAAAGTGGAGCAGTTGGCTTACACAGTGCCCATAGAGGATTCAATACAGATACAGACGCGAAGTATTATGGGAACAGAAATTCCTCATGTAAAATATGATGCCGGGGAAAATAAGCTTACCTATCCGATGGACGGAACCCTGGAGTCCATGGACATTGCAAGAGAGGCATTCCGTCAGGTTAAAGATTTGACAATTAAACTTTCTATGGTGGAAAATGCCGCGTATCGTCTGGCGACCAGCATTAAAAAGACACAAAAGAGAGCCAATGCGCTGAAAAACATTACCATTCCCACCTATACGGCATTGGTGTATAAGATTTCCAATGAGCTGGAAGAAAAGGAAAGGGAAGAGTTTACAAGATTAAAGGTGATAAAACGAATGAAGCAGAGGAAGCAATCTTAGAAAAAAAGAGAGAAAATCAAACAAAGACGTTTTTTGATCCATATCAAAAAACGTCTTTATGGAAAGTAAATACTATGAATCCAGTCTCAGACAACATGTGCAGATCTTTAGACTTCCAAATTGCCAATAATATCTAAAATTTCCTGTTTTGTTTTGGCACGGCGCATTTTTTCAATATTTTCTTCTTCACAAATGATTTCTGCAAGTTGTGTAAGGATATCCAGATGGGTACCGTCTTTTCCGGCAATCCCCATGACAATGTAAGCAGGTTCCTCGCCGTACATTACGCCCTCCGGAACTTGAAGCAGTGAAATTCCGGATTTTTTTATGTATTGTTCCGAACCGTCGATGCCGTGAGGGATTCCAACGTTATTTCCCACATAGGTGGAAATCACCCTTTCGCGCTGATGCATACAGGAAATGTATTCCAAAGCCACATAGCCTTGCTCGAATAATACTTCACCGGCTTTCTGAATCGCATCGGCCTTCTCCTTTAGAGAAACATTTAGTACAATGTTGTTTTCGTTAAAAATTTCGTTCATAATAGTCTCCTTTTCGGTTTAAAATTTCAAGTCTTCGTCGGGTCTCTGCCTTTTCTTTTTCATTGAGCAAGGGAGAAACACATAAATATTTGGATTCATCCAGATCCAATGGAACGGTTGAAATGATAAAATCATAATCTTCCAAAGTTTCGTCGTGCAGCTTATGAAGAGAAATAATTTTTTTTACATCAATTTCTGAAAATTCCCGTTCCAGGCGGCTGCGCAGCATTTTGGAGGAGCCGATTCCGGTGGAGCATACAACAAGCACTGAAATCGAGCGCTTGCTTAAATAATCCATGGAAGCGATAAAATAGATTACAATATATCCCACTTCGTCTTCCGGAATGGAAATCGAGTGAAAGATTTCCAGAAAGCTTTGTTTCACAATTTCATAAAGCTTTGGATTGGATTGATAAATTTCATCTAACATAGGGTTGGTAACGTTAATACCGCTTTGAATTCGCTCCATTGCCATGCTGATGTGAAGAAGCAAGTTTTCTGCAAGGTTTTTATCGTGGCTGAATGGAAAGCGGAATTTTGTTTCAACATCTCCAATGAGACAACTGATTTTATCAAGGCTTTGGAATACACTGACTTGCTGATGGCGTTCATAATGTGTTCGTCCCACATAAAGATGGATCATCCATTGGAAATACTCCTTCTCACTGTCATAAAGTGCGATTTCAAAATCATTCTTTAAAATACTCAAAATATCTGTTTGAAATTCCTGCTCGTAATCCTGATAATCCAGGGAAATATTCAGCTGAAGAATATTGGTTTGATTTTGCGTCAGCGGATGCCGTTTTATAAAAATGGAAATCAGGAGAAGAAACTCCTGAAGCTCCTGATCGGAAATATTAATATGCCGTTGATGTATTACTGAGCGAACTTTTTGATATAAAATTCGCAGAGGCTCTTCAAAGCCCCATCGGTTTAAAAATTCAATCAGAAAATTGGAATGATGTTTTTCATTTTTCATCCAGCCAAAGAAATTATCCGGAGATATATTTTCCAAAAGGACATTCACAAATAAATGCCGTTTGGGGATTTCATTTCCTGAAAGCCGCACGCCATAACTTTTCTTAGTTTCAAATGCAACATCATGGGTACGAATTTTTTCCTTTAAAATATGATAATCATTTCGGATGGTCTGGGCAGAGGTATTTAAGTCGATGGCAAGGGCCTTGGTTTTCATATAATCATCTTCGTTAATGAGCATAAGGAGCATAAGATCTACGCGTTCTTTTCCAGAATAAATCTGTTCGCTTTTTACATCTTCAAAGGCTTGGCTCAGTCTTTTGATATTGTAGAGAGAACCAAAAATCATCATGCCTCTTCCGGAGGAATGATCCAGTGTTAAATCAAAGGATTCAATGATGTCTGTGACCTCCGGCATTTGACGGTAAATCGTCCGCTCAGTGACTTGAAGGTTTTTTGCCAAGTCGGAGATTGTCAGTGGTCCATTGGCATTCATCAAATATTCAATTATAGCTTTGGAGCGGTCAGAAATATACATATACACCTGTTCTTTCATTTTTTATTATACAATCATCCCTCGAAGCTTTGCTTGATACGCTGTGAGTTCATAGATTAAATTGTTCAGAGATAATTGTTCATTTGTAACTTTATCATAAAAATAAAGAATGTGCTCAAAAAGTTGTTCATTTTTATAAATTTTACATGTTGCTTCCAAAAGCTGCTGAGGATTTTGATCCTTCATGAAGGAAAGTGCAAGGGCAATGGCAAAGGAAAGATAAACAGGAGAGATGTTTTCTTTCTCACAGCTTCTTGCAGCGCCCACCAGACGGTCAGAAGGCTGTAATTTGCGCAGAGGTTCTCTTGCGACTCTTTGTATGGTATCTTTGAGATACGGATTTTGAAAACGATACAGCAGATCTTCCATATGTGCCTGTAAATCAATAAAATCAATGTTATACCTTCGTGCAAGCATGAGAGCGCTTTCTGTCATGCACCCCTGAACAATTTTTTGAATTGCAGGATTTTGGGCAGCTTCATGAATATAAGACACTCCTTCCCGCTGACCAAGAAAAGCGGTGGTAAGATGTGCCATATTGTGAAGATACAATTTTCGTTCTAAGTAGTAGTGAAAAGGTTCGTACGGAATGATTTTTTTGCAGTTTGGCAGTGCGCCTTTAAAAGCGGATTGATCAATTGGCAGGAAATCATAAGGCTCTACCCGGACGGCCAAAGGGTGCTCCCGGTTGGAGATGGAGGCAGGATCCGATGGAGGAACCATGCGTCCGATGGACGTTTCTACGAGCCCCAGGTTTTCTTTCAGCAGCGGATGATATTTGTCAGGAAGAGCATTCAGAAGATCTTGCCGTAGCAATACATCTGCATCCATCAGATTCTCACAAATCAGAAGATTCACAATGGCGGATGGATCTTTGTCCCATCTTTGGATAAGTCCCTGTGCGAGAACCGGGGCAATTTTTGGAAGAACAGAGGCTCCGACAGATGTAGCGATGATATCGGCATCAGCGATTTCACAGGCGGCCGCCTGCACATTCTTGCCGTCAACAGCCCGAACGTTTTGAATCCAGTGAATGGATTGTTCCGGATTCATTATAATTTGGGGATATTTTTTTTCTATATTGATTGTATGAATGACATCGTCGTTTACATCAATGAAAGTAACATCATAGCCGATTTCTGAAAATAATGCTCCGATAAAGCCTCGGCCAATGCTTCCGGCGCCATAGATAACTGCTTTCATAAATTTTTTCCTTTTCAAAGAGTTGCCAAAGACTAAGAATAAAAATTCTTAGTCTTTGAAAGTTATAACGATCTTAAAGTTCGTTTTTGAAGCGTTCCACCAGTTCGTCATATTCCGGAGCCTTCAAATAATTTGAGATCGATAAATGCTGTTTCTTCGGCTGTGCCGCCTTTGCAGTTCCGGTAAGTTCAACATGTGTAATGACCAGATCCGCATCTTCCGGAATTTTTGAAATTGCAGTATTGATAACTTCAATCGGCAGGTCTGCAGCTTTTACTTTTTTCTTTAAAGCAGCGGCGGACATTGCAGAAGAGCCCATACCGGCGTCGCATGCAACGACAATTTTCTTAATCTTTTTAATGTCCACACCGGCAACTCCGAGACTGCTGTCATTTGTTGCAGCGGCAGACTCGTTTTTGGTACTGCCTGAATTTCCCATAGCTTCTTTTGGGATGACAGACTCTCCGAGAGAAGTATCTCCGCCTTTGGAAACCATACGTTTTACAAAAAATGCATTTAATACAAAAGATACCGCACAGGACAATACAACGCTTAAGATGACACCGAGCATACAGCTTTTTGGTGACAGAGCAAGTACGGAGAAAATACTTCCCGGAGAAGGCGTTGCAACAGTTCCGGCATTTAAGACGGTTAAGGTTCCGGTTCCGACAATTCCTCCGCCGATCATACCTATGATGGTCAGTGGGTTGGCAAGTACATAAGGGAAATAAACCTCATGGATTCCACCGAAGAAATGAATTAGAATCATTCCCGGAGCGGCTTCCTTCATTTCTCCCTTCCCAAAGAACCAGTAAGCCAGTAATAATCCAAGACCGGCACCCGGGTTTGGCACAAGCATAAACAGTGCAGAATGACCGAGCGTTTTTACCTGCTCGTAACCGATTGGTCCGAAAATACCGTGATCTAAGGCATTATTTAAGAACAGTACCTTTGCCGGTTCTACAAAGATTGCAGAGAGTGGTAATGCATTATGATCAACAATCCAGTTAACACCGCCTGTTAAAACAGAGGTAACAGTTTCCATTACCGGTCCGAATACCAACATTGCGATACAGCAAAGAATGGCTCCGATAATACCAAGTGAGAAATTGTTAACGATCATTTCAAATCCAGAAGGGATTTTCCCGTCTACTGCCTGATCAAATTTCTTGATGCACCATCCGGAGACTGGACCAAGAATCATAGCGGCTAAGAACATTGGAGTTCCGTCAACTGCAACAATCGCACCCATTGTAACCAAAGCACCGATAACGCCGCCTCGGTCGCCGCCGGTCATTTTACCGCCTGTATGTCCGATCAAAATCGGTAGCAGGGAGTTTAAGATCGGGGTAATTAATTTTGCCAGTTTGGCATTGGGGGTCCATCCTGTTTCAAGGAAAAATGCGGTAATTAATCCGAATCCGATAAAAGCTCCGATATTTGGGATAACCATTCCGGCAAGAAAAGCGCCAAATTTTTGGAGTTTCTGAGAAATACTAGTTTTTTCTGTCATTTTATAGCTCTCCTTTTTCCATATAGTTTTCATTAATCATATCGATAAATTTCTGTTTGGAAGAAGCATTTAGAAATTGCTGTCTTTTCAGAGGATTGAGCAGGATATCTGTAACCTGCATTAATTCTTGAAGAGGATCATCCTCCCGACCGGAAATTCCAATGACAAGTTTGACAGTTTCACCCTGATAGCAAATGCCATTGGAGAGCTTGACGATACTGATTCCGGGATGGAGAACATAACAAAGCGAATCTTCTGTTCCGTGGGGAATCATAACTCCAAGTCCAATGTATGTAGAATGTTCCTGTTCTCTTTTTAGCATGCCATGAATATATTCCTTCTGAATGTACCGGTTTTGCTCTAAAAGATCTCCAGCTTTATAAATTGCTTCTTCCGGTGTCTGACATGAAAAATTCAGACAAATGTTTTTTTGAAATTCATCGGTGAGAAGTTTGCCGGCCATGCGCCCTTCCTTTCTGTTGCTTATAAACGTTTATAATACCTGATGGAGCGAATTTTATCAGCCTGCAAGGCTGTAAGTTTATGAACGCTCTTGAAGTATGGATTTATGATAACGTAAAATTTGTATGAAAATCAATGCACATTAATGTCATATTTTTCAGAGACCACTGTGACAAAATTTTGTTTCGGGCTGAAATTTAAGATGTTTTAACAAAGAATTAACCCAAAGAAAGAAAATGTAAAATACTTTACACACCCGAAAAACAATGGAAAATTCTGCTGTCTTGGTGTAAGAAAATTACAAACGTCAAAAGGGCGGAACAAGGTTAACGGCAGGCGCTGAAATTCAGGGAAGAAGAGGACGCTTTCGCTGAGCTGTGTAATTTTGTTACATGAAGAATTGGTGAAAGGAAAGTAAAGTTTACATGGACGTTACAAGCCCATGATGTTTCCATGATGTTTTTCAAAAAAAGGCCGCTATAATGAAACATGTATTCAGACAGCGTTAAGAAAATCTTTATAAGATTCAGACAGGATATGAAGAAAAGGAGAAGACATGAGAAAAAGGATGGTCAGCAAAATATTGGTGTTAGCTATGATGGGGATGCTGGGAGGAACCCCGGCGATACAGTCGGCAGTTCCGGCAAGGACTGTATCAGCGGCGGCTGTGAAGCAAAAGAAAGAGGAGAAGACTGTGATTCCAAAGGCTGATGTCATGGATGTAGACTTTGCAGACGGAACAGCGAAGGATACATCGGAGACGGCGAATACCTATACCGTTGTGGGAAGCCCGGAAATTAAGGAAAGCAGTGAATTGCATAAAAAGATTGCAGTGTTTGACGGAAACTCTGCATATAAGTACGGGTTTGACGCTGCGAAGTATGGAAAAATGACGCAGAACGCCACCATTGAGTGTATGTTTAAGTATAACAGTCTTCCGTCGGGAGAATCTGATATTTTCTCAAATCAGCAAAGCGGCGGTCTCGGTCTGGGGCTGGATAACGGCACATTAACCTTTTTTGCACATGTGGGCGGCGGGTACCGCCAGCCCACTGCCAAAATAAAAGCCGGACAGTGGGTGCATGCAGTGGGAGTCGTTGAGGGTACTTCTGTAAAGCTTTATGTAAACGGAGAACGAAAAGCAACGGTAACGGCTCCGAGCGAAGGAATTAAGTTTACTTCTACGGAAGCGGCAAGGAACTTTCTGATTGGAGCAGACAGCAGCAGTAGCGGAGGCGCAGAATATTTTGCAAAAGGTTCCGTAAGCTTTGCAAGATTATACAGCGCTGCTTTAAGTGACGAGCAGGTGAAAGAGCTTAATGACAAAGCCTTTGAAGGTGCGGATCTTGACCAGACCGGTGTTTCCAAAGTCAATTTAAATCTGGTTGCGTCTGACACTGCGGCAGAATCAGCTCAGATGAATGTAAACCTTCATGCAAATACAGAAGATGTCAGCACAATCAATAAAATTACCTTTGATGTGAATTATGATCCATCCTGCGTAACGTATGCCGGTGTCCAGCATAAGATGAGCGGTGTGACCATTGACAATGACACCGAAGGGAAATTGTCTGTGACAGTAAATAAAGAATTGGCGGCGGATAAAGTCAATGAGTTTCGTACCACAAGACTTGGAAAACTGAATTTCAGGACAAGAGGTGTGAAGGGAAATCGCAAAGCTGAATTTACAACATCAAATTTCAGAGCGTACACCGGGGATCTTGAGGTTACCGAGGATGCGCAGACAGCAGATGCAAAAAAAACTGTGACGATCTATGATAAAGATGCAATGGATTTAAACGGAGACGGCGTGATAGGAGCAGGGGATATTGCACTGGCAAAAACGGAGTCTCAGAAAACAGCGATTGCCCAAAAGGCAGCAATTTATCCGTATAAACACGCAGTCGTGCTCACTGTGGACGGGGGCGGACAGATTTGGAATCCTGATGAAATTTATTACACCACCTCCAACAGTCAGCTGCCAAAGAAGACCTCTGACCCGTCCATTATGGCAAAGCGGAAAAATACCTATGCAATGAACTTGATCAATCAGCAGTTTGCAGCCAGTTATACAGCACAGTCAGTGACTCCTTCTATTTCAGCACAAAATTACAGTTCTATCCTTCATGGGGTGCCATGGGGAGATGTACCTTCGGAATATCAGGTAACTAATACGATTGCAGGACAAAAATATTATGCAGACTACGGAAAATCCCAAGCAAAATATCCGTCTGTATTTCGAGCAATTCAAAAAGCATATCCGCAGCGGGAGATGGCAGCATTTGCTGAATGGACGGAGATTTTAAACGGTATTATAGAACCGGATGCTGCAGTGATCGGCAAAGGCTCCGCATCCAAACAAAGCTTCTATGATGTTGCAAAATATATTCAAAGTTCTGATTTTGAGAAGACGGCGCTTGTTTATATGCAAAGCGACTGGATGGATCATGTGGGCCATAGTACCGGATACTATAATGACAAATACTGGTCTGAACTTGCTCAGTATGACGACTTTTACAAAGCCGTCATGGATGCATTAAAAGAATCCGGACACGAGGATGATACGCTGATTGTGACCAATGCAGATCACGGAGGAAGCGGAACCAATCATGGCTCCCTGGATCCTTCCAATATGGATATTTTCATTGGAATCGGCGGACAGACCGTAGATTCCGGCAAAAAATTATCCGGAGGAACCAATGCAGATATTTCTCCGCTGGTACTGAATGCTCTTCGGATTGAGAAGCCTTCTTCTATGACAGGAAAAGTTTTTGACCAGAGTGCATTCTTAAGACAGGAACAAATGTCAAAGAAAAAAAGAGAGGTAGAGAAGGTTACGTTTGAACGTCAGGGCAAAAATGCGGTAGTATCTTTGAGTAATCAAAAGCAGAAAACAAGAGCTGCAGATTTGGTTGTAGATCTGGATGGAAATAAGGTAAAAAGCATTCAGGTTCCGGATGGCGCAAGTGTTGTGAGAAATGTAGAAAAAAATGGAAAGCAGTATATTACACTTTCTTACGAAGAGCAGCCAACACAGATGGCAGTCCTTCATTTTGAAAAAACAGCGTCTTCAAAGGTTAAAATTAATGAAATTATGCTTGGTATGGAAAACGGAGACGAGGTATACTCTGATCTTGAAAATAAACAGGGACAGGCGCAGACAAAGGTAACTCTTGATAAAACAAGTATCACCCTTGCGAGAAATAAAAAAGTGGCGCTGACTGCGAAATTAGATGGTGAGAAGGCAGCGGCAAATGCTGTGACATGGAAATCATCCAATGAAAAGGCAGCGGTGGTAGACGCCAATGGAATTGTTACAGCAAAAGGAAACGGAAGTGCGGTAATCACAGCATCGGCAAAGGACGGAAGTGTTTCATCCGCTTCCTGTAAGGTAACCATACCTTATGAAATTCGTTATGTGCTCAATAAAGGAACCAATGCCAAAACAAATCCCACAGCATATTATAATCAGTCGGTTACCCTGAAAAATCCAACCAGAAAGGGATATGCCTTCCAGGGATGGTATACCGACAGCAAGTGGAAACATCCGATCAAGTCAGTGAAAAAAGGTATGGCAAAAAATTATACGGTTTATGCAAAATGGAGCAAAATCCGCGTTGGAAAACCAACGTTAAAAAGCCTTACGAAACTTGGAAAAACACAGGTCTATGTTCGTGTGAAAAAGGTTTCTCATGCGAAAGGATATGTGATCAAATATGCGTCCAATAAGAAGTATAAAAAAGCAAAATATCTTTATACAACATCTGCGGGAACGGTCTTAAAACGACTGAGTAAGAATAAGAAATATTATATCAAAGTCAAAGCCTATGCGATAGATTCCGCAGGAAAAAAAGTATTCGGCGCATACAGTAAGACCAAGAAGAAATCCTTAAAATCCTAGAATTATTTTTACAGGTTTAATTTCAGGTATCACTTATTTTCCCCCTTTCCAGGTCCGGTGAAAGCCGGTCATGGAAAGGGGGAATTTTTATGCAACCTTGGCGCCGCTTACAATCCCGGAATGTGTCTTTTGGAAATTCTGATGATTCTATAGCAAGAGCTTTGCTTTGCCGGTGGAGTTTCTGACAATTAACTCCGGCTCATATTCCATCCGCATAATATAGTGATGTTTGGAAGAGGTGCTCTTTTGAGCATTTTTTCTGTAAATAATATCCACGGCCTCCTGTCCTTTATAAAGAGATGCATGTTCAATGGTTGTCAGCGAAATCTGAGGCATAGAAGACAGGGCGATATTGTCAAAGCCGCAGACAGAATAATCATTGGGAACCCTGCAGCCGTAATCGGAGATGGCGGCCATAATTCCAAAAGCAGTCATATCATTATTTCCCACAAAGGCAGTAGAAGAAGTATGCTGCTCTAGTTCCTGTGTCGCAAGGTCGTATCCGTTTTGATATTCTGAGTTGTCAGCCGGATAACGTCCGTATGCTGCCAGTGTCGGAGATTTTACTTTAATTTGTTCCGGGTCCAGACCGTGGTCTTTAAAGCAGGAGCGAAGGCCGTCCAGACGATGGATTCTACCGACTTCTTTTGGTCGAATCGGCGTTGATATGTAAGTAATATGCTGATGCCCCAAGGAAATTAAATGTTCTGCCAGCATGTATCCCGGTTTTTTGCTGTCCAACTCTACCGCATCGAAGCGGCAGGCATCCGGCTTATCTCCGATGGAGACTACGGGAACCTGCTTGGATAAAGCGTTGGCTTGTGTAATTTTGGTCGGGGGATACAAAGAAATTACCCCGGCAAGCTCAAACCCGGATAAAAGGTTTAAATAAAGCTCCTCCTGAGAGACATCCCGCAGAGTATTAACCGTAAAAACCGTATATCCGTAATCTCTGGCGCGTTCTGTAATGGAATGAATGATCATGGAGTAGTATCCATTGGAGAGAAGGGGACAGATGACAATGATACTTTTAGACAGTGCACGCTCCTTTTTTTTGGCGCCGGCAATGGGCTTTTTATAGCCCAGCTCTTTGGCGCCTTGTTTTACTTTCTCAATGGTTTCCTTTGAAAAAGATACGTGTGGTTTATTGCTTAAAATCATAGAAACGGTGGATTGTGATACTCCGGTATATTCTGCCACATCTCTTGTCGTAACTTTATTTCGTTTTCCCATAAAATCAAACCTCATTTCTGTTATAAGCCGTCATATTTTTCTAAGCACAGCTCTGCCGGTGAAAAGCTATATCAATCAAAAAAATATTTTGATTACTTCAAAGCGTTAATTGAATTATTTCTTTGATTATTAATATTATACAAATGATTAATTGGAAATTCAAGGGATTCGGCACTTTGCGGTGCATGAAAAAAAATACATAGAAATCAGGGGGAATTAATCAAATAAAACGATTAATTAAAAAGCTTTGAAAAGCGCATGAAATGGGCGTTTGAGAGGTTTGACAAGGGGTAAAAAGTATGATTAGATTAGGGCAGAACGAAACAAACACGAAAAGAAAACGGAGGGCAAAACAGTGTATGATGTAGCAATAATCGGTGCGGGAATCACAGGCTGTTCTATCGCATATGAACTTGGAAAATATAATGTGAAGGCAGTTGTGATTGAGAAAGAAAATGATGTTTCCGTGGGAACAACAAAAGCAAACAGTGCAATTATTCACGGAGGATATGATCCGATTCCGGGAACAAAGATGGCAAAGTATAACATCAAAGGGAATCAGTATACAAAAGAATTATGCAAAAAGCTGGATGTTCCATTTCAGCAGATCGGAGCGCTGGTCGTTGCTTTTAGTGAAGACGAAAAGAAAACATTGGAGGAGTTGAAAGAGCGGGGAAAACAAAACGGTGTTCCGGATATGGAGATCTGGGATCAGGAAAAGCTTCGCAAAGAGGAGCCTAATATTTCAGAAGAAGCGGTTGCCGCTTTAAGCTCACCAAATGTTGGAATCGTAAGTCCTTGGGAGCTGGCGCTTGCGTTAGCGGAGACTGCAGTTTTAAATGGAGTGGAAATTCAGCTGAATACAGAAGTTACCGGAATTGACAAAGAAAATGATACATATAAGATTCAGACCAATCAGGGTGAGATCGAAGCAAAATATATTTGCAATGCAGCCGGAGTTTTTGCAGATAAAGTAAATGAAATGTGCAATGAAAAGACCTTTGAGATTACTCCAAATAAAGGGGAGTATTATTTGATGGATAAAAGTCAGGGCACTCTTGTCAATCATGTGATTTTCCAATGTCCGAATGAAAATGGAAAAGGTGTTTTAGTATCTCCGACCGTTCATGGAAATCTGATTGTGGGACCGGATTCACAGCCAAGTGCCGGCGATGATGTTTCCACAACAAAACAGGGATTGGACTTTGTAAGAACAAAGGCTTTGAAGTCTGTACCGGGAATTAATTTCAGAGAATCCATCCGAAACTTTGCAGGAGTCCGCGCAAGAACTGCGGAACATGATTTCCATATTTATGAGGATCCGAAAAATAAAGGATTTATTAATATTGGCGGTATGGAATCTCCCGGATTATCCTCCGCATGTGCCGTCGCACTGGATATTGTAAAAATGCTTGCGGCTTCCGGGCTTGCACTGAAACAAAAAGATCACGTGACGGATGAGCGAAAAATTGACCGGTTTAAACATTTGAGTCATGAAGAACGTGCAAAATTAGTAAAACAGAATCCGGCGTATGGAAAGATTATCTGCCGATGCGAGACAATTACAGAAGGTGAGATTGTCAACGCACTGCACCGGCCGATTCCGGCTACATCTATTGATGCAGTGAAAAGAAGATGCAACGCAGGTATGGGAAGATGCCAGGGAGGTTTCTGCGGACCAAGAGTTCAGGAAATTATTGCTCGAGAGCTGAAGATTCCGTTGGCGAAGGTTCCTCAGGATCGTGTAGGAACAGATATTATTACAGGAGAAACAAAGGACGGAGGTGCCAGATAATGAAATATGATGTGATTGTAGTCGGCGGGGGTCCTGCAGGATTGGCAGCGGCAGTGGAAGCGAACAAAAACGGCGCCGAAAAAGTATTAGTTGTAGAAAGAGATCAGGAGCTTGGGGGAATCTTAAATCAGTGTATTCATAACGGATTCGGACTTCACTATTTTAAAGAGGAGTTAACAGGTCCGGAATATGCAGGAAAATTCATTGACATGCTCAATGAAACCAACATTGAAGTGATGTTGGATACTATGGTTCTGGATGTAGATGAAAAAGAAAAATGTGTGCATGCCATGAATAAAAAGAACGGTTATATGAAGCTGGAGGGAAAATCTATTATCTTAAATATGGGATGCCGTGAGAGAACCAGAGGAGCCATTGCAATTCCGGGAGATCGTCCGGCTGGAGTGTTTACCGCAGGTGCGGCACAGCGCTATGTGAACATCGAGGGATATATGGTCGGAAAGAGAGTTCTGATTCTCGGTTCCGGGGATATCGGATTGATTATGGCAAGACGTATGAGCCTTGAGGGAGCGAAAGTTGTGGGATGCGTAGAGCTTTGCCCTTACTCCAACGGATTAAACCGTAATATTGTACAGTGTTTAAATGACTATGATATTCCGCTGTATCTTTCTCATACGATTACGGATATTCAAGGGGATAAGCGTGTGGAAAAGGTCATTGTTCAGAAGGTAGATGAGAAAAATCAGCCGATTCCAGGTACAGAAATGGAATTTGATGTGGACACAGTGTTATTATCTGTAGGATTGATACCGGAAAATGAATTAACACGGTCAGCGGGAATTGCCATGGACCCTGCAACCAGCGGACCGGTTGTTTATGAAAATATGGAAACCTCTGCAGAAGGTGTATTTGCCAGCGGAAATGTAGTGCATGTTCATGACTTGGTAGATTTTGTAACAGCGGAAAGTCAGAAGGCAGGAAAGAGTGCTGCGGAATATGTGAAAAACGGTGAGACAAAAGATCAGACCTGCATAGATCTGAAAAACGGAGACGGAGTAAATGGTATTGTGCCTCAGAAAGTGCGTCCTTCCAATGTGGAGAAAATGGTGGAAGTGATGTTCCGGGCAAGAAATGTGTTCCAAGATGTTCAAATCAAAGTAACATCCAACGGAGAAGAGCTGGCATCGTTTAAGAGAGAACACATGGCGCCGGGAGAAATGGAAAAGATTGTGATTCCAAAAGCATTTTTAGATAAGGTTGAAAACGGAGAAATTACAGTATCTGTAGAAAAGGTAGGTGCATAAGAATGACAGAATTAATTTGTATTGTTTGTCCGAAAGGATGTCATTTGAAGGTCGATGAGGAAAATGGATATAAGGTGACCGGAAACGGCTGCCCGCGAGGAGCTGCTTATGGAGAAAAAGAACTGGTAAATCCTACCCGTGTCATTACTTCTACGGTAAAAGTGGATGCAAAGACAGCCAGAAGAGTCCCGGTAAAGACAGCGGGAGATATTCCGAAGGGAAGAATCTATGATATAATGGAAGAGTTAACAAAGGTTACCATGAAGGCGCCGGTACAGATTGGAGATGTAGTGATCTCTGATGTGCTGGGATTGGGCGTCGATGTAGTGGCTTGTAAAAAAGTGACAGAATAATAAAAATTATCAGGAGGATATAAAAATGAGCGTTATAACATTTGTATGTGCAGGTCAGATGAACTCTGCAATCACATTTCCGGCATTCGAGAACGGACATGAGGTGCGTCTTGTGGGATCACCTTTGGATCGGGAAATTATTGATGGATTAAGAAAGGATAATTTTCATATTACCTTAAAGAGAACTCTGCATGATGGTATTAAATATTATCAAATTGAAGAATTGGAAGAAGCTTTGGAAGGAGCAGATTTGATTCTCGGCGGAGTCAGCAGCTTTGGACTGGATTGGTTTTGTGATGAAATCCTCCCGGTACTGCCGGAAGAGGTTCCGCTTTTAACAGTAACCAAAGGAATGGTGGATTTAGATGACGGAACGCTGGTTCCATATCCTCACATTTTTGCGCAAAGACAGCCGGAAGGCAAGAATATTAACTTTAATGCAATCGGTGGACCGTGCACAAGCTATGAACTGGCAGACCACGATGACAGTCACGTGGCATTCTGCGGAAAAGATATGGAAACATTAAAATTTATTCGATCTCTTTTAGAAACAGATTATTATCATATCAGTCTTTCTACGGATGTGGTTGGTGTGGAATGCGCCGTTGCAATGAAAAATGCATATGCATTGGGGGTATCTCTGGCAGTCGGTCTTGCAGAAAAGAGAGACGGAGAAATCGGCGCAGTTCATTATAACTCTCAGGCAGCATTGTTTGGCCAGGGCGTAAAAGAGATGATTCATTTGTTGGAGCTGATTCACGGAGGACCGGAAAATATTATTCACGGTGCAGGAGATTTATATGTTACGGTATTTGGAGGAAGAACCAGAAAGATCGGTACTCTGCTTGGAAGAGGATTAACCTTCGATGAGGCGATGGAAGAGCTTCAGGGCGTTACCCTGGAATCTATTGTGATTGCCACAAGAACTGCCCGCGCGGTAAGAAAACTGGCGGAAAGAGGAGTTGTATCCTTAGAGGATTTCCCACTATTAATGCATGTGGATGCAATTATTAATCAGGGAGCAGAAGTGAATATTCCTTGGAAAGCGTTTACAACGGCTGTAGAATAAGGCACCTTTACAGTAGAAAAGTCTTTGCCGAATTTTAAAGAGGCAAGACTTTTCTGCTGTTGCAATTATTTTTTATCAGGAGGTAATGTCAATGAAAAAGTACATTATGGCACTGGATGCAGGGACTACCAGCAATCGCTGTATTCTGTTCAATGAGCAGGGAGTCATTTGCAGTGTGGCGCAGAAGGAATTTACACAGTATTTTCCACATCCGGGATGGGTGGAGCACGATGCGGATGAGATTTGGTCTTCTCAGCTCGGAGTTGCAGTAGAAGCGATGAATAAGCTGAACATTACAGCGGATCAGATCGCTGCAATCGGAATTACGAATCAGAGAGAGACAACGATTGTATGGGACAAAAATACCGGAGAACCAGTGTATCATGCCATTGTCTGGCAGTGCAGAAGGACATCTGAGTTTTGTGATGAGCTGAAGGAAAAAGGGTTTACAGATCAGTTTCGCGAAAAGACAGGATTGATCATTGATGCGTATTTTAGCGGAACAAAAGTAAAATGGATTTTAGATCATATTCCGGAAGCAAGAGAAAAAGCAGAAGCAGGGGATCTGCTTTTTGGTACGGTGGAGACATGGTTAATCTGGAAGCTGACCAAAGGAAAAGTTCATGTCACAGATTATTCCAATGCGGCACGTACCATGTTATTTAATATTAATACGTTGCAGTGGGATGATGAGATTTTGCAGGAGCTGGGAATTCCAAAATCCATGCTTCCACAGGCAAGACCATCCAGTGAAGTCTATGGAATGGCAGATGCTTCTTTTTTCGGAAAAGAAATTCCGATTGGCGGAGCAGCAGGTGATCAGCAGGCGGCATTGTTCGGACAGACTTGCTTTACTGCGGGAGAAGCAAAAAATACATACGGAACCGGTGCATTTCTCCTTATGAACACGGGAACAAAACCGGTCTTTTCAACCAATGGACTGGTAACAACCATTGCGTGGGGACTGGACGGAGAAGTCAATTATGCGCTGGAAGGCTCCATTTTTGTGGCAGGAGCAGCAATTCAGTGGCTTCGTGATGAAATGCGGCTGGTGGATTCTTCTCCGGATTCTGAATATATGGCATCAAAAGTGAAGGACACCAATGGATGTTATGTGGTTCCGGCGTTTACAGGACTGGGCGCGCCTCATTGGGATCAGTATGCAAGGGGGACCATTGTGGGAATTACCCGCGGGGTAAATAAATATCATGTGATTCGTGCGACACTGGAATCTCTGGCATATCAGACTTATGATGTTTTAAAGGCGATGGAGGCAGACAGTGGAATTCAGCTAAGTGCTTTAAAAGTAGACGGAGGCGCCAGCGCCAATAACTTTTTAATGCAGTTCCAGTCTGATATTTTAAATACGCAGGTACGCCGTCCGAGATGTGTGGAGACAACGGCGATGGGAGCAGCTTATCTGGCAGGTCTTGCAGTGGGATATTGGAAAGATAAGAACGATGTGATTGCAAACTGGAATATTGATCGTGAATTTGCTCCGGCAATGGAAGAGGCGGATCGGAAGAATAAGCTTGCCGGATGGGAAAAAGCCATTCAATATTCGTTCGGATGGGCAAAAAATTAGAACGTTAGCGATATTATAATTGAATAAAGGAAGAGAGATGGGAAGGATTGACAATGTTACCATATATATCAGAATTTTTAGGAACAATGATTTTAATCTTACTGGGAGACGGCGTGGTTGCCAATGTAAATCTTGAGAAATCGGGAATGAAAGGGGCAGGAGCGACGCAGATTACGTTGGCATGGGGATTTGCGGTATTAATTCCCGCATTTATTTTCGGAGCGGCATCCGGAGCTCATTTTAACCCGGCTTTGACCATAGCCCTTGCGGCAATCGGAAATTTCTCATGGTCTATGGTGCCGGGGTATGTGGCGGCTCAGATCGCCGGGGCATTTGCAGGCGGCATACTGGTGTATGTACTATTCGCAGGGCAGTTTGAAGCAACAAAAGATCAGGCTGCAAAATTGGGTGTTTTTTGTACGGCACCATCGATTTCCAATACCTTATTAAATTTGTTGAGCGAAATGGTCGGAACGTTCGTTCTTGTGTTTGCGATTTTGGGAGTTGGAAATGTAGAGAATGCAAGCTCCATGGGATTAAATTATTTCTTTGTGTTTTCCATTATTGTGGCGATTGGTATGTCTCTGGGAGGACTTACTGGATATGCCATTAATCCGGCAAGGGATTTTGGACCGAGGCTTGCACATGCGGTTCTGCCGATTCCGGGAAAGGGAACATCAAACTTTGGATATGCATGGATTCCGGTGATTGGACCGATCCTTGGAGCATTGATTGCGGGTGGACTTTTTACAGTGATCCCGTGGTAGTGTTACGTTCCTTAATGGGGCACAGCACATGGTAATTAATTATTAGAACGGTTATGATCACAATCAGATCAAAAGGAAAGATTATTTGATGAAGGCGTCAGCGATAGAAACAGCTGGCGCCTTTTCTTTGATCTTTCCCCTTGTTGAACAGATCAGCTTGTTTTATAATCAAAGAAAACACACAGAAAGGATGAATCAGCAATATGGAATACAGAAAATTTAATCATCAATATGTTCTTCGGATCGACCGGGGAGAAGAAATCTGCGAGCAGTTAAAAATTGTAGCAAAAAAAGAAAATATCAAACTGGCATATTTGACAGGGATTGGCGCGGCAGGCAAGATTACAGCCGGTGTGTTTGACACACAGGAAAAGGCATTTAAGGGTCAGACATGGAAGGGTGATTTAGAGATTGTTTCCATTGCCGGGAATATTAACACCATGGATGGGGAAACTTATACACACTTTCATATTAGTTTTTCCGATGAACAGGGAAATGTTTTCGGAGGACATCTGACAGAAGCAGTGATCAGCGGAACCGGAGAGCTTGTATTAACAGAGATTGACGGCAGCGTAGATCGCAGGTTTGATGAAGAAACCGGGCTGAATCTATTTGAATTTTAAGAATGCGGAGGTATCCAAATTATGGATATGATAACAGGAAGACAATTATATAAAAATGCCAGGACATATGATCAGAAAGAAGTAGAACTTTGTGGCTGGGTAAAGAATAACCGGGGATCAAAAAACTTTGGATTTCTGGTAATCAGCGATGGAACTTTTTTTGAGCCGATACAGGTTGTTTATGGAAAGGAACTTGAGGAATTTTCAAAAATCAGCAAACTGACGGTGGGATCATCTGTGATTGTCCGGGGAATTTTGGTTTTGACTCCGGAAGCAAAACAGCCTTTTGAAATCCAGGCAAACAGCGTTGTAGTGGAGGGAGAATGCCCATCCGATTATCCACTGCAAAAGAAACGTCATACGTTAGAATATTTAAGAAAGATTTCTCATTTGCGTCCGAGGACCAATACCTTTCAAGCTGTTTTTCGCGTACGTTCTCTCACCGCCTACGCGATTCATAAGTTTTTCATGGAAAGAGATTTTGTTTATGTGCATACGCCGATTATTACCGGACAGGACTGCGAGGGAGCGGGAGAAATGTTTCAGGTAACGACCATGGATCTTGAGAATCTTGCAGGACAACATGTAGATTATGAGGAAGATTTTTTTAAGAAGCCGGTAAGCCTTACCGTCAGTGGTCAGCTGGCAGGAGAAACCTTTGCTCAGGCATTCCGGAATATTTATACCTTTGGTCCCACGTTTCGGGCAGAAGCATCCAACACCACAAGGCATGCGGCAGAATTCTGGATGATTGAACCGGAAATTGCCTTTGCCGATCTGGACGACAATATGATACTGGCAGAGCAGATGATCAAATATGTTATTGGCTATGTTATGGAGCATGCACCGGAAGAGATGAGATTTTTTAATCAGTTTATTGACAAAGGACTGATAGAACGGTTGGAACATGTAGTTTCTTCCGATTTTGCACGGGTCACATATACAGAAGCAGTAAAACTTCTGGAAGAGCATAATGATCAGTTTGAATATAAGGTATCCTGGGGAACGGATCTTCAGACAGAACACGAGCGCTTTTTAACAGAGGAGATTTTCAAGAAACCGGTGTTTGTTACGGATTATCCGAAAGAGATTAAGGCTTTTTATATGAAAATGAATCCGGATGAAAAGACGGTAGCAGCGATGGACCTTCTGGTACCAGCGATTGGAGAGATAATCGGAGGAAGTCAGAGAGAAGATGATCTGGACAAGCTGAAGAAACGTATGGAAGAGAATGCGATGAATCCTGAGGATTATGAATTTTATCTGGATCTTCGGAAATATGGATCGACGCGCCATGCCGGATTCGGTCTTGGATTTGAACGAATGGTAATGTATGTAACAGGAATCGGCAATATCAGAGATGTGATTCCATATCCGAGAACTGTCGGGAAATGCCAATATTAAAAAAGAAAATGCATATACTACTTAAAAAATGAGGTGAAAGTTATGCATTCAATCTGGCAGGAAAAAATGGAATTTCCCGACTATCCGATTCTGAGAAGAGATCAGAAAGCAGACATTGTCTACATCGGAGCAACGCTGCGCCACGGAATTGAGGCGCATTTCCAAAAGGAACAGGGAAAAGCAGTGATGATTCTTGAGGAACAGTCAGTTGCCAAAGTATCCAAACTCGGAGGCATGGGGATTTTAAAAGCAGGGAATCGGGAAGAAAGAAAAAGCCTTCATATGCTGCGAGACTATATTTGCGGCCGCGGAATTCCGTGTGATATGAAAGTCGTTTCCGAGGACTGTCTCTGGGTACATCCGATCAAGTTGTTTTTATTTATGACAAAAGATATTTTGGTGTATGAGCAGACCGAAATCTGCGGACGAAAGGGAAAAAGACTGGATATTGGAAGTGCTTATATTGATGCAGGGCAGATTTTTGAGGAGGAGCGAGTGGGAGATCCGGTTTATGTCCATGTTTTTGAAAAGGATCTGTTCTTAAAGGAGAAGAGCGAGTCTTTTTTGGAAGTTCGTACTTACAGGGATGTATGGCTCGCAAGTTCTTATCGGCGGGAGATAGAAGGAAGTTTATATTACTGGGAAATTTAACAGAAATAGAAAATTGGAGGAGGACAATACGATGAGTATGATTGATGTAATTCGCAGAGAAATGATGACTGCAATGAAAAAGAAGGAAAAAGAGAGAAAAGAAAGTCTTTCCATGCTGTTGAATGCGTTAAAAAATGCACAGATTGATAAAAGAGAGGATTTGACGGAGGCAGAAGAAAATTCAATTATTGCAAAGGAAATCAAGCAGACAAAAGAAACCATGGAGTCCTGTCCGCCGGACCGGACAGATATTATAGAAGAATGCAGGACAAGGCTGGCTGTACTGGAGGAATTTGCACCGGAGCAGATGAGTGAAGAGCAGATCAGGGCTGAGATTGACTCTGTTTTAAGCGAGCTGGGCATATCGCATCCATCAATGCAGGATAAGGGAAACGTGATGAAGAATTTAATGCCGAGAGTCAAAGGAAAGGCAGATGGAAAGCTGGTAAATCAGTTAGTGGGAGAAAGGCTGCAATGAAGAAACTATTAGTGGCAATCGATTTACAAAATGACTTTATTGACGGCTCACTGGGAACGGAGGAAGCACAGAAGATCGTATCTTATGCAGCACAGAAAATTCTTGAGTTTCAGGGAGATATTTACGGAACCTTAGATACTCATTCCGAAAATTATCTGGAAACCCGGGAGGGGAAAAATCTTCCGGTTCTGCACTGTATTTGCGGTGAGGACGGATGGGCGTTAAATTCGGAAATTATGGAAGCGCTTGTCAAAACTAAAGGACGGGTTCATACGTTTTGCAGGAAGGGAGCATTTGGCTCGATAGAACTGGCAGAGCAAATCAAAGAGGATTTTGTCGGTGAGGATCTTGAGATTCAGCTGATTGGATTATGTACGGATATTTGTGTAATTTCCAATGCCATGATCCTAAAGGCGGCATTTCCGGAGGCGAGACTGATGGTGGATTCCTTATGCTGTGCGGGGGTTACGCGGGAAAGTCATGTTCGCGCGCTGGAAGCCATGAAGGCGTGTCAGATTGAAATAATGGAATCAAATTGACGGAAGTGTAAATACATCATGGAAGGAAAAGCGGAGTGAGTCCCTCAAGGATTGAGGGATTTGCTCCGCTTTGTTTCGTTTCGCAAGGTCTTATTGCATTACCTTGTTGGTTATAGTCTATCACTATAACCAACTATTTTTTTTCGGTATTTCACAACAGGATTTCTTTGAGGTAAACTAAGTGTACGTAAAAAAGCACCGGTTATGACAAGTGGTGAGTAAACAATAAATTTAGCTTTGCAGGAGGATATAATATGAGTACATTTCGTACACCGTTTCGATATGATTTTGTGGGAAGTTTTTTAAGACCGGAACGTTTAAAGAAAGCGAGAGCAGCATATGAAGATGGGAGCGTCAGCAGGGAAGAACTGACAAAGACAGAGGATGAATGCATCCGGAATTTGGTGGAAAAACAAAAGGCGGCAGGGTACCATGTTATTACAGATGGTGAATTTCGCAGAGCCACATGGCATCTGGATTTTATGTGGGGATTTGAAGGTGTTGGTCACAGTAAAACCCAGACGGGACTTCCGTTTCACGGTGAGGCAGCCATGATTGATGACACTTATCTCACCGGAAAGGTTGCTTACAAAGCACATCCGTTTGTAGAAGATTTTAAATTTGTAAAAGCTTTGGAAGATGAGAGTACCGTAGCCAAACTTACAATTCCGGCGCCGGCACAGTTTATGGAACAGATGATTATGCCGTTTGCATGGGAAAATTCTAAGAAATTTTACGAAACCAAGGAGGAATTGGCAAAAGATATTACAAAAGGATATCAGCAGTTTATTCAGGATGTTTATGCGGCAGGATGCAGAAATCTTCAGTTTGATGATTGCTCCTGGGGAATGTTAGTGGACCCGAAAGCCTGTGAATTTTTTGGAACCGATGCGGCAGGACTTGAAAAAATCAAGAATGAATTGTTGGAACTTAACAATGCAGCTATCGAAGGAAAACCAGAAGATCTTGTGATCAGTACGCATGTATGCAGAGGTAATTTCCACTCCACCTATGCAAGCAGCGGAGCTTATGACAGTGTGGCGCAGACATTGTTTGCGAAAGAAAATGTGGAAGCTTATTATCTGGAATTTGATGATGAGCGGTCCGGAGGTTTTGAATCTCTTGCAAAGGTATCCGGTGATAAAAAGGTAGTTCTTGGGTTAATTACGACAAAAACACCAAAACTTGAGGATAAGGAGACTATAATTCAAAGAATTAAAGAGGCAGCGAAGTATCTTCCGTTGGATCGCCTGTATCTAAGTCCACAGTGCGGATTTGCATCCTGTGAAATCGGAAATAAACTGACGGAAGAAGAACAGTGGGCAAAATTAGCCCTAGTAAAAGAAATCGCAGAAGAAGTCTGGAAATAGAGATTCGACTTTTATCGAAAGAGAAGATCAACCGGAGCCGTTTTTAAGTTTGTACAATGGCTCCGGTTTGTTAAGTTTTAGAAATTATGCGTCACAGCAATACGACGGTCACGCCCAGATCGCCTTCTCCGTATTCGCCATCGCGATATCCGGAAATCCTATGTTGCTTTTTCAATTGCTTGAAGTAGGTGTGAAGACCCTTTCTCAGAGCGCCGGTGCCTTTTCCGTGCACTACGGTTATCTGATTTAAATTGGCAAGGCAGGCATCGTCAATATATTTATCCAGCTGGGAAACGGCCTCATCGACAGTCATTCCCATAACATTGATTTCCGGCTTGATGGAAGCCGCTTTTTGAATGGAAGTTCGTCCGCGGTTTCTGCTTTCATTTCGTTGATTTTCTTTTTTCACTTCCTGTATTGTTTTTGTTATCTCAAGATCTTTGATGTTGACTAAGGAACGCATCATTCCCATCTGTACATAGAGATCCCCCTTAGCGTTGGGGAGAGTGGAAACAGTTCCCGCCAACGAAAGACTGGTCACATAAACCTCATCTCCAATATGAAAATCCACAGGATCATGATGGCGTTTCCGGCGTTTTTTAGATTTGTATGCCATCTGGTTTTCCAGTTTGCTCATATGACCGCGGAGATCGCTACGCATATGTTCCATTTTCTTGTTAGTATCAGGGTGATTGCGTTGTTTTTTCAGTTGATTGTATTCCCTGATGGTGGAATCTGCGATTTCTTTTGCTTCGGAAATAATATTATGAGCTTCTTCTCGTGCCTCCCGGAGCATTTTTTCCCGTTTTTCTTTGAGATGATCCTGCTTGGATTTTAAGCTTTGTCGGAGGGATTCTATTTCCTTTCGATACTCTAAAATTTCCTCTTGTTCCTGTTCAATGGTCTGCTTACTTTGTTCCAGATCCGTAAGGATACTTTCAAAATCTTTTACGGACTGGTCGATCTGACCGGAGGCGCCTTCGATAATATGTTCATCCAATCCCAGTTTTCTGGAAATTGCAAAGGCGTTGCTTTTTCCGGGAATTCCGATCATCAGCCGATAAGTCGGGGAAAGCGTTTCCACATCAAACTCACAGGAGGCATTTTCAATATCATCGGCAGACAGGGCAAACATTTTCAATTCACTGTAATGTGTCGTTGCCATAGTCTTGATTCCTCTGTCATGGAGATCCGTCAGGATGGATATGGCAAGAGCGGCTCCTTCGATGGGATCTGTTCCGCCGCAGAGCTCGTCAAGCAGTACAAGAGAATCACCATGTGCCTGTTGTACAATGGAGACAATATTTGTCATATGAGAGGAAAAGGTACTGAGATTTTGTTCGATACTTTGTTCATCTCCGATATCGGCAAAAACTTCCCGGAAAATACCAAGGGATGATCCCTGAAAAGCCGGGATATGCAGTCCGGACTGTCCCATCAAAGTCAAAAGTCCAACGGTTTTTAAGGAAACCGTTTTTCCACCGGTATTCGGACCGGTTACAATCAGCATGGAAAAATCTTTTCCAAGAGAAACATTGATCGGCACGACTTTTTTTTGGTCTAAAAGCGGATGGCGACCATGTTTAATCTGAATAATACCGTCTTCTCGAAAGATGGGCTTGGATGCGTTGAGATCTTTTGCATATTTTGCTTTTGCAAAAATAAAATCAAGAAGGACTAAGGTTTTCTGGTTGGATGCAAGATCGTCAATACCATAGGAAGCCTGTTCACTTAACAGAGATAAAATTCTCTCAATTTCCGTCTGCTCTTTGCCTTCCAGTTCTTTTCGTTCATTGTTTAGAGCAACCACAGCCATCGGTTCAATGAAAAGTGTACTGCCGGAGGCAGATTGGTCATGAATCATCCCCTGAAAGGAATTGCGGTATTCTTGTTTTACCGGAATACAGTAACGTCCGTTTCGCATGGTCACAATGGCGTCCTGAAGCTTGTCCTGATTGGAAGAAGCGCTTACCATAGCCGTTAGCTGAGAATGAATTTTCTGGTTGGTTTGTTTGATGGCACGACGAATACTCTTTAATGAAGAGGAGGCATCATCACTGATTTCTTCTTCAGAGATAATACAGCGGCGAATTTCACGCAGAAGGTCTTCCATTGGAAGCAGGCTTTCAAACAGATCATCCAGAGAATCCGCTTCCGTTTCATCGTCAGTCCGAACGCCGTAGGAAACAGCGTTTTTTACAGTTTCTAAAAGCCGGGCGATATCAAGAAGTTCACCGATTCCCAGGGTTCCCTTCATTTTTAATCTTGCCAGAGAGGCAGACAGATCATTTACGCCAAAAAAAGATACATTTCCACGCTGATAAATTCGTGTCAATGCATCCTGTGTCTGGTCCTGGGCATTTAAAATATGAGATTCTTCAGTCATAGGTGTCAGAGCCGAACACATGGCTTTGCCAAGCTCCGTTGTGGCATATTCTGTTAATATTTTTATAATTTTATCAAATTCCAAGGTTTGTAATACTTTTTGATTCATGAGTTTTGCTTCCTTTTACAGTTTATATCTGGTTCCATTTGAGTTTAACATAGATTTTTCCCGGTGTAAACGGATAGAAGAAAATCCAGAATTAAGAAAGAATTTTACAAAAACTTAACATAGCGTGTCTTTATTTTTAACGGAAGGATCGTAAAATATAAGAAAAACCTAAACAGATGCCGTCTGTCGATGTGAGACGGGATGCGTCTTCAGCATCCCGGAAAGATAATGTGTCAAAAAGCTTTTTGGAGGATAGAATGAAAACAGAACAGAAGATATTTATGAATCGGGAACTTTCGTGGCTGAAATTCAATGAGCGCGTACTGGAAGAGGCAGAAAATAAAGAGGTTCCTTTATGCGAGCGTTTAACCTTTGCTTCGATTTATCAGAGCAATTTGGATGAATTTTTTATGGTGCGTGTGGGATCTTTGATTGATCAGATGTTAATTGACCGGGATATGAAAGAAAATAAAACGAAGATGACGCCAAACGAACAGCTGGAAGCGATCATGCCCGCGGTGAGGAAATTAAACCGCAGAAAGGACAGTGTTTATGAAGAAATTATGGAGCAGGTGGAAGATTACGGAATTAAGCTGGTAAACTTCCAAAAGATATCCAAGAAGGAAAGTGAATATCTTCGAGCATATTTTCAGGCAGAGATTGCTCCGTTAATTTCGCCTACGATCATAGGAAAACGACAGCCGTTTCCTTTTTTGAAAAACAAGGAGATCTATGTGGTTGCGGTATTGGAGACAAAAAGCGGAAAGGAAAAGCTTGGCATCATTCCATGTGGAAATCAGGTATTTCAAAGATTGATTAAATCGTCAAATAACGGAGATTATATGTTGTCGGAGGAGATGATTCTCCACTATGTTCCAAGGGTTTTTAAAGGATATCATGTAAAAGCAAAAGCCTTGATTCGGGTTACAAGAAATGCAGATATTGATGCCGATGCTCTATATGATGAAGATCTCGACTATCGTGATTTTATGATTCAGTTAATAAAGAAACGAAAGAAGCTGGCGCCGGTTCGTCTGGAATTATCCAAGGAAATGGACGGAGAAATCATTGATTTATTATGTGAATATCTGGATTTAGATCCGAGATACGTCTTCTACAGTCAGGCGCCGTTGGATTTATCCTTTGTATTTGGGGTACAGGACATTCTTCGGAGAGAAAACCATTTGTTCTTTGAGAAGAGAGTTCCACAGAAATCTCCGCAGTTTTCCGAGGATGAGCCGATCATGGACCAAATTGCCCAAAAAGATAAACTGCTGTCTTATCCTTATGAGAGTATGCGTCCGTTTTTAAGCTTGCTTTCGCAGGCAGCAAACGATAAAAACGTAGTTTCCATTAAAATGACGTTATATCGTGTGGCAAAGCAGAGTAAAATTGTGGAGTCCTTAATTGAAGCGGCAGAAAACGGAAAGGACGTCACCATTTTAGTGGAGTTAAAGGCTCGTTTTGATGAGGAAAACAACATTGAATGGTCCAGAAGACTGGAGGATGCCGGATGCCGTGTGATCTATGGATTAGACGGTTATAAGGTTCACTCTAAATTATGTCTGATTACAAGAAAAATCGAAGGGCATGTAGAATATATTACCCAGATCGGAACCGGAAATTATAATGAAAAAACCAGCCGATTGTATACCGATTTATCGTTGATGACTGCCAATGTTGATATTGCAATGGAAGCGGCAGATGTGTTTCAGGCGCTGTCAATGGGGGACACGGTAGAGTCATCCAATCATCTTCTGGTGGCGCCCAACTGCCTGCAAAATCGAGTTCTGGAAATGATTGATCAGGAAATAGAACATGCAAAAGCCGGAGAGGACAGCTATATCGGCTTAAAAATGAATTCTCTTACAGATAAGAAGATTATGGATAAGCTGACAGAGGCGTCCTGCGCGGGAGTGAAAATTGATATGGTGATTCGGGGAATTTGTTGTTTAATTCCGGGGATCAAAGGGAAAACGGAGAATATTCAGGTAAGGAGCATTGTGGGTCGGTTTCTGGAGCATTCCCGCATTTATATTTTCGGAAGTAGAGGAAGAGAAAAAGTTTACATTGCTTCTGCAGATTTTATGACCAGAAATACTCTGCGCCGGGTAGAGGTTGCGGCACCTGTTTATGATCCGGAACTGAAAATGCAGCTGACGGAAATGTTTATTACGATGCTCAGTGACAATCAAAAGGCGCGGGAGGAGGATTTCAGGGGAAATTATAAAATTCCGAAGAATCAGGAAACATGTTTAAATTCGCAGGAATTTTTCTATGAGCAGGCGTATAAAAACGCAAAGGAATCGTAGCGGCGAAGCAAAAGATGAAAATGCAAACAAGAAGAGACGATATTTTGCAGTGCCTTTGGTTTTCAAAGGATACATTTAGAATATCGTCTTTTTGCATGTTTTGGGTATGGATTTTATAAATGAACTGTGGCATAATAAAATGTGAAAAATTGAAGAGGATTTAAAATTTTAAACTAGAAAGGTTTCAAACATGAGATATATTAGCGATTTACGTGAAGGAGATCAAATTACGGAGATCTATTTATGTAAAACAAAATCACCGGGAACTTCAAAATTCGGAAAATCTTATTATTCCCTGACTCTTCAGGATAAAACCGGTATGATTGACGGAAAAGTGTGGGAGCTGACCAATGCCATTGGTCATTTTGAGGCGATGGATTACATACAGGTTCGCGGACAGGTGACCAGTTATCAGGGCGCCCATCAGTTAAATATTCAGCAGATCCGCAAGGCTTCCGAGGGAGAATATCAGATGACAGATTATATGCCGAGTACCAAGAGGGATATTGACGGCATGTATCAGGAATTACTGCGGATGATTCAAAAGACAAAAGAGCCGCATCTTAAAAAACTGGCAGAGAAGGTTTTTGTGGAGGACCAGAATTTTGCGAGAGAGTTTAAAGTGCATTCTGCGGCAAAGAGTGTGCATCATGGATATATTGGAGGGCTTTTAGAGCACAGTCTTTCGGTTGCAAAGGTATGTGAAAGCTATGCTGCATTGTATCCGCAGATCAATCGGGATTTGATTGTCATGTGCGCTCTGTGGCATGATATGGGAAAAGTCGAGGAGCTGTCCGGATTCCCTGAGAATGACTATACAGACGAAGGACAGCTTGTGGGGCACATTGTGATGGGGGCGATCAAGCTGGACCGCTTGATTCGGGAGATCCCTGGGTTTCCGCCGAAGCTTGCCAATGAAGTAAAGCACTGTATGCTGGCTCATCACGGGGAGTTAGAATTCGGTTCCCCGAAAAAGCCTGCGCTTTTGGAGGCAATTGCACTGAGTCAGGCGGATAATCTGGATGCCCGTATGGAAACTTTTGCGGAGATTATGGAGAAACAAAAAGAAGATCAGGAATGGTCCGGATTTCAGCGGCTTTTGGATACAAGGATTCGTAAAACATCAATTTAGAGGTGCATATGGAATTTAAGAAAAATCAGATAGTAGAACTGTATATTGATGACATTGGAAATGAGGGAGAGGGCATTGGCCATATAGACGGCTATGCCCTTTTTTTAAAGGACGCGGTGATCGGAGATAAGGTTCGCGCTAAAATTATAAAGACAAAGAAAAATTATGGATTTGCAAGGGTGGAGCAGGTGCTGGAGCCATCCAAAGACAGGGTGGAGCCCAGATGCCCGAAAGCACGTCA